>QHBZ01000264.1 GCA_003244055.1 Pseudonocardiales bacterium | reverse complement strand
GAGGTCGTCGAAACCGCACGCGAGTCACTGATCGTCGGCACCCAGTAGACGCCATTTAGCGCCCAAGAAACCACGCCATCAGCCGAACAAGGTCACAAGCGTCAGTGATGATCTTTCGAGGTGTGCCTCATATTCCCTCGTTTTTCAGACAGGGCCCGATGACACGGAGTCGCGCGACTATTCGCCGGGCTTGTGGGCGCGCGTGCGCATTTGGGGCGGCCTGCACCCGGTACGCACGGTCGTTCTCCTCAACCTGATCTACCGCGCGCTTGCTGACGGCGAGCGTGGCACAGACCTTGTCTGGTCGGCTGTGATCTTTACGGTCTTCATTGGCCCCGTCACGTGGTGGGGCAACCGCCGGGCGGGTCGCCGCCAGATGACGGATAGGGCGATCGACCCGGGTCGTTCGCTCCGCCGTTAGCGCACTGAGCTGACTATCCACATCGGATACCGGCTACCGGCTATCGGGCATCGGTGCGCTCGCGGCGAACGAGTTAAGACCTGGTCTCAAAACGGGGTGTGTCGCTACGTGATCTTGCGTCCCTGATCGACGATCGTGGCTGGCCTTGCCGAGGACGAAGCATCCTCGGCCTGCGGCGTGATGGGAGACTCTGATGGGCTCGTTCGACGTGCCACTGGACGACGAGCGCACCCAGCTCAATGAGTTCGTCGAAGAGTGCCGGAGCGCCCTCGAGGTGACCCTCGACTGCCTCACCGAGGAGCAGGCCCGCCGCCGGCTCGTGTCGTCGGCGACGACGTTGCTCGGGCTGCTCAAGCACGTCACGTGGATGCAGCGGGTGTGGTTCGAGGAGTGCGTGGGCGGCACGTCCCGTCGGGAGCTGGGCCTGGTGCAGAGCCCGGACGAGTCCTTCCGGCTCGTCGACGACGACACCGTCGCCTCCGTCACCGCGGCCTACCGGGAGGCCTGCGCGACGGCTCGGACGGTGGTCGCCGACATGCCGCTGGACGCCGTCGTGACCGGCCACCGGGCCGGGCCGCGCACGCTGTGCTGGGTGTACTTGCAAGTGCTGCGGGAGCTGGCCCACCACTGCGGGCACGCCGACATCCTGCGCGAACAGGTACTTGCCGGCTGAGTCCTGAGACCAGGTCTAAGTGCACACACCAGCGAACGCCCCGCTCTCGCGCGGCGGCGAGCCCACCTGGTCGCTGAGACACCTCCAGCGTGGAGGGGTGCCCGTTGCGATGGATCAGGAGGCGGTGGCCAAGTTGAGAGCCAGACGAGCGTCGAACGGGTCGGGGGTCAGGGCGAGTTCGTCGGTGGCGTAGACGCCGAAGCGTTGGATGCGGGAGGTCAGATACGGGGAGAGCACGGCCAGGTCCTCGGCGGTGATGGTCCAGCCCTCGGCGATCAGTTCGCGGATCACCGTCATCATGTCCAGGGTGGTGTGGAAGATGACCGCGTTAGTCAACAGGGTGGAGAACTTGAGGATCTTCTCCTGTTCCTCGGGATCGTTGTCGGCGATCACTCCGGCGTTGCCGAACCGGCACCAGGCGGAGAACCGGTTGTAGGACTCGACCTTGTTGGTCTCCGCGGTGGTCCGCCGGCGCAGCTGCGGGTCGGACATGAACCGCAGCAATTGGATGGTTCGGATGACTCGGCCTACCTCGCGGAAGGCCTTGTAGAAGTTGTTGCGCCGCGAGTAGGTCGACAGGCGGCGCAGCAGCGTCGCCGAGGAGATCTTGCCCTCGGCGACCGAGAGCACCACGCGCATCAGGTCCTGGTAGTGGTTCTCGATCAGGTCCCAGTCGATGACGTTGCGGCCTGGTTCACCGAACAGCGCGTCGATGTGCCGGTAGCGGGCCTGGGCCGAGGGCCGGTAGAAGTTCAACTCGCGCCAGTTGCGGACCCGGGGCATCAACTCGAACCCGAACAAGTGCGCCAGCGCGTAGACAGGCAGCGCCTGGCCTTGGGTGTCGGTGTGCACCGTGGAGGGCGTGACCTTGGACTGTTGCTCGAGCAGGCCCTGGATGAGATACACCGCCTCCCAGACTCCGACCGGGATGAATTTGGAGAACAACGCGATGTAAGTGTCGGAGATGTAGTAGTACCCGATCCCGCCGGTCCCGCCGTATCGGATCGAGGTCTCCGCCAGCAGGTTGTCGATGAACGTGTCCACCTGGGTGCCGTCGGCGGCCACGACCGACCCGTCGCCCCACACCCTGATCAGGTCCAGCTCCATAAACGCGTTCACGATGTCGGCGATGGCCTTGTTCAGCTTGTCCACCGTCACGTGTCGGCGCGCGGTGGCCGAGAGCTCGTGCGCGGACACCCCGGCGATGTGGCGGGAGGTCTGGGCCGGGCCCATGTTGCTGCCGTAGCAGAACGTGGCGATCACATATCGGAAGAACGAGTCGGCCAGTTTCGGGTCCGACCCGGAGGCTGGGCCGAAGCGCCGATGCCATTCCAGCCAGTGCGCGGTGCGGGCCAACACACCGAGCAGGGTCCGCTCCGGCATCCGCTCTCGCAGCGCGGCCTCCAACGCCAGTGCCGTGTCAGTCGGGCGCGATGCCCGGTACTGCTTCAAGCTGGGCCGACCAGCCTCATCGATCACCAGGTCGGAATTGTCGGGATATCCGGCGTCGGTCGCCGCGCACTGCGCGGCCAGCTTGGCCTGCAAGGCCTCCCGGAAACCTCGAGCGGTTACGGGCAGACCGACTTCGCCACAGAACGCCGGCAGCAGCTGCGCGCACCGCTGCACGCTGATCAGCTGGTCGGCCCAGTTCGCATACGACTGGGCCCCCTCGACCGCCACGTCTCCGGTGCGCAGCTCCTCGGCCAAGTAGGTCAGCACACACGCCTCGAGGTGGCGGCGCACGAACATCCCCGGGTGCCGCCGGTCACGGATCGCTTTGTTCCAGTTCTCCGACGCGAACCCGGTGTCGAACACCGTGGTGCGCGGCGCGCCGAGGTCATCGAGCAGCGGATTACCCACCTCGTCGGTGACCAGGATGTAGTCGGGGATGTAGTCGCGGGTCAACCCCGCGTGCTCGCGAACGTGGGCAAGGAGGTCCAGCACGCTGTGATCGGCACTGGTCGCCCGCAACCCCAGCGCGCCGGCCATGGCCAGCATCGCCGCCCGGTCGTTGCGGAAATGCCGGGCAACCAGCGGGACATGGTTGTCGCCGTGGTGCGCGGTGACCGTGTCGATGTCGCTGTACTGGGCGGCGAACCCGCCAGCGGCAGCTACAGCGTCGCGCGCCGCGTGCAGCGCGGCGCGTTCCTGGATCGCGGCGGGGCCATCAGGGTCGATGCGCTCGAGCACCGACCGGTAGTTGTCCACCAGCCGCTCGGTGATCTCTCGGTGGCGTTGCTTGAGTTCCTCCAGCTCGTCTCGGGAGCGTTTGGTCAGCGTGCCCACCCGCCGGCAGAACATTTCCGCGGTGTCGTCGCGGGCCTTGGCCTGCGCGCTGAACACCAACGCGGCCACCAACGCGACCCGCTTCGCCGGTCTGTAGTGGCCCATCACGGCCGTGTCAGCTGACGCCGCCTCACCGGCGAAGTCGGCGATCTTCGACGGGGGCACACCCTGCCACCACACCCGGGCGTCACCCAGCCCATCCACCCACCGCAGGTGCTCCAACTGCGCGCGGAAGTTCGACCACGACGGTCGCCGAGCTGATCTCTTGAGCTGGTTGAACTCGCTCTTACCGCCAGCCCCGACCACCAGCAGCCGCTCCAGCCGCGAGATCCCGAGCTCCCCGATCCGGGCCAACACGATTGCGAAGACATTCTCGTTGACCCTGGCCCGGATCGTAGTGGCCAGGTCGTTGAGCGTGCGGAACGCCGGCAGCTCGTAGCTGCCCTCCACCAGCCGCTCCAACGCGATATTGATCAGATCCGCTGGGTCGTTCTTCCGGCCGGCGGCCTCCTCGATCGCGTCCGCGGCGAGTTTCCGCGCGCCAGCGGGGTCATAAACCACCTCGCTACGCGCGCGGATCATGTTGCGGTGCCGCTCAGCGGTACGGCTCGACGCATACACCGCCCGGGTGCTCTCCGGCAGACGCAGATCCCGGCGAATGT
>QHBZ01000263.1 GCA_003244055.1 Pseudonocardiales bacterium | reverse complement strand
GCAAGCACTTCCTGCCCGGCCAGTCGTCCCGGGCCTTCCCGATCCTGGGTGGACGGCACCGCGCGGCCACCCTGGTCTGTAACGACGCGTGGCAGCCGCAGCTCGCCTACGTGGCCACCCAGGACGGGGCGATAATCCTGCTGGTGCCCGCATGCAGCGCGCAGAGCATGTTCCCCGAGCGGTACGACTCGCGGTCCTACTGGCGCGGCATCACCCGGTTCTACGGGCGGATGTTCCAGCTGTACGTGGTCTTCGTCAACCGCGTCGGGACCGAGGGATCGCTGCGGTTCTGGGGCGGCTCACACATCGTCGACCCGTGGGGCGAAGTGATCGCCGAAGCCGACGAGGACAGGGAGCACCTGCTCACCGTCAACGTCGACCTGTCGCTGGTGCGCCGTCGACGGCGGGAGATCCCGCTGGTGCGGGAGGGCCGGTTGGGGCTGCTGCGCCGGGAGATCGACCGCCTCCTCGAAGAGGGCGGCGACCTGTAACCCGTGAGTGGCAATTAGTGTTCTGACGCCGATTGCCACTCACGCCGTCCGGAGGACCAAGGAGCAATGATGGCCGGGAACGTGGTGCACGCGGTGATCTTCGACCTCGACGGCGTGCTCGTGGATTCCGAGGAATTGTGGGACGTCGTTCGCCGCGGCGTGGTCGCCGAAGCCGGCCGGCCCTGGCCCACCGAGGCGACCCGGGCGATGCAGGGCATGAGCACGGCGGAGTGGTCGGCGTATCTGATCGATACGGTGGGCGTACCCGCCGAGGCTGATCAGGTAGCGGCGACCGTCATCGACCGGTTGGCCACCCGGTACGACGCGCGGTTACCTCTGATCCCGGGCGCGGTCGAGGTGGTCGAGCGGCTGGGACGCCGCTGGCCGCTCGGGCTCGCCTCGTCCTCACCGCGGCGGTTGATCGACAGTGTGCTGGAGTCAGCTGGGTTGGCACATCGGTTTCAGGTCAGCCTCTCCACTGAGGAGGTGGGGGCCGGCAAACCCTCGCCTGAGGTGTATCAGACCGTCGTGCAGCGGCTTGGTGTGCACCCACTGCAGGCGATAGCGATCGAGGACTCAAGCAACGGGCTGCGGTCAGCCGCTACCGCCGGATTAGGAGTGCTCGCCGTGCCCCATGCCGCCTTTCCGCCGTCCGAGGATGCACTTGCCCTCGCCGACGTCGTCGTGGACTCCCTGGACGAGATCACCCTGGAGCTGGTGGAGTCGATGGGCCGCCGGAACGGGGAGTGGCCGGGTCGCCGGTGAAGGTGTGCGCCGTCTTCTCGAACGGGTTGCCGAAGCCGGCCGGGTTGAGGTTGTTCCAGGAGCCGCCCTGCGCCGATCCCCAGATGGCGCCGATCGTGACGTAGGTGAGGTAGAAGCCGAGCTCGCCGATGGCCGCCACGGTCCGGCTGTGCGTCGACTCGTGCCGGGCCAGGTTGTCCGGCACGGTCCCGTCCGGGTTGAAGCATCCGGACTGGGTCCAGGCGACGGCACCGAGTGTCAGTGCGCCGCCACCGGGACCCACTGCGATGAACAGCATGCCCCGGCGGAAGTCCACGTTGCCGCCCCCGATCGCCACGACCAGCGTTGCGACGAGGCCAACGGTGGTCAGCAGCGGCGATTGCACCAATTTGATGAGGAAGCTGAACAACCACGCCACCGGGTTATCCGTGTTGTCCAGCAGCGGGCCGAACACGGCCCCGAGCAGGCCCGCCGTCCCAAAGAGGATCAGACCGACGGTGGCGGCCACGCTCGTGTCGAGCTCGAACGGCGCCCAGACACCGAGGATGATGCCCGTCCAGCTGAGGACTGCGAGCACGCCGCCGATCAACCCCCCGACCACCCACAGCAAGACCTCGTCCCAGACCTTCACCCGGTTGGCCGCCGCACCCACCGCCCCGAGAATCGCGCCAACGATGGAGGCGATCAGCAGCACGACCAGGAAGTCCGGTCGCCCCGTGGGGTCCACATAGCTGGTTGGGTTGTCCAGCGCGTAGAGGGGCGCTGTTGCAGTGGCTGAGGCAGGCATAATCAACGGGGCAAGTGCTCCGATCGCATCCGAACTTGCTACGGGCCGCCCGGTATGGCTCGCACTATCCCGTCAGACGAGGACGACGTGCCAGGTGTTCCCCCCGAGAATCTTGCAGAGACGGACTTGCTCCGCGAGCTGGAGCATCTGCACACGACCCGCCACGGCACTTTCCTGCACGGCGGATCCGATGCGCTGCGTGAACACACCAGCCGCACCGCGCTACTCGAGGAGGAATACCTCCGGCGGCACCCCGAACGGGAAGTCGATCCGGCCCGCACCCGGGCCGGTGCCCGGGGCGAGGAATGAGCACACCCGTTACTGATGTGTTAGCGCACGCCGAGTGAAATCACCGGGTGCTGGCGCGGGTCAAGCCATCGCAGGATCGCGATCACCACGGCCCGGTCAGTTGAGACACATCCCGACGTGGGGCGGCCGCTGGTGACGTGGAGGAAGAACGCCGAGCCGGCGCCCGGGTGGACTGGCCAGCGGTTGTAGTCGATTACCACCGCGTAGTCGTAGACGGCACCGGCCCGGCCGAGATCTTCCCCCGCCTTCTCGTTGAAGCGGCACGTACCCGGGGCGCACGTCTGGTGGGTGTTGTAGGCGGGCGACCCGACGTCGGAGACCCACCAGTCGCTGGTGGAGGCATGAAACCACGGTTGCCGCGTGCCGGGGTTGGCAGCTCGACCGAAAGTCTGGGTGAGGCTGAACAGGCCGGCCGGGGTCCGCGAGGTCGATTCGCTGGCCTGACCGATCCCGTCAGCGCCGATGTGCGCCGGGACCGGCCCCAGGATGGGTCTCCAGCCGTTCCCGGCCCGCTGCCAGGCCTCGATCGTCGCCGTCGTGCTGCTCGCGTTGGGCGCAGTGACGAGCACCGCTTGCGACGTGGTCGCGGGTATGCCGCGCAGAGCTGCCGGAGGCGCAGCGGCGGTTGACGCGGGTCGAGTGGACGGCTCTTGGACATACGCTCCGGTCGAGGCCAGGGCGGCGAGGAGCAGGACGCAGCCGGCCACAATCGGCATCGGCCCCGAAGCGCCGATGCGCCGACGCTTGTACCCGAGCGTGCATCGATGGAGTCCCTCCCGCACAAGCTGCCGCATCGCCTCTCCCCTGCGCATTCAGCGGGGTTATCGGACCGCTTTTGCCCCGCTGAGCCCGCTGAATGCCGGTCGCAGGGCGCAGATTCCCACGTGAGAGTTCGGATCTCTGTGCGGCGCGCCGATCAGCAGGCACGGTTCGAACGCTTGCCATGTCCGGGGATATCCCGACGCGCGGTGCCCGGGTTCGAGCCGAGCGCGGAGTCGTTCGAGCCGAGCCTGGCGCTGTGGCGGCGCTTTCGCGACGACCTGGCGACGGCTGTTCGCCGCGAACCCGGCGAGGAGTTCGCGTTCGCACGCACCGAGCCGTTCGCCGGCACCGTGGCGTGGCGCTATACCTTCGTGGCCGAGGGCACCGGCACGCCAAAGATCACCGGCCACTCGTCGGAACGTGGGTCGCGGTGAGGCCGAATTGTGCCGTTGCGGTACGCGCCAGACGCCCGTCCGTAGTGACCAGCGGGCATCGCAGGTTTCCGAGAACGCGACCTGCCGGAGCGGGCGCGGACGCCCCCCGTGTGCAGCTTCAGCTCATGCGATCCAGCATCAAACGATGATGCGCGACACCACATGGTCAGCGCAATTGGTGACTAGATAGATCCGATCATGGTGTATTCTGGGAGTCATGACTCGCATCACGATTGACGTCAACGACGAGTGGCTCGAGGCTGCGCGCGACATCCTCGGTACGGAGACCAAGGTCGCGACAGTGAATGAGGCCCTGAGGTCGTTCGCGGTGCGCAAACAAGCGAAAGAGATTGTCGCCGCCCTGGACAGCGCCGAAATGGACTACTCCGGTTCGGCGGAGGCCTGGCGATTCGGCGCCGGACGCGACCTGGCCCGCGTCATCGAGGACGCGCAGCAGCCACGTAGCGCCTGATGGCCGGAGAAATCTACCTGGCGGACACCACAGTCTACGTGCTACAGGATCGATACCCGCAGGTACGCCGGCGCTTTGCCGCCTTGCTCACCGAGGGACGGCTGGCGGCCTGCCAGATGACCGCATTGGAGTACCTCAACAACGCCGCCAACCCGAGCAGCTACGAATCGGTGTGGGGCGCACTCCACGGACAGCGGTGGATCAATGTCACCACCGAGGCCATGGATCGCGCGCTGGACGTACACCGCGAGCTGGCCTCTGCCAGCCAGCACCGGAACTTTCGGCTTCCCGACCTCGTCATCGCCGCCACAGCCGAATTGAGTGGGGCGACCGTCCTGCACTACGACACCGACTACGACCGCATCGCCGGCGTCACCGGGCAGCCCATGGAATGGGTGGCCGAACGAGGATCGCTGTAGAAGTTCAGCCGGTCGGCTGGCCGGGAAGCTCCGCCTGCCACAGCAGCGCGCCGGTGCCCGAAAGCGCGTAGAGCGTGCGGCCGGCGCTGCCCCACAGCACCGTGCCGTCGGGGAGCACGAGCGGCGAGGTGGACAGATCGCTGAAGCCGCTGTGGTGCCCGTCAAAGGTCCAACGATCGTCCCCGGTCGCCGGGTTGAGCGCATGCAACACACTGCCGTTGGACGCCGCGTAGATCGTGCCGTCCGGTCCGATCACCGGCCCGGGAGTCACCGCCGCCTCCAACGTCCGTCGCCAGCGCACGGTGCCGCTGGTCGGACCGTCGCCGGTCGAGGAGCCGCTGTGCCGGGCATCGTGCAGCGCGGCCGGCCAGGGTGCCCAGCTCGTGACCCCTGGGGGCTGCGACGGTACGGCCGACAGCGCTCGCTCGGCGACCTGCCCGGAATTCGCGGGCCTCCCATTGGTCGCCGGCGGCGACGTCCCGGCCCCACATGCCGGCACGAGCAGCCCAAGGGCAGCCAGCCCCGCCGCCGTTGTCCGACGGCGCCACGAGGCCATGCTCCGACCCTAGCGCGAAGGCCCTGCGGCGCTTGTCACGAATCCGTGACGTGACCAGGGCTGACGCGTCGCCGACCGTAGGCTGACCAGATGTACTCGACGCAGGTCTCACGTCACGTGAGCGCTCCGCGTTCAGTGGTATATCGGGCCCTCCTGGATGCGGGCGCGATCGCGAAATGGCGGGTGCCAGCCGGCATGAGCAGCCGCGTACATGAATTCGATGCCTGCGAAGGCGGCTTGTTCCGGATCTCGCTCACGTACGACGCGCCGGGTAGGGCTGGCAAGTCTGCATCCCACACCGACACCTACCACGGCCACTTCGCAAAGCTCGTGCCGGACGAACAGGTGATCGAAGTGTTCGAGTTCGAAACCGCAGATCCCGGACTTCGCGGGACGATGACCATGACGACCACGCTCACCGATGCTGACGGCGGCACTGATGTCCTCGTCAGGCACGAGGGGATTCCCGACAGCGTGCCGACCGCCGACAACGAGACGGGTACGCGGATGGCACTGGCAAACCTCGCCGCGCTCGTTGAGGGAGGTCCAGAGCTGGTCGGCACCCCGGTTAGGTTAGCGATCGGTCGGTGGCTGCGGGCCGACGAAATCGGTGCAACGAGCTCGCTAGATACCCAATTCGTTGAAGAGATCGAGCCAGATCTCGCTGCGGGTCGGGAACGGGGGAATCGCGTGCCGCAGCCGCGTGAGCGGCACCTCGCCGACGATCGCGATCGTCGCGGCGTGGAGGAAATCGGCGACCTCGGAGCCGGTGATGGTGGCGCCGACGATGACGCCGCGCCCCTCGTCGATCAGGAAGCGGCTCGTCCCGCGGGCGCCACGGCCGTAGAACGAGCCGCCGGCGTTGCCCGACGTGGGGACGTCGACGACGCGCACATGCAGCCCCGCCTCGCCCGCGGTCCTCGTCGTGTGGCCGACCGCGGCGACCTGCGGATCGGTGAAGATCACGCGCGGTGAGCGCGCGCCGTCGGCGAGGTGCTCAGCCGTCATGTCCTTGCCGAGGATGTGGTCGGCGGCGATGGCCGCCTGGTACTTGGCCATGTGGGTGAACTGCGCGCGCCCGTTGAGATCGCCGATCACATAGAGCCAGTCGTGGCCGGGGACGCGGGCGTACGCGTCGACCTCGATGTAGCCGTCCGGCTCGATCCCCACGCTCTCCAGCCCGAGCCCTGATGTCTGCGGCGTGCGGCCGACCGCGACGAGCAGCTCGTCGCCCGTCACCGTGCCGCCGTCGCCGAGCGTCACAGCTACTGTGTCGCCGTCACGGCAGACCGACGTCGCCTTCTGGCCGGTGCGGATGTCGACGCCCTGCTCGGCCAGGGCGTCCGCCACCTGCTGGCACGCGAACTCCTCCTCGCGGGGGAGCAGCCGGTGCTCGCCCTCGACCAGGGTGATCCGCGCACCCAGCGAGCAGTACGCCTGGCTCATCTCGACCCCGACCACGCCGCCACCCATGACGATCAAGCTCGCCGGGATGGCCTGTGCGGTCGTCGCCTCCCGGTTCGTCCAGGGACGGGCGTCGGCGAGCCCGTCGATCGGTGGCAGCGTCGGCGTGGTGCCGCCGGCGAGGATCACCGCGCGGCGCGCCTCGATCGTCTCCTCGCCGACGACTACGCGCTTCTCGCCGGCCAGCCGGCCCCAGCCGCGGTACAGCGCGATGCCGCGTTCCTCGAGCCACGGCAGCTGGGCGCTGTCGTCGAGATCGTTGATGATCTCGTCGCGGCGTCGCAGCACGGCGCCTCGGTCGAGCGGGCCGGTCGCCGCCTCCGCCGTCCCCGGCACCCGGCGCGACTCAGCGAGGAGCTCGCCGGGGCGCAGGAGCGCCTTCGACGGCATGCATGCCCAGAAGGAGCACTCGCCACCGACCTTCCGGTCCTCCACGATCGCGACATCGAGGCCGGCCTGCGCGAGTCGCCCGGCCGCCACCTCGCCGCCGGGTCCGGCGCCGAGCACCACCACGTCGTAGCTGTGCATCAGGGGTGACCTCCTCAGTAATGGAGACTGGTTGATGCGCCGTCACGGCGGACGCCTGTGCGGCAGTTAAGGATTCCCGTAAATGCCGTGGTCGCCGATGCGGCGCCACACGAGGATCGGTTCCGTGTCAGGGCCCTGTTCGAGATGAAAGGTCGCGCGTCCATCTGGGGAGCTGAAGTTCCACGTCAACGAGTAGATCGAGCTGCCCGTGAGGCGGTGGATGCGTAGTCGGCGCGGCCATGGTGGTGTCCCAGCGAAGGCCCCGGCGCCGACCGCTGGCAGGAAGTGATCGCGGAGCGCGGTGAGGAACATCCCCCGGTGCTCCGGGGGCAGGCCAGCGAAGTCGCGATCGAACGCCGAGCTAGTTCGATACCTCACCCCTCGGCCTGGCGGTGAAGATTCTCAAGATGAGTGAGGAGCTGCTCGGCATTGCCGAAGTCGGTGTGCCGACCCGTAGCGAGGTCGGCATCGGCGTCGCGCTCAGCCGCTTGATGCCCCTCACTCCAAAACCACGCGGTCTCAGCCGGCACCGCAATGTACGGAACGAGGACCAGCTCACCGTCCCGGAGCACCACCTCAACCTGAGCCCCCGGCTGATCCAGACCGAGCGCCCGACGTGCCTGCGCCGGGATGGTCACCGTGCCATTGCGCTGCTGCACCGACACAAAACCCAGATGCTCTTCCATGAATCCAGGATACCCGGAATCCAAGGGTTGGTGCAGAACGACCCGTGTCATGTTCCCGCGTTCTGGATGCAGACTGCTTCAAAAGGAGCCTGGTTTACAGCAGTCTGCATCCAGAACGCGGTGGCTACCGCCTCGAGCAGCCGGGACAGCATGGCGGGCCGCCGCACCTCACCCCGATCCTCTGTCACAGTCGAATGCTGCTGCATCCGGGCTGACGCTGCGGTCAATTCAGCATGGTCGGTCACCCGACGGCCGCTAGCTGCGAGCCCTGGTGCGCCTGACCGAAGGCCCGCTGGATCGACACCGGGATCCTGCCCCGGTCATTGATGCTGTGGCCCTGCTGCCGGGCCCAACTCTCCGCGATGCCGCCCTCGGGCGGCGTGCGCACGGTGATTTCAGAGATCGTCGCTCTCGTCTCAGGCGACCGGCTGGCGGACATACTTGCGGGCCATGTCGATTCCGACGATCTCGGATGCGCCATTGGGCTCGGGGCCGAGTGCCCTGGCCACCGCAGGCCCGAGCTTCTCCGCGAGGAAGCGGTCGGCGTGCGCCTTCGACTCCATGGTTCTGCGCGGTGCGCTCGGAGATCACGAGGCGTTCGGCGATCTGCCGGTTGGTGAGGCCCTCGGCGACCAGCTTGGCGACCTCAGCCTCGCGCGGGCTCAACGCTACAAGGTGCGCGCGCCCCCCGAGGTGGGCGACGAGCGCGCGGGTGCGCTCGGCGTAGGCCGACATGCCGAGCGAGCGGGCCAGGCGGTCGGCCTCTCGGGCGGCGGTCGCAGCACGGTTCGAGTCGCCGGGTCGGTTGCGGGCGGCGAGCGCCGTCGCCAGGTGGTAGCAGGTTTCGCCGACGAACCCGTGCGCCCCTGCACGGTTGGCCTGTTCAGCGGCGTTCGCCAGATCGTCAATGGCCACGTCGAGGCGGCCGAGAGCGACGGCCCCGCGGCCGAGGGTGAGCTCAATCGGACCCATGTAGGCGACCCCTTCGCAGACCACGTGCTCGCCGCGGAACGGGTCGAGCCGGTCGAGTAGCAGCGACAGGTCCTCGCGCCGGCCGAGGTCGGCAGCGGCGCGGGCACCGCACACGTAGGTGTGCAGGACATGAAACGGCGGGGGAGACCAAGTTTCCACGGGTCCTGCTTGCTGGTACGAGGCGGCGGCCTCGTCGGACAGCCCTGCGTACAGGAGCAGAAGCGAGCGCGTCAGCGGACCCATCGTGCGGAACAGCGGCAAAGGCTCGAACGGACTTCGCACGAACTCCATCGTCTCGTCGGTGACTCCGATGTGGCCGGCAAGCGCGCACTGAAGCGCGAAATACGCACCCCGTGCCGGGCGAAGCTCGACGGGGCTCATCCGGGCGAATCCCCGACGACCGGTGGTGCTGGCGTCGGCGTACCGGCCCTGCGCCTGGGCGATGAACGAGGCCACCCTGTCGAGATGCCACGCGCTGACCGGGCCGCCGACCCGCTGGACGGCCATCTTCAGCGCAGCAAGCTCGTCCGCGGCCGCCGCTAGCCGCCCACTCTCCATCAACGTGTCGATCCGCCACAGCTCGCCCCACATCGCGGAACGAGCGCTGTTCGTCCGCTCCGCCAGCCTGAGCATCTCGCTGGCTACCAGCATGCGCTCGGACCGGCCGGCCGGTCCGGGGCAGGCCTCTTTCCGGGCGTGTAATGCCTCTACGAGAGCTCGGTCGTCGCCCGCTGCACGGGCGAGTTCGAGGGCCGCCGCGCTCAAGGCCTGGACGCGCTCCTGCTCCCCGTCGTAAAACGCGAGATGACTGCGCTGGGCCAGCAGTCGTGCCCGCAACGCCTTGTGTTCCGTGTTGCCGAGCCCCGCAAGCGCCTGCTCGCACAATTCCCTGGCGACGGCATTGACGTCAGCGTCGGCTACTGCCTCGAGGACCAGCGCGGCCTCGGCCAGGAGCTCCGGGTTGTGCGCCGTGCGGGCAGCCTCTGCGCCGGTAGCTGCGGCATCTACGCATCCCTGGAGGTCTCCCGCGAAATAGGCGGCCCGGCCGAGCGCAATCAACACCTGGCAGCGCTCGATGGCGGCTAGCGGTGGCGCTGGTAAGGCCAGCGCGGCGCGGTAAAGACGGACGCCCTCTTCGAAGGCGAGCCGTCGAACGGCCTCGCCTGCTGCCCGGATGGTCCACGTGCGGGCGGTGGTGCCCTCGTCGTACGGAGCCAGTTGCCACCAATGCCGGGCGATGTCCGTGAGGTGTTCGGAGAGGTCGCTTGCGAAGTGTGCCTCAATCGCTTCGGCGACGGCGCGGTGGAGCGCGGTCCGATCTGCTGTCGTGAGCGATGCCTCGACCGCCTCACGGGTGAGAGCATGGACCGGAAGGCACTGTGCGACCGGTTCATCGAGGGCCCGCGCCACGAGTGGGAGCGGGAAATCCCGCCCGACTACGGCCGCGGCCTGGACGAGCCGACGGCACTCCGGGGAGACGCGGTCGAGCCGTACCCGCACGACGTCGAGGACGCTACGTGGCGGCCGGTCCGGACGCCACGTGCCGTCCGCCATCGCCCGAGCGACCTCCCGGACGAACAACGGGTTGCCACCGGTGACGTCGAGCGCGGCACGGGCGTCGACCGCGGAATCACCCGCGGTCATTCTCGACAGCTGCTCGCGCACTTCGGCGAGGTTGAAGCCCCGCAGCGCAAGGCGCTCGACCGACGGTGACCGGAGGAGGTCGGGGACCAGGCGTGGAAGGATGCTCGCCGGCTCGACGTCGCGGAAAGCGGCGAACACGAGCAGGGGAAAGCCAGTCATCTGGTGAGCCAGGTGGCGCAAGACCAGCAGTGATGACTCGTCAGCCGAATGGATGTCATCAAGGATGATGACGAGACCGCCCCTGTCCGCGGCAGCGAGCACCGCCTCACTCACATCGTCGAAGACTCGGAACCGGTCCTCCGGGGACTCGACATCCGCCGCGAGGACGTCGTCGGCGTCGACTCCAAGCGAGCGGAGTACCTGGCGCCAGGGCCAGAACGCGGGCGCGCCCTCGCCCTGTACACACCGTCCCCAGGCGACAGTGGTGCCGCCGGCGAGGGCGATGCCAGCGAACTCTTGAGCGAGCCGGGACTTGCCGATGCCGGGCTCGCCGGCGCAGAGGACGAGCCGACCGGCTCCACCTCGGGCGGCGTCGAGCCAAGCGCGCAATGCCCCTAGCTCACGCCGCCGTCCGACGATGACGCCGGGCACCACGCTCACCGAGCCTCGCGTCGGTGTCCTCACGACTACGTATCTCCTGTCAGCGGCGGTCACGCACCGATGTAGTACATCCGCCAAGGTAGCTTTACCACGTGAAGCAGATCGCGAGTAGTCCATTGCGTCATCCAACGGATGCCGCAATGGCGGCACGGCGGGGAGCGTTGGATCGGATCACTATTCACTCAGCACGTCGCTGACCGTCCGCCGGCTTATCCGATGGTGATCCTTCAGTTCGTAAGTAGCCGTAATGAAGTAACAAATCCATCATGAGCGGCATCATCGCAGGTCACGGGCTTAACAATTGTCCCAGATGAATAACTTATTTCATTCCGACTACTAAGTGGTAGACGGCGTACGCGGCTCGGATGGGGCTGTTGCGTTGTGCTACGTCGGGGCACGCGAGATCGTTAATTTCGGTTGGTCAGATTGCCAGGGTCAGCTCGTTGAAGGCGGCGGGGACCCGTAGGTTGATGACCTCCTCGGCCCCGAGTTCGTAGCGCCCGCGGCGGATGTTCTGGATGAACGCGTGCCCGGCGCTGATCACTCGCGCGCAGCGGAGCTGTTTCAGTCCGTGCATCGGTCGCAGCCGGGACTTCAGCCCTCCGTGATCGGCTTCGATCGAGTTGTTCGCGTATTGCTCGGTGACATGACAGGCGCCGGCTACCGACTCGTCGAGCACCCGCGGTAGGCGGCGGCACGACGGGCGATGCCACCGCGAATACCAGCGTCAGCCAGCGCCGTGCGTCCCGGTGAGAGTGGTCGCGAACACCGTCGCGTTGTGGGGCGTCGCCGTTCGGAGTGTTCCGGTGCCGAGTGTTCTCGTGCTGGTGGAGTGGCGCCGTCGTGTCACGGCGCATCCTGATCACTGGCGCCACTCGCACCGGACGGCGTCACCACCCTCAGCTCAGCACTACGTCTCCCAGTTGTCCCGCTCTTCAGGCCCCATCGGCGGTGCAGACCCTTCGTGTGGACGATAAGGCCTAAGGTGTGCGCATGGCATCACCTGCCTCGCTACCACCGACCGCGGCGCCAGTGCCGGCCCTGCTCTCGGCGCACACTCCGCGCGCGATCCGGGACGCTCTCGTAGATGCGGAGCGAGCGGAGTTCGAACGGCGCTACGCCGAGGAGATGGATGGGGCTGCCCGCACGCTGGACCTGACGGGTGTACTCACCGTGCTGGATACATATCGCAAGATTGCAGACATCACCCAACGGCAGGGCGTCGAGGCACATCGGCGCATGCTGTCCCAGGTCACCCGCCTGCAGAACGGGCAGGCCCTACCCACGGTGTCCGGTGAGGTGCACAAAGAGGAGATCAACGCGAGGCTGGGCCGCTGACTGGGTGTATTCCTATGAGATCCTGCCCGAGGCGCGGGATCAAGTCGGCGGGCTGCCCAGCGCCGCGCTGATCTACTACGCCGAGCTGATCACTTTTGTTGAGTTGACCCCGTGGGACGCTCCTCCGTACCGTGACGACAACCCGGATGGGAACATGCGCAAGATCGTGTTCGGCGGGGCTGGCGAAGGCATCGCCGTCTACCTCATCCTGGAGGACCAACGCCGCGTCGTTGTGCTGAGCGTGACCTGGGTCGGCTAACGCGACGGGTCAAGCATTGCAAGCTTGTCCAGTTCCGGGCTGCCGATGTCCGTGTGGGACGGAGCTTCCGCACCATCGCGTTCGAGACACCCCCGAGCTGGCGGTGCACCTCGCCGCTGTCGCCGGTCGCCTGAGCCGACGAACTCGTTTGTCGGCGTCGGCGTCAGTTGCCAGGCCATCGCGACGGCGAGATCAGGATGTTGTTGGGTGCCGCTGCGATTCGAGGGGGTGAGCAATGGTCTCGATCCGTGTCACGCCGTCAAGATTGCCGATCGTCTCCTAGTCGTTTGCGCTGTCAAGCTGGTGCACCCAGCCCTGCACAATGCGAACCTTTCGACATTGATCCCGGGCGAGCCAGTGGTGCTGGCGGCCCCTCACGCGAAGGTTCGACGCGATGGGTACAGGGTCGTCCGGCCCCCGTCCCGCGGTGTGTCGTATGACGTGCCCGAGCGAGAATCTTCACCGGGCGGGTCTTCCGGGGCGCCCTCCTGAGCGTACCGGCTCTGACCTGCGGCGTTCCCGTAGAGCGTTCCGCGCATGGGACGGAATGAC
>QHBZ01000262.1 GCA_003244055.1 Pseudonocardiales bacterium | reverse complement strand
TGCACCGAGCGCACCACCCAGGCACTGGCCGATCACTTCGACCCGTTCGGCCGGTTCACCGTGGGAGCGATCAAACCCAGCGAGGCCGGCTGGCAACGCGGAGACCGCACGCTGCGCTGCGGGGTACAGTCCGCCGGCCGTACCGGCACGCTGTTCGCCACCACCGGCAACGCCCAGGACCAGGACCAGTCCGACGTGCATCCGCCCGGCACCTGCCTCGGCAACGACGGCAAAACGGTGGGTGACCCGGTCGACTGCGCGCTCCCCCATGCCATCGAGATCGTCGGGATCGTCGACCTGAAGGGCTCCTTCGCCAAGGGTTATCCGGACGAAGCCGCCCAGGACCGGGTGCTGAACACGGAGTGCACGCGGCTGGCGAAGGATTTCGCGGGGGGCCCCGCGGTGGTCGGGAACAAGGGACTCACGCTGTTCTGGGAGACCCTGCGGATGCCGAGCTGGCAAGCGGGGAGCAGCCGGGTGGACTGCCGGCTCGGCGCTTTCCTGCCCGACCGTTCCGGTTTCGCCCCGGTGACCGGCAGCGTGAAGGGGCCGGTTCAGGTGAGCAAACAACCTGCTTTCGCTGCCCCGCGCAACCCCGGACCGGTGCCGGTGGCGGCGCCCCCAGTGACCCAGATCGACACTCCAGCAGCCCCCCCGCCGCCCTGATGGCGATCTGGCTGACCGCGGACCGGTTCGACGAATTGGTGACCGACGCGCTGGATCTGATCCCGGGCAATCTCGCCGACGCGATGGACAACGTGGTGGTGCTGGTGGAGCCGCGCAATCCCGAGGATCCCGAGTTGTTGGGGCTCTACGAAGGCGTCGCGCTGACCATGCGGGACTCGCACTACAGCGGGATGCTCCCCGACCGGATCACCATCTACCGCGATGCCCTGCTAGACGTCTGCGACGACGAGCAGCAGGTGGTGGAGGAAGTCTCGGTGACTGTGGTGCACGAGGTGGCACACCACTTCGGGATTCCCGAACACCGGCTGCACGAACTGGGCTGGGGCTGATCTCGCGGCTCAACCGAGCTCGATGTCGTCCCAGCGCAGGCAGCGCCAGCCGGCGCCGTCGGCTTCCAGCAGCACTGTCGCGGCGTTGGGCAGCAGGCGCGGGCCAGCTAATGCGCCATCGACGTTGGCCGCGAGCGCGACGACGGTCAACCGGGTCGCGGCGCCGTGGCTGACCAGCACGACCGTACCGCCGCTTCGATGCGCGCACCGGATCGCCGCGACGTCGGCGAGGTAGCGATCGAGCACCTGCTTACCCGACTCCCCGCCTGGTCGCGCCGCCTCGAGGTCCCCGGAGTGCCAGGCGTGGTACATCTCGTGCAGGGTCCGATGGTCCTCCGGCGCCTGGCATCCCTCCAGATCACCGATGAACACCTCGTGCACCCCGTCGAGGACCTGGGTCGCCATCTGGTGCCGGGCGGCGATGGGCTGGGCGGTCTGGCGGGCGCGCAACGCGCGGCTGGCGTACACCCCGACCACGGGTTCACCGGCCAGTCGCTGAGCCAGGTCGGCGGCCTGCTGGTGACCCAGCTCGGTCAGTGGGTGCCCCGGCAAGCGGGTGTCCAGGACGCCCAGGGCGTTGGCGGTGGTCTGCCCGTGCCGGACCAGCACCAACCGCAGTGACGTCACGCACCGCGCCCGGCGCGCACCGCGCTGAGCCATTCTCGGGCGCCGGTGAACCCGGCCGGGTCCGGACCGGGGCGGGTCTCACCGGTCCTGGGATAGGACCCCAGGAAGCGCACCCAGGTACACCGCCGGTGCAGCTCGGCCAGCGCGTCGCCGACCGCGTCAGAAGCCACGTGGCCCTCGCAGTCCAGGAAGAACTGGTACTCACCCAGCCGGGCCTTCATCGGCCGCGATTCGATCCTGGTCAGGTTGATCCCGCGCAGGGCGAACTCGGCAAGCACCTCCAGCAGTGCCCCAGGACGGTCGACGGCCACCGCGACCAGCGAGGTGCGATCGGTGCCGGTGGGCGGCGGCACCGCCCCGGGGCGGCGCAACAGCAGGAAACGGGTCTCGGCATCATCCTTGTCGTGCACTCCGCTGGCCAGCTCAGCCAGCTGGTAGTGCGCCAGCGCGGCCGGTGCGCAAACCGCGGCGTCGGCTTGGCCGTCGAGTACCGCGACCGCCGCCGCCGACGTAGACGCGGTGAGCACCATCGTTGCGTTGGGTAGGTGGCTGCCGAGCCAGTTACGGACCTGCGCGGCGGCGTGCGGGAAGGTGGCCACGGTGCGCACGTCACCGGCACTGGTGCCCGGACGGACCAGCACGCTGAACCGGATCGATAGCACGGCCTCGGCCACCGCCAGCACCGGCTCGCCTTCGACCATCGCATCGAGGGTCGCCGGCACCGAGCCCTCCACCGAGTTCTCCACCGGTACGCACGCCGCATCCACCTGGCGAGCTCGCAGTGCGGCGATCGCCGCGTGCACCGACACCGCCGAAACCAGCTCATCACCGGGGACCAGCGTGCGAGCGGCCTGCTCGGCGAAGGTTCCCTGCGGCCCAAGGTAAGCCGTGACGGTCATGGCGCGGCCCGCAGCTGCTCGGGGTCGGGCAGCAACCCCAGCCGGATCAGATCGGTGACCGGTTCGGTCAGTGACATCGACCCGTAGCAGGCGAACACTTCGCGAACGACGTGGGAGGTCTGCGCGGACAGCGCACCGGCCTCAGTGGCCAGCGCTGCTGCGTCGGTGCACCGCAACGCCTCGTGCGCGCCGGCACCGGATAGTGCGCGGGCCGTGCCTACCAGCATGTTGAGCAGCCCGTGGTGGGTCAGCCCGGTGCTCTCGTCGTGATGGCGGACCGCGTAGTGCAGCCCGGCGGTCGCCTTGAACGGCTGGCCGGTGCTGGTCGCGATGGCCAGGAAGTCGGCCACCTCCTCGACGCTGGGGAACGACTCCACGGACCTGCCACCGCACCGCAGCTTGGGCCAGCAGCCGGCCTCGGCGACCCGGCGCACCCCCGCCAACCAATCCGGCCGGCCGCGGCGCGGCTCGACCACCCGCACCACGTCGTCCGGCACGAACTCGGTGAGCTGCACCAGCCAGTTGGAGTCCACGTCCGATGGTGCCGGCACTTCGATCATCCGCAGATCGACGAGCTTCGGGTTGTCCAGCGCGGTGGAGATGGCCTTGGGTAACCCACCCAGACCGGTGTCGGCGACCAGCGATAACGCCACCGGCCGGGTTAGGCGAACCTTGCGCAGCGCGCTGACCAGCGCGCCGAACCGGGAGATCGGGCACAACAGGAAACCGATCACCCCCCCGTAGGGGGCGCGGCAGGCAGCGAGGTGCGCTTTGACGACATCGACCATGCTCACCCGGGACGGGGCGAAAAGCGCCGCGTCATCGACCAGCCGGGCCAGCAATGGTGGGACGGCTGACGAACCGGGAGGATGCAGATTCAGCACGGTCGACACCCGAGGCACCTTAGCCGGGGTCCGACCGGCGCTCGTCAGCGCTCACCTGATTCCCGGCTCGAGGTCCTACTTCGGTCCGGTCGCCCCGCGGCTGCGCACCTCTCGGGTGACGCTGCGCTCGGCAACGAATGACATCAACGGAATGGTGCCGGCCAGCGCCACCAGCACCATCCGGCCAGGCCGCCACCGCACCGCGGTACCCACCAGAACCGTGGCGACGAGATAACCCATGTAGAGGAACCCGTGGAC
Source organism: Pseudonocardiales bacterium (assembly GCA_003244055.1). Taxonomy (GTDB): domain Bacteria; phylum Actinomycetota; class Actinomycetes; order Mycobacteriales; family Pseudonocardiaceae. The sequence continues at coordinate 691 of QHBZ01000262.1, read as the reverse complement.
CGGCCCGCTCCAGGCCAGCCGCTGGTCCCCGAAGCCGTAGTGCAGCACCACGGAGGCCGTCAGGACGAGCAGCATCACACCGGTGGCATAGGCGGCGATCCGGTACCCGATCAGTCGGGTCTGGATCTGGTCGGGGCTAGCAGCAGTCCTGCTCGGCGAGCCGGGCGAGGTAGGCGTTGTACGCGGCGAGCTCATCGTCAGGATCGTCCTCCCGGATCGGTCGGTCAGCGGGACGTCGAGATACCGGCGCAGCCGGCTCCGACGTGGGGCTGCCCGGCACCATCTCGGGGTGCTGGGACCCCGTCTCGGGGGCGCGGTGGTGCTCCAGCCACAGGAATCGGGCCCACGCCGCAACCAGCACTACCGCGAACAGCGGCCACTGCAGCGCATAGCCCAGGTTCTGCCAATCGCCGGTCGGTGACTGCGAGCGGTCCCACTGCCAACGCCCCAGCCGGACGAACGCCGCACACAACGTCACAACGAGCACGTGGCCGACCCACCACCGCCGGAATAAGGCGAACCGCCACACGCTGCCACAATACGCGCCGCCGGGCACACCGAGCACTCCGCAGCTCCCGACCGCTGTCCGAGGCGCTCCGCGCCGGCTCGCCATCCCGTCATCTCATCGCGTTCTGGATGCAAGAACGCGGTAATCGGGGCCCGTTTTGCCGCAGTCTGCATCCAGAACGCG
>QHBZ01000261.1 GCA_003244055.1 Pseudonocardiales bacterium | reverse complement strand
CCACCCAGTCCCACTGCACCTCCTATGCGGCGCCCGGGAATATGCGGCATGGGCACCGGGCAGGCCGACTTGGTGCTGCTCCCGCGCGGTGTCGTGGGCTGATCGAGTCCGCATAGTCGCGGGGGGTACCGCGGCGAAAGCTTCGCCTTTCAGGAGATTCCGAGAGGAGCGAAGCGATGACGATGGTGATGGTCGGCCCGTTGGCGCCGTGGGCGTCGGGGATGGCGGAACGGTTGACGACGCTCGGTTACACGCCGCGGGTCGCGGAACTGCACATGCGGCTGGCCCGCGGACTGAGCCGGTTCTTGCAGCAGCGCGGGGTTACCGCCGAGGGACTGAGTCCGGAGTTGATCAGCCGGTTCCTCGGCACTGTTCGGTGGTCGGGGCGGCGTCCCACGCCGAAGATGTTGGCTTGGATGGTCGACTACCTGCGGGACGTGGGCGTCGCCCAGGAACCGATTGTCGGACAACCGCGATCTGAGCAACAACTGTTGGTCGAGCGGTACCGCGAGTACCTCATGGTGGAGCGTGGCCTCGAACCGTGCACGATCGCCAACTACGGGCGAGTGGTGACGCTGTTCTTAACCGTCCACGCAGGTCGCGGACTCGACGAGCTGACCGCTGCCGACATCAGCAGGTTCATGACGTCGCAATGCCAGCAGATCAGCGTCCGGGCAGCCGAACGCCTGGCTACCGGGTTGCGGTCGTTCCTCGGCTTCGCGCTGGTCGAGGGGTTGATCAGCGCGCCACTGACCGGCGCGGTTCCCTCCGTTGCCCGGTGGAGCGGCGCCGGGTTGCCCCGCGGCCTGACGTCGAAGCAGGTTGCGGCGCTGCTGGCCAGCTGCGACCGTCGGCCAGCGCTCGGCCAACGGGACTACGCGATCTTGGTGCTGCTGATCAGGCTCGGGCTGCGCGCCGCCGAGGTCTCCGCACTTCGCCTCGACGACATCGACTGGCGGGCCGGCGAAATCGTCGTGCGGGGCAAGGGACGCACCGAGGAACGCCTGCCGCTGCCGGCCGACGTTGGCACCGCCATCGCTGCCTACCTGCGGCGGGGACGTCCCAGACGGCCCGAGCGTGAGGTGTTCCTCCGCGCGTGCGCTCCGCTACGCGGACTCACCCCGGACGGGGTGGGCGAGGTGGTGCGGGCAGCCAGTGAACGGGCTGGGCTGGGCAGCTTCGGCTCCCATCGCCTGCGGCACACGGCGGGGACGCAGATGCTGCAGGCGGGTGCGTCGCTGCCCGAGGTCGCGCAAGTCTTGCGCCACCGCACCATCGCGACCACTGCGATCTACGCCAAAGTCGATCATCGTGCATTGCGCGGGCTCGTCACCCCCTGGCCGGGGACTCAACGATGATCGACTATCGCACCGCTGCCGCGGACTACTTGCTCACCCGGCGGGCCATGGGCTACAAGCTCTTCTACCAGGGGCAGATGCTCGCACAGTTCGCCGCACTACCTCGACGCCGTCGGCGCCGAGCACCTGACGATCGAGCATGCCCTGCACTGGGCCAAGCAACCGTCGCAGGCCGCACCCGCATGGCGGGCGGTCCGGCTGAGCACGGTCCGTGTCTTTGCCCGCTACCTCACTGCGTTGGACCCCGCCACCGAGATCCCCCCGCCCGGGCTGATCCCCGCGCCCAGCAGCCACCGGATCGTGCCCTACATCTACACCGAGCACGACATCACCCGGCTCCTGACGGCGGCCGGTCGGTTGCACAGCGCCCATCGCGCCGACACCTACCAGACCCTGATCGGGCTCGTCGCGGTCACCGGGATGAGGGCCGGTGAAACCGTCCGACTCGACCGCGATGACGTCGACCTCGAGCAGGGGCTGCTCACCATCCGCAACAGCAAGTACGGCAAGTCCCGCCAGATCCCGGTGCACCCGAGCACGGTCGACGCGCTCGCCGACTACGCCCGACGCCGCGATGCACGACGACATCGCCGCGACGGACGAGCCCATCACCACGCGCCAAGCGCTACGAGCTTCTTCACCTCCACAACAGGCACCCGGCTGCTGCGCGACAACGTCAGCACCGTGTTCCCGTGCCTGGTGCGCGACGCGGGCCTCGCCAGCTCGGGCCCAGACCGGTCTCCTCGGCTTCACGACGTGCGTCATTAGGCGGACGGCTGGGTTAT
>QHBZ01000260.1:1742-43145 GCA_003244055.1 Pseudonocardiales bacterium | reverse complement strand
CAAAGAGAGGGCTGAATGTTTACTCCGTCGAGTGCACGTGAGCCCTGCACAATGAACCGGTCGACCAGTTGCGCTCGGCTGTGTTCAGCGGCCTCCCGGACAACCGCGTGTGCGACTGTGCTGGCCATCGTCGTGGCCACCCCGCCTGGCGCGTTGAACCGCCGCAGCACCTCGACGGCCGTCAACGGCTCTCCGACCGGACCGTTGCGCACCGGTGGTGGGACGCTCATAACCACCGGAAACACCGAGACATGCGCGTAGAGGCAAGCGACATCCTAATCGGGTCAACGGGTCGATGTGGACCACTGCTGCGCGGCCAAGCCGCGGCCGAGCTCGTCCCAGACCTGCCAGGTCCGCGCGAGGGCATCAAGTCGGCCAAGATAAAGGTCACCGGCCATGCAACTCAGTGTCTCGGACCTCGGGGACCACGTCACTTCTGACAACGCTGAGGGCTCGCCAATCGGCACGTCCTCGCGCCGTGGCCTCTGCCGTACGGGGAGGTTGGGTGGGTCCGTTTCGCCGGGTTAATCCTTTCCGGGTCCTCACTGAAGTGACACCGGGTATCTGCTGTTGGCGGCAATCGGGTGATCGTCGCTGCTCTCGTGTCAGGAACGTCGGGTGCACGTTCACGGTCTGAGGGCCGGGAGCGGACGAAGGCGCCCAGGAGGTTCGGGCGCGCCCTAGTCCGGCCAGCGGCGATTGGCAGCGATCTGTGTGGGCTCGGGTGGTTGGTGCCGGAGTCCGTCGGGGTTGGCCCGACCGGACACCTCCAGCACTACCTGCCCAGCGATCGTGCACGTCGTGAACTCGACAGCACGGACATTTGTTGTCGGCGGAAACGTCCGTACTGTCGAGTTCACGACACTTACGCTGCGATGCTCACCGCGCGCCCGACCAGCGTCGGGTCTTGTGCGGCGGCCACCATTGCCGCGAGTCCGCAGGACGACCATATCGACAGGGCAGCATTCTTCGAGCGCTGTTTTCCCACCGCGGGACGGGTCCGAACCCAAGAGCTTCTTCATGTCGTTCCCAGCGACGGCGGGCGACACATGTTGCAGACTGGCCTGATGAGTGAGCCCTATCCGGCGGTGGAGCCGTACGAGTCCGGCATGTTGCAGGTCACCGACGGCCACACCTTGTACTGGGAGGCTGTGGGTGACCCGGCTGGAACCCCGGCGGTCTTCCTGCACGGCGGTCCAGGAGGCGGGTGCCGTCCTGGGCCACGTCGTAACTTCGACCCGCGCGCGTACCGTGCGGTGCTCTTCGACCAGCGGGGGTGCGGTCGTAGCCGCCCGCTGGCGTGTGCCCCAGGCGCTGACCTGTCGACGAACACGACGTCGCAGCTGCTCGAGGACATCGAGCGGCTGCGCGAGCACCTCGGGATCGACCGATGGGTCGTCGTCGGCGGCTCTTGGGGCGTCACACTCGGTCTGGTCTACGCCCAGCGGCACCCGCAACGAGTGATCGCGATGGTGCTCGCGGCGGTCACCTCGGGGACCAGGCGGGAGACCGACTGGATCACCCGCGACATGGGACGCCTCTTTCCCCGCGAGTGGGAGCGGTTCGCCTCCACCGTCCCCTCAGCGGAGCGCGACGGGGACCTGTCCGCCGCCTACGCGCGGATACTCGCCCATCCCGACCCAGACGTCTGTTTCCGCGCGGCGCATGATTGGTGCGTGTGGGAAGACACCCACATGTCGCTGATGCCCGGGTGGGCGCCGAGGCTTCAGTGTGAAGACCCGGACTTCCAGTTGATCTTCGCACGGCTGGTCACGCACTACTGGAGCAACGGCTGCTTCCTCGCCGAGGACGAGATTCTGCAAAATGTGCACCGTCTTGCCGGCATCCCGGCCGTCCTGATCCATGGCCGCTACGACGTCTCCGGACCTCTCGACACCGCATGGCACCTGCACCGATCGTGGCCAGACAGCCGGCTCGTCGTCCTCGATGACGCGGGCCACGGCGGAGGCAGCTTCACCAGCGAGATCGTCAGAGCCCTCGACTCCTTCCGCGCCCTGCGCTGACGGCTCCGGTCGCCTTTCGCGGCGAGCATGTGCCCGCCAGGCCGATCAGAGTTCGCGGTACAGGATGTGGAGGCCGACCCGGCCCAACTCCGGATGGTCGAAGGCGCCGGGAACCGTGCCGACGATGCTGAAGCCGAGCCGCCGGTAGATCTCAAGCGCCGCGTGATTGGTTTCCACCACGGCGTTGAACTGCATCCCCGTATACCCGTGGCGCTGCGCCCAGTCCAGCGCAAACCGGCAGAGCGCGGTGCCCGCACCGCGACCCCGGGCGTGCGCGGCGACCATGAAACTGGCCGTCGCCACGTGTGACCCGCGTCCGGCCCGGTTCGCCCGCACGTGCGCGGTGCCGACGATCCGATCGCCGTCGACCGCCACCGCGGTCACTCCGGGCGCAGGCACGACCCAGATGTCGTGCGCCTGCTCGGAGGTCATCGCCGGGTCGTACGGGAACGTGTCCTCGGCCCGGACGACCTCCCGGACGATCGGCCACACCTGAGGCCAGTCGGCCTCGACGAACTCCCGGACCTCAATGGGGGACACGCTATCGACTCCCTTCCCCACGAACGGTCGTTCGGTGTCTCCGCATCTAGGCGCGGTACCGCCGTAGCCTGATGCCGTGATCAGATCGGGCTTTGTCGTGACTGCGGGCAACGGTCGGCCGGTTCCTAGCGCCGGAGGCTCGCTCCTCGCTTCTTCCGCCGCGACTGGCGGCGCGTTCAGTCTGCTGGTCAGCGACTCCCCGGCAGATGATCACGTTCCCCTCCACGTGCACGATGCTGTCGACGAGGCGTTCTACATCCTTGACGGTCGTTATCACATCCACTGCGGTGAGCAGCAATGGTTCGCCGCCGCCAACGACTTCGTCTTCCTCCCCCGCGGTGTCGCGCACAGCTATGACGTCGTCAGCGGCCCCGCACGCAAGCTCATCTTCGCTGTCCCTGGCGGGATCGAGGACTTTTTCGACGACCTCCACAACGGTGTCGATCCAGCGACTCTGACCCATCGTCACTTGACGCATGACGGTCGCTCTGGGCAGGTCGAGCCAAATCAACAGGTCGGCCCGCGCAGCGAGCAGGTTACGGACAACGCTGTACTGCCACTCGGTGACCCAGCGGCACCGGCCTTACGGTAGTCGGCACTCAGCCCGGCCGGTGCGGCGTTGGGCAGGCTGAAGTGCCGGTGCTGAAACCCCGACCCGGTGCCCGGCGCTGTTGCTTTCCCTCTCCAAAGTCACCGCTGCGGATGACTGCGAGTACGGAGCTCCGCGTGGCGCAGTTCACCCGCGACGCGCTGGATCAGAGCTGCGGCGTCCGGGCCGGAGACTGCGGACTCTCGGAGCAGGTTGAACGCCTTGACGTAGACGGCTACCTCGTCCGGCTCGGCGAGTTGCTGTTCGGCCGTCAAGGTCTCCATGTACACGATCTCGTCGTGCATGTAAAAGCTCGACACCGGCATCAGCGGGAATGGCACGATCCCCAGCTCAACGGTCGGCAGGTCGACGACAGACACGAGCCGGTCCAGTTGGCCGAGGAGGGTTCCGATGGTCCCGGGGGTGCTGCGCTGAGCTGACTCACCGAGGATCAGCTCTATTCGCCGGCCCGGCTGGTAAAGGATTCCCTGGCGTCTGACCCGTCCGGTCGCCATCGCATCGGCGTCGACATCGCCGGGGTCGATGAGGGTCGGTCGGCCCGGCCGCTCGAACAATTCCCGGGCATATGCGGCGGTTTGCACCAAGCCGGGAACCATGGCGGGCCGCCATTCCGCCTTAACAGCTCTGCAGAAACGGACTCGTTGGCACCACCGGCAGCTACCCAGGCGCTAATATCGGCTTCGGCGCTGAAGTCGAACAGCCAGAAGTCTGTGCGCTCGGGAAGCCCTGAATGCCTTGGATCTCCCGGCGGTACCGGGACGATCCCGATGTCCTCTCCGGCGGCCACATTCGGCTGGTAACTCCAGGTGAGCTCGAATTGCAGGTAGGTCGAGATCGGCTCGCTGACGACGTGGACCCGCTGCATGGTGCAGCCCGCTGCAGTGCGGTCGCCGATTAGAGCGACCCACTCGCGCTTGCCCGAGGTGATCAGGCGCGGCTCGCCGGCCTCGAACGCGGCAAGGGCCGGGTTCTCCCCGGAGTTGCCGTAGCACTGCAGCGTCTCCAGTCGGAAGATGTTGACTTCGGCGCGCTCGAAGTGGTCGTCGAACCCAAGCGGCTCGGCGACCCGTCCGCCGGTGGGCCCTGCGTCGGTATGCGCAGGGACGCACTCATCCCTCGCCGGCCTGCGCGAATGCCTCAAGCGTGGGCTTGATCGCCGCAGGCACGCGAACCGCGCCGGCCAGCGCGTCCAACGTCTTCAGGCCGTCACCGGAGTTGATTATCACCGTCTCTGCGGCGGGGTCGAGTTGCCCGGCGGCGAGCAGCTTGCGCAGCACGCCCAGTGTTACGCCCACCGAGGTCTCGCCGAAGATGCCCTCAGTGGCGGCGAGCAGCCGGATCGAGTCGACGATCTCGTCATCGCTGACGTCGGCAACCGCGCCATCGGTGCGTCGCACGGCGTCGAGCACGTAAGGCCCATCCGCCGGGTTCCCGATCGCGAGCGATTTGGCGATTGTCGAGGGCTTCACCGGGCGCACCACGTCGTGGCCCTTGGCGTAGGCGGCGGACACCGGCGAGCATCCGGTCGCCTGCGCTCCGTACATCTTCCATGCCGATTGCTCGACCAGCCCGAGTGAAACCAGCTCGCTGAAGCCCTTATCGATCTTGACTAGTTGGGCACCGGACGCGATCGGGACCACGATCTGATCGGGTAGCCGCCAGCCGAGTTGCTCGGCGATCTCGAAGGCGAGCGTCTTGGAACCCTCGGCGTAGTAGGGGCGCACATTCACGTTCACGAACGCCCAATCGTCATGCTCGCTGGCCAACTGGGAGGCGAGCCGGTTCACGTCGTCATAGGTGCCGTCGACGGTGATGAAGGTGCCGCCGTACACCGCTGTCGAGATGATCTTCTGCGGCTCCAGGTTGGCGGGCACGAGGACGACCGACCGGATGCCGACGCGAGCGGCGGCCGCCGCTACGGCGTTGGCCAGGTTGCCGGTGGACGGGCAGGCAAGCACCGTGAAGCCCATTTCGGTTGCCGCCGCGAGGGCCACGGCAGTGACGCGGTCCTTGAACGAGTGGGTCGGGTTGCCGCTGTCGTCTTTGACCCAGAGCCTGCGCATGCCCAGGGCATGGGCCAGTTTGTCCGCCCGAATCAGCTGGGTGTACCCGGGCCTCGTACTCGGGCGCTGCGCGATGTCGGCTGGGACAGGCAGGAGGCTGGCGTAGCGCCAGATGTTCTGAGGTCCGGACTCGATCTCGGCCCTGGTCAAGGGCGGGTAGTCGTAGGCGACTTCCAGCGGCCCGAAACAGTCTTCGCACGCGTAGTGCGGCCCGAGATCGCTCGTCTTGCCGCACTCCCGGCAGGACAGGTGCGTCGCGTAGCCGAACCGGGTCTTCTCGGATGGCGCGGATGTGCTCATTGCGGAGAAGCCTTTCTTCCCATCTTCCCCATGGCCACCGTGACCACGGACGGACCTGGCACCAGGCGCGGACTAGTCGAGGCCGAAAGTGGTCTCAGGGGTGCGCTGGCGCAGACCGGGCCAGGCGACGGCGCAAGGCAGCCTTTGTGTCCGGCCACTCGGAAGCTATGACCGAGAACATCGCGGAGTCGCGGAGCAGGCCCTTCTCACGAGGCGCGTGCGATGGCGACCAGTGGCGAAGGACGCCCTCGAAGTGCGCACCCAGTCCCTCGAGGGCGCGTCGGGAATGCTGGTTGCGGGCGTCGGTCTTGAAGTCGACCCTGACCACGCCCAAGGTCTCGAACGCGCGCTCAAGGAGCAGAAGCTTCGCCTCCACATTGATGCCCGTTCGTTGGGCCGAAGCGCCCAGCCAGGTCCAGCCGATCTCGATGGCGCACAGCTTGCAACATCCTGGCCAGAACCGGGGATCCCAATAGGCCGTGCACCCCACGGCCCGCCCATCGCTCAAGCGGATTTGGGCGAACGGTGCCATCTTGCCGGCCTTGGCCCGTTCGAAATGCGCGGCATGGAAGCCCGTCACCTCCCACCCACGGGGTACACCGGTGAAGCCGTAGGCGGCGCGGTCTTCCTCCGCCGCGACGGCCAGGTCTTCACTATGGTCTATCGAGAGCGGCTCCAGCCGGACCAGGGCGCCGTGCAGAGTCGGGACGTCAGCCAGAACGTTCACGTGTGTTCCTCATCGATCCTGGCGTTGGCACCTTGCGGCGAGCGCAGGTTGCCGGACCGTCACCGGGCCAGGTCCCTCAGATCCTCTGGATGATTACAGGACAAGGACCATAACCAACGCCCTCGCCCGGCGTCAACGAGTGGCCACGGTGGCCCGAGCTCCAGCCCGCGCCGCATCGGCGAACACTCGGCAACACCGATCTCTGCGCATCCGCTTGCCACGCCTTGCTGCTGGGTGCATCTGGAAAGCGCTTCGACGATTCAGGCCCGGGCGGCTGGACGGCGACATGCGAGGAATTCGCAACGGGCGGCACTTTGGTGGCAAGCGCCAATTGAGATGATCAGGGCAGCACCCACAGTTTCGCGGATCTGCCCACAGCGAGACCGTGAACCCGAGAGCTGAGAGGAGCACACTCATGTCCGATCTCTGGTACCTCGTCGTCGTCGCTGCACTCGGCGCCGGAACCTTCCTCGGGCTCTGGCTCAGCGAATTCGTACTCCGGCGGGAATGGAACCGGCTGGCTCAGGCCCGGAGGAGTGTCAACGCCGGGCACGTCGAACTTGACCGCAGGTGGGAGGAGTGGCGTCAGCTCCAGGACGCAATCCACAGGTCGCGTGAGCCGCGTGAATGACATCAGACGCGCCGTCCCCGCAAGCGGATCCGGAAGTGTGCGCCCTCTGCCGCATCGCCGTCGTCTACCAACTCTATGGTTCCGTCGAAGGTGCGCAGGGCGTCCTTGGCGCACAACAACCCGGCCCCGTGGTCCGCTCCCTTGGACGACGTGACGACAGTCGGCGACCAGAGTGTCCGGCGCACCTCCGGCGACACTCCCGGTCCGGTGTCCGTGACGTCGACGTGGGCCCACGTTTGGCCGTCATCCTCGAGCAGGATCGCGGCGAGCCCAAGGGCCCCGCCACCATCACTGGCGGCCATTGCATCGACGGCGTTCTGGATGACGTTGTCCAACGCCTCGAAAAGGTACAGTTCGCTGTGCCAGACCTCGATATCCGTCGGTATATCGAGGTTCACATCAATGTAGGGAGGACGTGTGTAACGAAGCGGGCCCACAATGGAGCCGACCGTCGAGGCTAGACTCAGCCAGCGAGCTGAATCCGCGCTCTCCCTGATCCTTTTGAGTCGTGTTGTCATCTTGTCACACGACGACCTGATGCGAAAAACGGACGGATGGGTCTCGACGTCAGCCGCCAAGTCCAATGACTCCAGCCACTCACTCAGCTGCCGCACAGACCCAGCCAGGGCAGTAAGCTCGTTCCCGAGAGAGTGGGCCAGAAACCGGCTGGTCATCTCGGCATGAGTTTGCCGAATCCTGGCCGCCTGCTTTTCGCGCCAGCGAAGCAGATCGCCGCGGTCGGCAAACACCGCCATCCCGTCGCTGAACTCTGCATGGTCTACCATCCTCGTGGAGAGGTCGATTCCAACTTCGGTCAAGAGATTGCGTTTCAGCCCCGGGTCCCAGCAGCGAAAGCAGCTGGCCAGGACTGTCTTCGATCTCCTCGCGGCGGTGCGGTCCTCCACCACGAACTGCCATGCGGTGCGACCCAGGTCCGCGAGCAGATTCTGGTGGTCCTGAATGGCCATCGGGCGGTCCACCGGGTCGACGAGTAACTCCAGGTAGTTCTTCCCCAGAGCGTAGCTGGCGGAGAATCCGTATATCTCTTCGGCACCCCCACTCCAGTACCTGATCTCGAACCCGTGATCGGCGTCATCTGCCGCCCACAGCGACAGGTTCGCCTGCTTAACCAACCCGTCGAGCACTGAGTTGAGGCGGGAACTGTCGAGGTCGGACGCCGGTTCGTTCGGTTCGTTCGGTTCGGAAGGCATTCGTCAACCTGCTTAATAGAGGTATTCGTCTACGTCGGCTCGATCTTGCGGAATCCCGGAGATAAAGAAGTTCATCGGCACACTGATTCTGTACTTCGACGAGAACTCCGTTACCTGGTGGGCGTAGTGCTGAGCCCGGAAGAATACCAGTGTACCGCTGACTGGGTGAATCCTCGATTCGTGGTCGGCCGTCTCCGCCGTCACGCGCTCGCCGGTGTCCGGCCGAAAGACAAGGGCGCCCCCATCCATGCTGTCATGTGAGGTGACGAAGAACACCGCGGTGAGCGGATTGCTATCTACATGCCATTCGTAACGGGAGCCCGAATGCTGCAGGTTGATGTTGACGCCAGCCCTTAACTCCGTGCTGCAGGAAACATCGCCGTAATTCTCTCTCGCCAGGTGAAGAATCTCGTGCTGATAGAGGTCGAGCAACCACGGGACCTGCTCAGCGACATCCTTTCCATCCACCAAGCTAAATACCGGCGGCGCCCAAGTTCCTGACGACCTCGGTTCACGCGAAGTCAATGAACTTCCGTCGAGTCGCCGCTCCACGCCGGAAGATATGCAGCATGTCGCGATCGCATCCTGCCACCCCGGCGGGCACAAGCCGGTGAGGTCGAACGACTTTAGGCCCAATTCCACAAAGGCGCTCCCGGCAACCTCGTGCGGTGCTGAAACGTTCAACTAACACCTCTCCTTGTTCGCTGGAACACGGCTGAAATAGTATGCGAGACTTGGGGTACAAGCTTGGCCGCCACTTCACCGATCCGCCAGAAGCACTGCCTCTCCAATCGACCGGAAAATGTGTTTATGGCAGAGCCGGACACGAACTCCAGCCCCGCCCCGCGGCCGATCTTTCGAAGGCTCCTCATCGTGTAAGCTCGAGCTGGTACGGACTGCGCGGAGCTGTCCCCACGGGAACGGTAGTCCAACACACCGCGGCGCTGGCCTAGGGCGCGTGGTCGTGATAGCGCCGACACATATGCGTACCCGCCCGGCTTGAGGACTCGGGCGACTTGGGCCATGAGCCCTCGAAGGTCGGGGGTGTAGGAGGCGGTCGTGTAGAACAGCGTCACGACGTCGACAGCGTCACTCCGCAGAAAGTTCAGATCATTCATGTCCCCCTGCACTCGGAGGCCATCCACAGTACACAGATGCAGCATCTCCTCGCTGATGTCCACGCCGATATAACGCAGCTCGGGATTCACCTCATGGGCGAGCTTGTAGCCAAGCCCGGTACCGCAGCCGACGTCCAGGACAATTGGCTTCCTCACCTCTGCCAGAAAAGATAGGCTCCGCGCGACTGCGTCGTTCTCCAGCTGGCTCCACGATCCTCTGTACATGGCGTCATATTCGCTGGCAATCTGGTTCCAGTAACGTCGATGGTGGCTTGACCACATTCGTTCAGGAACCGGAAGGGCGACCTTTTTCGTAGTGTTCGAACCGAGCAAGAAAAGCCCGGATCCTTTGATCAAGCTCAGCATCGTCGATGCTCCCCAGTTCGGCTTCAAAGGTCTCACAGGACTCGTGGAATGCTTCGAGGTCCGCCAGTGTTCGTTCGGCGGCAATCATTGCGGCCTCGTTGTGTTGAAGGCGATATTTTCGCCGATGCGCGGTCAGTCGGCCACCGATCGCACGGCCGATTGCGGCGGTATCGGCGTTGAACTGCGCGATACGACGTAATCGACGGTCATTGATCATCCGCTCGACTGCGATGAGAAGGTGCGGTATGGCTTTCTCCTCGGGTGCCTTGAACACGATCTCGGACAGTCCATATTCAGCTTTAAACTTCTCCACTGAGCCTTGGATGGTTGACGAAGTTATGAGCAGTCTCGGCACCTCGGCGTGGTCGCTGCTCATCCGCTCAAGGACCGTGAGGCCGGAGTAGTCGAGTTTCTCATTGTCCAAGTGGAGATCAATCACCGCTCCGTCGATCTGCCCTTGGTGTTCCCTGAGGAACTCGAGTGAGTCTCGCATGGACGACACGATGTGAACCCGGTAGTCGCTGAGCATCTCAGCGATGAGACTCGCCACGCTGGAATTGTCCTCAATGACGAGAAGGGTCTTTCTTGTAGCTTCCTGGCCGAGCCCGACGTTCGTCGTGTGCATCACTTCGGCGCGGAACGTGTTGAGGTTCGCCAACCCGTCACGCTCGGCGCGCGGCAGCGTCTGGATGTGCCGGTCCAGTTCGCCGGCTGCGGCGAAAAGCGGCCGCCACTCCGATTGCGGTACGGATGGGTAGAGTTCCCGCGGGTCCGCCTGCCAAAGGCCCAATAGGTGTTCGATTTCCACCGCACTGAGCGCCTCGACGTTGCGTGTCGCCATGACGAAGGACGTAGCGTCAACGTCCCACCAGGGCAGGTCGAGATGGTAGGTGTCCTGCATGGACCGGTGCGGTATTGGGAGTCGTCTCGCGCCGAGCGACGCCTTTCCGCGGATACGGGAGATGGCACGTTGCAAGTCGTTGTCGGGCGCCGATGGGAACTCGAAACCCGCAACCTTGAGCAGGCTTGCCCGGCAGGGTTTCCGCGTGTTGAGCGCTAACACGACGAGGATGGGTTGTTCGCATGATCGATCAAAATTGTCTTCGAGCGCGATACCGTCTGAGTCCATACGCTGAACCTCGCCAAGAATACGCACACGGTACCGCCGAGCTAGCAGCGTCGGCGGTACCGGCGTATCGTGGGTCATGTCTGAGACTCCCGGGGTCGATCAGTGGAACGATCACGTAAGGTTAGCGCTCAGTACTTGCCCTGCCTTGCCGATCCTTGCAGTGTGGTGCCAGATCTACACTCAATGGGTGGAGGCAGCCGCTCGCGCGGCTTGCCGGCGCTTGCACCGGACTTGCTTCAGCATCGGTCAAGCCGAGGTGAGGCGCACGAGGCGCCAGCCGCGGGGCCCCACTTTCCTTACACAGCGTCAGGCATCGAGGTTGTCCCGGCTCCCGCGGATTTTCAGGCGGCGGTCCCTCACCTGCTGTGCGGTAGGTACCGCGCTACGCCTACCGACTCCCGCGGCCGGCATCGTCAAGGCGCGGCGCATCTCCACCGCCCAGACATGAGGTCAGGACGGTGGCCTCGCTTCGAAGTCGTTTGGCATGTGCACGGTGACCTGCACGCTCGTAGTCGCAGGCGACCGTGTGCCGCTCGGCCACCTCCGCTCGGACAAGCTCGTCCATCTCCGCCGCGCTGAGGCTGCGCCGTTCGACCTCAGCGGCGCGAAGGCCACTCACTGTCCCCGCGAGCCTTGGGTGCCCGACGCTGGGCTGCGGTGGCCGGCCGGCATCGACGGCCTCGGCGTTATCCAGCGCCCCCAACGCAGATCGAAGCGCCGCAACGGCCACGGCGTCCCGTGCCTTCATCGCTTCAGGAAGCGCGGCGCGCAGGCGATCCCGCACGGTTCCCGCGCCGTCATCCCTCGTTGCCACCCGCTTGACGTCCACGCGACGACCCTACTTTCGATCCAGCATGAGGGACACAGACTTAGAGGTCGGCACCGGAAGCCCGTCGGGGGGTGATGTGACCGCAGGTCAAGCGCCCAGCCAGCAGCCGGGGGCACCGGGCTGCTGGCGCAGTCGAGTGGATCTGGTGTCGTGAACTCGACAGCACGGACGTTTCCGCCGACCAAAAATGTCTGTGCTGTCGAGTTCACGACGTGCCCGATCGCTGTGGCACCCCCAGCGTGCGTACGAGCACCGCGGCTTTAGTGGTTGCCAGTCCGGCCGGATTCTTCGGCGGTGGGCCGTAGAAAGGTACTGCCGCCTTGACCGCGGTACCCGCGGCTAGCGCATTCCAGGTCATGCCACCGCCGAAACAGAAACCAGTCATGCCAAGCCGGTCCCCGGGCCGGCCGTCGACAACGCGGGTAGCGCCTGCCCTCAGCTCGGAAGCCCGACACAGACCGCAACTGGTTTCTCAGCCGGATCTCAGATGGCCGGTGGATCGTGGGGATTATCGCCCAGGACAACCGGTACGGCGAGAGGAGGTAGTGATGAGCACCCCGGATGAGCCGGGTAACCAGTTGGCCACCACGGAGACGTTGGGACAGCGGGAGACTCGGAGAGCGCGGATGGGTCGAGGCGTGCGCGTTGTCGTGCGGCATCGGGCCACTGCCATAGTTGGCGCGGCGCTGGTGGGCCTGCTGGTCGGCGGCGGGGTAGTCGCGGCCGTCGAAGGGGCAAGTTATCGGGGCCACGGTGGTGGATATCGCGGCCACCACGGCGTGCTGCACCAGTTCGAGCATGGGCACAGCTGGTTCGGCAACGAAGGCCGCTAACCGCGCCGTGTGGCCGTCACCCGGGTTGACGGTCGAGGGCGGGGATGATGGGGGTGACGATCCGGCCGATCTGGTCGATCTCCACCTCGACGGTGTCGCCGGCGTGCAGGAACCGTGGGGGCTGGCGAGCGAACCCGACACCGTCAGGGGTTCCGGTGGTGATCACGTCGCCGGGGCGGAGGGTCATACAGCCCGAGGCGTAGGCGGCGATCTCGGGCGCTGAGAAGATCATGTCCCCGGTGGAACCATCCTGCACGACCTCGCCGTTTACCCGGGTGACTATCCGCAATCGGTCAGGCTCGGGAATCTCGTCCGCGGTGACCAGCCATGGACCGATGGGGGCCGAGAAGTCGGCGTTCTTGCCCAGCATCCACCGGCGGCTGGCTCGTTGGAAGCCGCGTGCGGACAGGTCGTTGAAGCACAGGTAGCCGCTGATGACCGCCCGCGCTTGCTCGACGGTCGCGTCCCGCAGGTAGTTGCCGACGACGACGGCCAGCTCGCCCTCCCAATCCAGGTGGTCTTCCCGGGGCGGGACCGGGACGGGGTGCCCGCTGACCGTCAGCGTGGACGGCCAACGCCCGAACAGGTCCGGATTCTCCGGGACCGGCGCGTTCGTCTCCGCCGCGTGCGCGGCGTAATTGCGGCCGGCGCACAGCACGTGGGCACCGAGCGGGACCGGGGGCAGGTGCTCAACCTGGTCAATGGTGACCGAGCCGGGCGTGGCCTGGCGGGCGGCTGCGAAACCGGTGTCCGGAGCCGACCAGAACTCCTCCACCGAGCTGATGGTGGCCAGCATACCGCGGTCCATCACCCGCGCCATGATCGCGCCGGCGCCGTCCTGATATGCGATGAGTCTCACTCTGCCCGCCGTTCTGATTGGCAGCGCGCGGCCGCGGTGATGGCGGCAACGGATGCGGCGATCGCGGGCGTGCGGGTCGACTCCCGGTGATGGATGATCATTAGCTGTCTGCTGCCGGCCTCAGCGTCGAGGACGGCGACCTTCGGATGGCGGTATGACCGCAGAGCCAGTTGGGGCAGCAGGGTGACCGCGAGGCCGTCGGCGACGAGGGCCTGGGCCACGACGTAGTCGTCGGTGGTGTGGCGGGTGTCGGGCTGGAAACCGCTGCGGGCGCAGACGCGCCGCAGGTGCTCACGGCACCGCGCGCAGCCGGCCACCCAACGCTCCTCGCGCAATGCCGACAACTCGATCCGGTCACCGCCGGCCAGCGGGTGCTCAGCAGGCAGGACCACCTTGATCGGATCCTCACCGATCGGCCGCATGGTCAGCTCGGGAGTCAGCAGGGGTTCGGTCTCTGGATAGGCGAACACCACGGCCATATCGGCCGCACCAGCACGGACCCTGTCGAGGGCTTCGGGTGGTTCAGCTTCCATCAGCTGAACGTCGAGGCCCGGGTGACTGGTGGCAAGTTCCGCCAGCGCGGGGGGCACCAGGGTGGCGCTCGCCGAGGGGAACGCCGCGAGGCGGACGGTGCCTGCGCGCAGCGTGGCGAGCGCGGCGAGTTCCTCTTCGGCGCTGTGCAGGCGGGCCGCCAACGCGTCGGCGTGGGCGAGTAGGGCGTGCCCAGCCTCGGTAAGGCGCACCCCGCGCGGCTGCCTGATCACCAGCGGGCAGCGCACCTCACGCTCCAGCTGCCGCAGGTGCTGACTCACCGCAGGCTGGGTCCACCCCAGCCCGCGGGCGCCCCCGGCGATCGAACCCGCCCGGGCGACGGTGCGGAAGATGAGCACCCGCCGCACATCCACCATCCCAAAGTAGCGCTTGGGTCAGCGCCAAGTAACCCAGTACTACCTACGGTCTGGGCACAAGGGCACTGTGGTTGGCATGTTGACCATCGGGCTACTGGGCGGGATGAGCTGGGAGTCCTCAGCGGAGTACTACCGCCTGCTCAACGAGGAGACCCGGCGCCGGATCGGCGGCCACCACTGCGCCCGCTGTGTGCTGGCGTCGCTTGACTTCGCCGAGGTGGTGGCGCTGCAACGGGCCGGCGCCTGGGAGGAAGCCGGCGCTGTGCTCGCCGATGCTGCCCGGGGCCTCGAGCGAGCCGGCGCGCAGTTGCTCGTTCTCTGCACGAACCTCATGCACAAGGTCGCCGACGACGTCGCGGCCGCGGTCGACATCCCGTTCCTCCACATCGCCGACGTCGTCGGCGAGCACGCAAGGCAGGCCGGGCTGCGCCGCCTCGGGTTGCTCGGGGCGCGCTGGACGATGCAGGAGGACTTCTACCGGTCACGGCTCGGTGAACGGTTCGACCTTGAGGTGCTCATCCCCGACGAACCAGACCGCACCCTGGTCGACCGAGTGATCTACGACGAGCTGACCCAGGGTCGAGTCGAAAGCGCCTCACGCGCTGACTACCGGCAGGTCATCTCCCGGCTCACCGAACGCGGCGTGGAGGGCGTGATCCTGGGCTGCACAGAGATCACGCTGCTGATCGACTCGAACGACAGCCACGTTCCGCTGCTCGACTCGACACGACTACACGCACACCGCGCCGTCTCGCTCGCCCTGTCCGACGGCGCAACGCCCGCGTCCCGGGCGGGGTGATCTAGTCAGCGAGGCAGGCTGTCCCAGAAGAGCAGCTCGTAGGCCTGCAGCAGCCTGGCCGCTCGCGCGATGTTGGCCGGATCGACACCCTGCCCGAGCCCGGCGTCGATCACCTCCAGGCTGATTCGCTCCAGTTCCGTCGTGGGGGCGGCGAAATGCGCGACGAAGGCGCAGTCCTGCGCGGTGAGCTGGTAAGTGCTGGGCAGGGCGTCAGCCATTCGGGCACAACAGCTGCCCCAGGCGTCCAGGTTCACCAGAAACGCGCCCGCGACCTCGGCCGGCGTGCCGTCGCGGGCCAGCCGCGCCACGTAGGACGGGTACACCTGGCAACCGGGCACCGGCTCGTAGTCCTGGCGCGCCGAACTGTCGAGCCCGACCGCGGTGGCGAAGGCCCCCAGCGCCTGTAGCGCGACTCGCTCCCCGGCGGCCATGCTCGCCAGGTAGCTCTGCGCCGGCTCGTCGACGAACCGCTGGGTGAGCACCTCGAAACTACGCAGATCACTGGGGATCACCTGGTGCTGCTCACCCGCGAAGGCTCGCAGGGCCCCGGTGGACAGCCGTCCGGCCTCCAGCTCCGCCAGCCACGAGTTGCCCTTGATGCGTTCTTCGACGTCAACCAGGTCCTGCCGCACACCGGCGCAGAGCTGCTGCGCATCCAACATCACGTCACCCTACCCTGCCGCCACTGGCGGTGTGCACTCTGTTGATGCGAGTCATGGGCGTCGGGGCCGACGATGCCGATGGTGACGGATCTCACCGCCGAACAGCCTCGAACAACGGACAAGACTGCCGGATCAACGATCCGGCAGCGCCACCGGGGGCTGGTCGGACTAGACCGTGCTAACCGCACGCTCTATCGCAACCCGGTCGCCTGGGCCAACGTCGCCGGAGAGGAACGCGGCGAAGGCTTGTTGTATTACCCGCAAGCACCACACAACAACGGGCGCCCAGGGGCCTTCGCCGGACGCCGGGTGCGACGCTCGCGCCACCAACCGCGGTCCTACGACATCCGGCGGAGCCCATTGCGCTGGATGGCTGTTAACACTCTGCTCCCTGCGGACGATGATGGACATATCCGATGTAGCTAAGCATCGCGGACACACATGGATGAGGACATAAGGGAGTGATGGCTCTGACCACTACCAGGACCAGATCAGTGATCTGACTCCGGGAGGTTCGGAGCGGCGCCGCCATCCCTCGCAGTGCCACGGCCTCGTTTTCGCCTGGGTCAAAAGTGAGGCGTTTCCCTGTGCACGGCGAATATGGGACACCAAGGGACCGCCCTATATTCGACTAACCAGACACCTCTTCGATAAATGCGCGGCTTAATCCACTTCACAATCAAAGCCTCCCATCACTTCGCGGCACCGTTCGCAGGGCGGCATGACAGCGCCGCCGCTTAACAACCAGCTATAGGAGCCCTCGATGCAACACGACTACGACTTCATAGTTCAGCTTCACCATAGCGTCGTGCGTGACGTGCAAACTCACGCCATTGACACGTCGCTCTTGAGTAACCTCGCCTTGGCCACTCCGATTTCGCGAGTCATCGGGCATACGATTTCCCCGTTTCAGACGAAAGCACACTGGGACAATCCAAAACTCGATATCGTCAACGATCGACTGCGGCTGTCTGCGGACGTCCGGGGTGGTACACGACACATAACAGAGGGCATCAACCTGACAATGGAAGGAAACGTCAACGCCGACTGCGAACCCAGGGTTTCCACGACCACGGATAACCAACCTGTGGTGACTTTGACGACGCCGTCGATGTTGATTCTCGATCTGACCGATTTGAAACTGAATTATGAGGGGGACGACGAACCGCTTTCCTGGGTCGACAACACGATCGAACAGACAATCCTTCGGCCCACTATCTCCATGTGCTTGATGGCGCCGTTGGCCAGCATGCCCCTCAGCTACCTACCGAGCTCACTCCCCCTGCGCCTCGCAGCTACCGGCAACGATGTGACCACCGACGGGCTGGCGCTCGCGGATTCGGCCGTCTTCCTCGATCCGTATGCCGAATCTCTCACGCTCGCCATGCGCTGCACGGCGACGACCTCCACGCCCGCGTGGTCCGCAAATTTGTTGGTAGCATCGCCAGCAAACGCGGCGGTGGCATTGAGCGAGACAGGCCTCAACAGTATGCTTAGCTGGCTTTGTGCCGAGGATCTGGCTACCGGAACCGCTTACCTCGTTGACGGCCCTGTCTTCTGGCGCTGGATGCACGTGACTGCGGCTTTCACTAATGATGGCAACATCCACCTCAACGGCCGACTGAGGCGTGACGGGGCGACCGTCGTGGTCGACACGGTGCTGCAGTGTTCGCTCACCTCCTCAGGTGAGCTGTCCGTTCAGGTGAGCGATGCCGGGCCGCAATCAGGGGACGCAGATCTCATCATCGAGGCTTCGTCGAACTTGATCTGTCGCATCTTCTCCGGTGCCAAAAAGCCGTCTCACCTGACAGGTGCAACGCAGGCTGAATCGAGTTCCACCGACAAATTACTTCAACGTTTCTTGATCCCGGGCACCGATGTATCCACCGAAGCGCCCGCCGTGGATCTAGCGATACGACACGGGTACCTGGTTGCCCTATACGATGTACCGCAGTACGAGCATCGCCTCAGGCTCACCGTCGATGAGGAAAAGCCGAAACCCACCATTGTTCAACGGAAAATCTCGCGTCAAACCGTGCCTGGCGCGCCCGTCGTCATTCAGCTCGACGCCACCCTGCTCGACTCGATCGGATCACCATATGACTTTGCCTGGCATGTCGATGATGGACCCCTGGAAGACGGTCACGGCTCGACCGTGACCGTGACAAAGACCGTACCAGCGACGACTGCACCGGCTACTGCAGTGACAGAACCGCAGAAGCTCGCGACGGTCAGCGTCAAGGTGATCGATATCCTCGGTCAAGTCGGCGAAACGAACGTTGATGCAACGTACTATCCGGCGCCGGCATCGGACGAACCCTTTCCTCCGGACCGGAAACCCGATCCCCCGAGGAAACTACCAGGTCACGGGAAAGCAGCAATTCCTCTTATCGGTGTTGCGACCGTCCTCGCTGTCCTAGGCAGTGTGATCGGCGGCATGGTCGGGTACGGCATTCGTGAGCACTTTGTTCCAGTTGTCAGTAATCAGAAGCAGATCGGGCCTGCCGGGCCTCCGGGACCTGCCGGACCTGCCGGACCTCCGGGGGCCGCCGGACCTCCGGGGGTTACCGGGACCGGGCCGATTGGCCCCGCCGGGCCTACCGGGCTTCGTGGAGAAGGCGGTCCCCCCGGTCCGGCCGGACAAGCTGGACCTAGCGGACCTGCCGGGGAAGACGGGCGTAGCGGACCTCCCGGACCTCGAGGGCCAAGGGGGCCCGCCGGCCCTGCCGGGTCATCCGGCTCTCTCGATAATAGCAATCATCGCAATTAGGGCTCTGTTGATTCACGACGATACTGAGCCCGATTGACCTGTGTCCTCTCGACAGTCCCGGGGTGCGATCACTGCGCCCCGGGACAAGGCTGCGCCGCGTTGCCCGTCGCGAATTCGTGGCGCCGCTGCCCGTCAGGGTGCCATCGTCTGCGCGGTAGCAAAGTTGACCGCCGGACGCCCGCCCCTACCGTCCGTTCACACCATCTGAACTGGACTTTTCTATTCTTTCCGTCGGTAAGATCGTCTTCAGCGGACGGAGATCAGATGGACCGAAGCATACGCACGGTGGACGACGTACTGAGGCTTCTTGACGGGCTGTTCGCGCCGGAGGCCGATCGCTGGACCGCCGACTGCGGTTCCTCCTGGTGGGACAGTTTCTACGCGGACCGCTCCAGACCCGTGCCGTTCTTCGTGGCGAAACCGGACGAGAACCTCGTCTCCTACCTCGACCGCGGCCTGATCACCCCGGGCCGCGCCCTGGACCTCGGCTGCGGGCCCGGCCGCAACGCCCTGCACCTCGCCGCGGCGGGATTCACAGTAGATGCCGTGGACCTCTCCCCGACGGCGATCGCCTGGGCCAAGGACCGCGCCCGCGAGGTGGGCGCCGAGGTCCAATTCCACTGCGCAGACGCATTCACCCGCACCGCGACCGACCTGCGCGGCCCGTACGACCTGATCTACGATTCCGGCTGCTTCCACCACCTTCCACCGCATCGCCGCATCAGCTATCTCGACCTCCTCGACCGTCTCCTCGCCCCCGGCGGACATTTCGCCCTCGCCTGCTTCGCGGCCGGCGAGATGGGCTCCGAGGTCCCCGACGCCGACCTCTACCGACACTCCGGCCTGGGTGGCGGCCTCGCCTACACGCCGGATTCCCTGCGCTGGATCTTCTTTCACCTCAGGGAAGTGGAACTGCGCCGCATGCGCGACGAGCCGCCCGAGGCCCCCCGCTTCGGCGAACCGTTCCTCTGGACGGCCCTGTTCTGCCACGACGCGCACGTCTAGCTGTTGCTGCTCACGGCGTTGTCGCCGCTGGCCACTTGACAGGGCATACCAAGGCCCAACCGTAGGGTCGGCCACCCTGTTTCGGGCCCCGCGTTCGATCGCCGCCGCGATACGCAAGGCCGAGCTGGCCTGGCGGCAGGCGTTGTCCGCGCAGATGCTGGCCGACGTGATCGTCGCAGCCGAACACCACGCGCCGGATGCAGCGGGACGTGCTCGACGCTGGTTCGCCGCCCAGGCCTGACGGCGCAGGCCTCGTGTACCCGGGGAAACTTTGGAGGGAGATTCTGAATGCCTGACGTCCTGGTTATCGGTGGCGGGTTCGCCGGAATATGGAGCGGGGCGGCTGCCGCCCGAGTACGTGAACAGGCCGGGACGCATTGTCAGTGGAAAACAACATCCAAGCATGCCGGCAAGGCCGATTTGCTTACAAAGCGGGGCAGAGCGTGAAGACGCGCGCTTCCCGCACAGCATAAAAGTGCCGCGGTCGGTAGTGGCCACCTCTAAGTCACCCAGTCGCGACCTCTATCACAGACGCGTCGACAGCCCCGAGGGGAAGGTCTGCATACTTGCGGACGAGCTCAGATGCTCGCGCATAGTCCCTGCTGAGGACATGTTGTGTTCGGCAATGTTGATTATCATCTCCTTTTTGCGGTCGATGATCCGTAGGTAGCCGTCCTCGTCGAGCTCACCGACATCACCGGAATGCAGCCAGCCTTGTGCGTCGATCGTCTCAGCGGCCTTATCCGGCAGGTTGCGGTAGCCGAGCATCGTGCTCGGCCCGCGCATGAGGACCTCGCCGTCGTCAGGCAGGCGCAACTCGATTCCCGGGACCGGCCGACCCGGGATCCTCAATGAGCATGTGGAACTGGTCGGGATGGGCAAGCAGCGCGCGCATGCCGTTGCCGATGAGGTTCGCGGTGGTTTCATGGCCGGCGATGATCAGCAGGAAGGCCGTGGCGAGCAGCTCATCCTCGCTGAGCGCGTCGCCGTCCTCCTGGGCTGCGACCAGCGTGCTGACCAGGTCATCCCGGGGGTCGGCACGTTTATCCTCGAACAGCGCACGAAGGTAGTCGCCGAAGGCGGCCAACGCGGTTCGCCGCCAGGCCGGGAGTGGCACTGCCAGCCAACCCAGACCCAGACCAGTGGCCAACGTCGCATAAGGTCCGAAATCGCACCCGCCGGGCTCGCCCACCCGTGCACGAGGTTGGCGGGGTTCAGCGCGCCGATGAAGGCGACCTCCAGCGCCAGATACAGGACGGTGCCCATGACCACCGCGCCGATCACCGCGCGAGGCACATTACGTTGCGGGTTACGTGCCTCACCCGCCATCTGCGCCGCTTGTTCAAAGCCCTGCAGCGCGAACAAGACACCCAACGGTAGAGCCGCAAGCACCCCATGGGCACCGTAGGGCACAAACCGCCAGCAGCGGTAAAGTTCGAAGCCTGGAACGACACCACGATCAAGACGACGACCGTCAGTACCGGTACCGCGACCTTCCAGAGCACCGCAATCCTGTTGCACTCTGCAAGCCACCGCACCCCGAGGACATTAATGACGGCGAAGAGCAACATCAGCGCGGTGGCCGCAGCCAAGCCCGTGGGTGTCAGCGCGCCTACGTCGTTGATCAATCCGTGCCACTTGTGGTCCAGCCAGCGCTGAAGCCGCCCAGCGAGCCGAACGCCAACCGCGGCCAGCGCCCCGTGCCCCCGCTAGAGGGTAGGCCGCACCGAGTTCCGAGTGCACCAGCGCCAGCAGCGCGATGATCACACCGGCTAACAGCCAGGACACCGCCTATCCTCAGGTGTTCGATGGGCTGCGGCCCTCCGCATGCCCCGTTACGGAGCAGTACTTGCGGCCGCCGAACCCAACAATACCCAGGTGGACCTGGCGCGAGCGGTAGGTCAACGCCGACGGGGACAGGATAAGGAGCCGGCCGAACGGCCGGCACCCAAGAGGGAATGAGCCTGTCTCGCCCTTCCACGGCTGCGCTGGGATACCAGCACGACTACCTCGCAGCCGCATCACCGAAGGTAAAACACGCAGCAAAACTATCCGCTGCTCAAAATGCTACATCACTCGCGAGATGTATCAATCATCACTTCCCCACCCGAAGCCGATGCGTCAACGGCCTTACATAGGGGCATCAGCGCCAAGAGCGATCCCGCACGCTACCCCGATAACAGGCCTGACCTTAGACAGCGCCTTCGGTGAGACCGTCATGTGCTCCTGCAAAACAGTCGGCGCAACACCAACAGCAGTACCACCAGCACCCCAACTACGACAGCCACAGCGGGCAGCTGCCGTTGCCTCGCCATGGTCATCAGCCGCTCGATGCGCGCGACCACCGGCGAAGGAAGTTTCTCCAGGGCCTGGGGAGTCAGGCGCTCGGCCTGTCGCGCTACCCCCACTGGCTGGAGGTGGAGCGCTTCTGAGCGCTCGGGTATTTGCTGCGTGACCTCTTCGATGTTGGTGGGAGCCTGCTGCACGACCTCTTCGATGTAGGTCGGAACCTGCTGCACGACCTCTTCGGTCTTGACTCGCACGGTTTGTTTGGCGTCGTTCACCTTGTCCCTGACACGGGCGGGCACATGAATCTTGTGAGTCAGCTCCTCCATGGTGTCGCCGAGCTGCCCGCGGGTACGGTCGATGTTCTGGCGCCGGCCGTTCTTCAGTGCCGAGGTTGTCATCGGTGCATCCCTTCCTAATGGTCTGATGTCGGTTGACCCTGGTCGCGGCCTCGTCGGGCACCAACGACGTCACCAGCGCCCGGCGCGTACGAAGACTATGTCGTAGCGTTCTCATCCCCGCGGTTACGACACGCGGGAAACACTCCGCTGAGTCGCGATGAAATAGCTGTTGTGCCTGTCTGAACAGCACGGTTCGGTGCTGGGTCGGTCGCGTCGGGTCGTTGGCTCGTCGTTACAAGGCGTTAAGGCCGCATCTCACCGAACGGCAGCGGCGGTTGCGGCTGGGTGCCGAGGCGCGGGGGCAGGAGTCAGACGGCCCGGTGGTGGTCACGCGGGAGGTAGCGGTAATCGCGGACACCCGTCGTACTCAGCCGGGCGGCTCAGAATCCTTCGGTCAACAAGCGCACGAACTCCCGGTTGTTGAGTGCTCCGGATCGTCGCGAGCGGACGGTCTCGATGGCTTCGGTGGCACTCATCCCATCTCGAATAAGAGCAGCGGCGGACAGCAGACCAGAGCGGTTGATGCCTCCAGCGCAGTGGATAAGCACCCGTTTGCCGGCCCGCCGCAGGTCGTTGACCAGATCGGCCAGCGCGACGAGGACCGCGCGCTCCGGCGCCGGGCCGTCCTCGATCAGCCAGTGCACGTACAAGGCGATCCCGTCCAGCGGCGGCGCCGAGCCGTCGAGGTCGATGACCGCGTCCCAGTGCTCACCGGGCTGCGGGCTGCCGGACTGCCAGACGCCCGGCACGATCTCCCCCGCCGGCCAAGCAGGCGCCAGATCGGGCATCGATGCAGCTGCGTCAGTCATCTCCCTCACTATATGGCCACCGGTCGCCCTATCGACCGCGCCGCGGGACGAGAGCATCGACCTGCACCAGCGTCAACTCTCAAGAGCCGGTAACGATCGGGGGTTTGGCAAGGTGGCGGCGTGAGCATTCGCTATCCCGCCCCGCTTCGACCTGGCGATCGCATTGCGATCACGTCACCCTCCTCTGGAGTAGGTAGGGAGATGCGGCCCAGGCTGGACTTCTGCGTCAAGCACCTGCGCGACCTGGGCTACGACGTGGTCCTCGGTGACTGCATGGACGGATCCGGCGTCACCAGCGCCCCCGCGCCGGACCGTGCCGCCGAGCTCACCGCGATGCTCCTCGACCCTGCGATCCGCGCCGTCGTGCCGCCCTGGGGCGGGGAGCTGGCCATCGACCTGCTGCCGCTGCTCGACTTCGACGCGATCACCGCGGCGGAGCCGACCTGGCTTGTGGGTTATTCCGATCTCACCACTGTCATGGTCCCCCTGACTCTGCGCACCGGCATCGCAACCCTGCATGGCAGCAACCTCATGGACACCCCCTATTCAGTCCCCGAGCCGCTGCTGCCGTGGCACGCGGCGGCCACCGCACCCGCCGGAAGTGAGCTGCGGCAGGGCGCCGCGGCCGCCTACCGCAGCGGCCGGCACGACCACTACGCCTTCCATCCAGAGGTACGGAAGATGACGCTGAACACCCCGAGCCGGTGGAAGCTGCTCGGCGCACAGGACGGCGCGGCAGCGCAGGTGTGCGCGACGGGACGGATGATCGGCGGCTGCTTGGAGACGGTCTCGATGCTGCCCGGCTCGCCGTACGGCGACGTTGCGGACTTCGCCGCGCGACACGCGCAGGAGGGTCTGCTCGTCTACGTCGAGGTCGCCGAGGCTGAGGCCGTCATGGCGGCGCGGATGCTGCACCACCTGCGCCTCGCCGGCTGGTTCGACCGCGCCCATGCAGTACTTGTCGGCCGTTCGGCCGGCCCGTCCTCCGGTCATTTCAGTCAGCACGACGCGCTCGTACACGCCCTTGGCGAGCTGTCGGTGCCGGTGCTCTACGACGTCGACCTCGGCCACATCCCGCCGCAGCTAGCGATCGTCAACGGTGCGTTGGCCACTGTCGAGCTCACGCCAGCGACCGCCACCCTCGTCCAACGCCTCATCTGAGCCCTTCCATTCACCGTCGGCGTGCGGCTGCTGATGGCCCCCTGAGCTAGCGTGGTGCGGTCGTGAGGCTCCGCCATCGGCGACAGCTGTGGACCGGTGTCTGGTCGCTGCCGTGGTTGGCGGCAGGCAGTATGGGGTTGTGGGGGTATGGGATCCGACCGCCAGGACTGTGATCGTCACGGGGGATGCGGCGACAACACGGCTGCTGCATCAGGCGGGGCTGACTATAGGGCGATCGGTCAGCTGTATCACCAGGTTTCCCGCTGGGATGCGGTCTCCTTAGGCGTGCTTCGTGGCGGCGACGTCGGCCAAGCCGAGCAGTGCCACCGAGCGTTCGCGCATCTCCACCTTGCGGACCTTGCCGGTGACGGTCATCGGGAACTCCTCCACCACATACACATACCGAGGGATCTTGTAGTGCGCGAGCTTGCTGGCGGCGTAGTCCTGCAGTGCCTCGGCGGTGAGTCCGGGCGCGCCCGGCCGCAGCCGCACCCAGGCGCACAGCTCCTCGCCGTAGCGCGCGTCGGGCACGCCGATCACTTGGACGTCCAGGATGTCGGGGTGCGTGTAGAGGAACTCCTCGATCTCCCGCGGGTAGACGTTCTCGCCGCCACGGATGACCATGTCCTTGATCCGCCCAGTGATGTTGAGGTAGCCCTCGGGGTCCATCACCGCGACATCCCCCGTGTGCATCCAGCGGGCCGGGTCGATCATCTCGGCGGTCTTGCCCGGTTGCCCCCAGTAGCCGAGCATCACCGAGTACCCCCGGGTGCACAGCTCGCCTGGGGTCCGGCGCGGCACCGTCAGACCGGTGTCCGGGTCGACGATCTTCACCTCGAGATGCGGGTGCACCCGGCCGACCGTGGACACCCGACGATCCAACGTGTCGTCCGCCCGGGTCTGGGTCGACACCGGGGAGGTTTCGGTCATTCCCTAGCAGATGGTCACCTCGGTCATGCCCATCCGGTCGACGACCTGCTTCATCACCTCCACCGGGCACGGCGAGCCCGCCATGATCCCGGTACGCAACGACGTCAGATCATGGGATTCGAAATCGGTATCGGCCAGCATGGCGATGAACATCGTGGGAACCCCGTACAACGAAGTACACCGCTCCTGCGCGACGGCCGACAGGGTCGCCGCCGGTTCGAAGGGCGGCGCCGGGTACACCAGGCAGGCGCCGTGCGAGGTGGCGGCCAGGTTGCCCATCACCATGCCGAAACAGTGATACAGCGGCACCGGCACGCAGATCCGGTCCGCCTCGGTGTAGCCGCACAGCTCACCGACGAAGTAGCCGTTGTTGAGAATGTTGTGGTGCGACAGCGTGGCGCCCTTGGGGAAACCGGTAGTGCCCGAGGTGTATTGGATGTTGATCGGGTCGTCCGGGGACAGCATCGCCTGCGTGCCGACGAGCAGCGAGATCACCGACGGATCACGCCCCAACCGTGACGCGATCTCCTTGTATTGCAGGCCCTCGGCCAGACCACGGGAAATCTCCTCGCGATCCGACAACATCAACATCACACGCACGGCGGGTATCCTGTCCCACCGAACCATCAGCAAACGGAAGACCCACGGGGAGGTCGTCCTCGCCACCCTCGACAAGGGAGAGACGACCACCCTGCCTGGCGGCCGACGGCTTGATTGATGTCCCTCGAATCTTGACCCCTTGACGGCGAATTTCGGCCCCCTGTGTGCTTGTTGTTGGTCAGTCTTCGATGTCGTGCTGTTGGGGCGCGGCCGAAGTCGCGGTCTTTGAGGTGGTAGCGGTCGCCTCTGAGGGCGAGGACCTCGGCGTGGTGGACGGTGCTGACGTCCGACAGGGCCGGGTGCCGGTGCGAGACTGCTGTGGTGTTGCCGGTGTTTTATGACCACCCGATCGCTGCGGGGGTGTTCTGGGTGGCCTACGCGGTGTCCGCGGCGGTGGAGGTGACCGTGGCGTGGCGCAGCCGCGACCGGGCCACGGGCCCCGCGGATCTGGACCGGGGGTCGAAGCGGTTCGTCGTCGCAAGTATCTGGGTAGCGTTTATCGCCGGGTTCACGCTCGGTGGGGCAGTTGCGGGTGCGGTCATCGCCGAGTCGATGCCGCTGGTCCGGTGGGTCGTGTTCGGCGTCGGTGTTGCGCTCATCGTGTTCGGCGCTGGTCTGCGGCAGTGGGCGATCACGACGTTGGGCCGGTTTTTCACCTTGGAGGTCCGGATAGCTGAAGACCAACCGGTCATCGACAGCGGTCCCTACCGGTTGGTGCGTCATCCCAGCTACGCCGGCGCCCTGCTGACCTTCCTCGGGATCGGCCTAGCGTTGGGCAACTGGTTGTCCCTAGCCGTGCTCGCGCTCGTGCCGACGCTCGGGTTCGTACGCCGCATTACCGTCGAGGAGCAAGCGCTCAGTGCGCAACTCGGCGACTCCTACCGCCGCTACGCCGCCACCCACCGGCGGCTAATCCCCGGTTTATGGTGAGACGCCTGCCGCCGCTCGGCGCACTGATGAGGTGTCTACGCCGTTCCGTCCGCTGCACCTGTCGGCATAGCGGTTCTGTCCCTGCCGGAGACAATGGCGCGTGGGGGTAGGTGTCGACGAACTGCAGACAGAGGATTGGCGGCGATCAGAGCCGCTAGCCGGTTCGGATATGTCGGGGCTCAGCCCAATACCGTTGCCGGGCCGGAGTGAGCCACCTCGTGGTTGGTGATCTCCAGTTGGCGCAGTGAGTAGCGACGCAGATCAGCAAGCTGGCGGGCACCGAGACGGTCGCACACCCAGTCCCAGTGCAGCGAAACCCAGTCACCGGGAGCAAGCTGCTTCACGAACCCACTTCCGTTCACACCTCGCCTTACGGTTTCCAGGACAGGTTCTCCCAACCGCAGGTTCCGGCCGTCCCAGGTCAGTGGCTGGCTCCGCACCAGCACCTGGTCGCCGGTTACGCTATCCACCCGGCCCCACCTGATCCGGCACCGGTCGAGCACCGTCAGCGCCTGGTCAGCGATACGGTCATTGCTGAGCAAGCCCACCCACGGGTATACGCCGAATACGTGGAAACTGTGGTGCGGTACCCCGCCGGCCAGGACACTCTCAGCGATCATGTTGAACTGGCGACCGGTGTGGCGGCGCAACCGCTGCTCCATCGAGTTTCCGAGCGCAGTGATCCCGATCCGATCCAGCAGCGGGTTGCCCACCCAATAGGCCTCCACTACCCGGTGATCGAGCGGGTCGGAAATCCCGGCCGCTCCGGCGATGAGTTCCAAGTATGGCCAGGCGCCGTCGAACTGCCGCGCGAGCGCGGCCAACCCTCGATCGACGACACCGGTGGCGCCGTATGCCAGCAGCTCCTGACTATCCGATGGACCGCAGTAGCCCAGCTCGTTGGGCGGAAAGGCATAGCGCACGAACAGCAATGCACCCGGCAGCCGATCAGCCATTCGGTCAGAGGAACCATGAGCTGAACGCACCGGCACCCCCCAACGTCATGCGAACCCGACCCTGCCGTGGCCTTTGCCGCCCAGACTACTGGAACCAGAGCCTCGCCCCGGCCCCGGCTCAGCCGGTTGCGACCAGCGCGCCAGTGGTTGCCGCGGGTACGACGACAGCGGTGACCAGGCCAGTTGTCGCGAAGGCGCGCCAGGAGATCTGCACGCCGGCCGCGCGGCAGCGCTCGTAACCACCGCAGCGTCGCGAGCGACGCCCACGGCGTCACGATCGGGCCGACGTTCACGCCGACCAGTACCCCCAGCAGCTGGTTCTGGTTGCTGACGGGGATCACCGCCTCGATCGTGGCGTACGCCGGCAGGTTGTTGATCACGTTGGAAAGGCCCGCGCCGACGCACACGCTGTCGACGCGAACTCGATCTCCACGTGGAGAACAAGCAGCCGACGAACACCAGGCAAGCCAGCCCTGGCACCCGGCAGCCTGGCGGCGCTTCGGTGTCGCAAGGCGGCGATGACCGACGGGCTGGGCTGCCGGCTCAGGGAGCTCGGCCTCGACGGGCCACGGCGAGGCACGACTGTCTGGCTAAACGCGGACCACGTCAGCCTCGACCGCGAGCGCATCGAGAAGATCTCGCAGGTCGTCGGGATCGCTGGTCAGCACCCGGTCGTCGGCGCGGGCCAACGACGCGACGTGCGCGTCGACGACGTCAGAGCCACCAGCGACGCCGAGTAAGGCACCCAGGCGCCTCCCGGTCTCCAGGTCCAGTGGCGGAGCCGCGACACCAGCCAAGATCTTGGCCAGTTGGGCCTGACGCGCACCGTGGCGCCACACCTGCGCCACCGCGGCCGGACTGGTGCGGACTGCGATCCGCTCCTGCTGCGCGACCCGAAGTATAGCGCCCACTTGCCGGTCCCGGCGGTCGATCGCCAGCAGCGCGCCTGCGTCGAGCACCAGGCTCACGCGGCGTGCCCTCGAGATCCACGGGTGACACCCAACGTGGCGGCGGCAGCGTCGAGTTCATCATCACCGAACGGGCCGTCCTCGGCTTCCCACTCATCGAGGGCTGCACCGAGCAGATCGTTGCGCAGTCGGTCCGCCGCAGCCTGCGCCAACCACCCCGAAACGCTCATCCCGGCCCGCTCGGCCGCGCCTCGGATCGCCGCCCCGAGGTCGGGATCCATCGTCACCGAGAAACGATCCACCTGCATACATACTATCGTAACACATACTGTTGTATGCGAGCCGAATAGCACTGCCCGCCGGTGCAGCGCTCGACTGGGCACCGGAAAACTTGACCTTACGCTGTAAGGGCACCGGAACAGAGGTGCGGCATCGTCCCAGGAACATCGAGGCCCCCTCAGCCCCACCACTGCACGAGCAACAGGTGGACCTCCTGCTCCTCCTCAAGGATCAGGTACACCACCTGCCCTGCCTGGCTGGCACCGAACTTCCACCGTCGGACTGCACCCTCAGGGTTATCCTCGTGCTGTGGCCGGCCGTTCCACGGCGTCAGCTGGAGCACTTCCAGCACCTCGGCGTAGGCGTCCAGGGGCATCGGGCGGCAGTGAAGCGACCTGCGCAAGGGTGGCTGAGTCTGGAACGATTCGGTACACCTACCGGAGTTGCCGCTGGCGGATCAAGGCCTGCATCTCCTCGAACGGCACGGCATCCGGATTGCTGCCCGCTCGCAAGATCTGCTCGGCCTTGCTCAGCATCCGGTAGTACGAGCCAGGGTCGCGCGTCTCCGCGTAGGCGGTGTGCCGCCACTTGTGCAGCAACTCGTGAAGATCGGCGAGATCTTTGGACTGCTTCACGCGGTCGAGCACAATCTCCCATTCGCGATCGAACTCGGCGGCGAGCGTCGGCGCCAAGCATGCGCGGATGGCCTGAGGATCCGACGGCGGGACCGGCGCGGGGTCCGAAACCGTTGCGACAGAGCCCATGTGAACACGATAGCCTCGCCCGCCATGGGCAACGACGCCGGCGCGCACATACCGACCAGCACTGGCGAGCCGGTTGCAGCGGAGCACTTGCCGCACCCTCAGATGGTGTCACGCGGACGCTACCCCGTTGTCCGTGTACCGGGGGTGCAAGACCACCTTGTCTAGTTCAGAATGTCCAGGTGACGAGGTTGCGCGGGCGGGAGATCGTTACCGTGCCCAACCTGGTCAGCGTGGCCGGACTGATCTTGACCGTCCACGGCGCGCGCCGGCTACACACGCCGGCCGGAATCGCCGAGGTGACTGTGGGCCGCTTGCTCGATCTTGTCGACGGATATCTTGCTCGTGCACTCGATCAGAGCAGCCAGTTCGGCGCCGGACTCGACGCCATGTTCGATAAGGCCGGCGTGACGGCGGTGGGCATGCAGCTCTGGCGGAGGTGCGCTCCGTCTCGGCCGGCGCTGCTCGCGATCGCCGGCCAGAATGCCGTCAACCTGGTGAGCACGGTGATCACCGGTGTTTACAATCGCGGCCCTGGGCTGCTGCCCGCAGCCGAGGGAAAGCGCGCGATGGCGGCTCAGAATGCCGCGATGGCGGCCTACGCTGTGAGCGGGTTATTCGCAGGGTCCTCACGCCGCACGCGCCACGCGCTGCTCTGGGTCGGGCACGGAGCAACCGTCATCGGCATCGGCTACGGACTCCCGGCGAGCGGGCAATACATCAGGCGGGCTCGGCATGCCTTATCAGCAAGCCTGCCCCGATGACGGATCATAACGCCACCGGGCCATCCACCACCGCGCAGCCGCAGGTGCGCTCTTGATCTCATCGAGGACATCTCAGGGACTGGCCCTTGTCAACTGGAGCTGATTCCGTGCCCCAATCATCTCAGCTCAGACAGTCCCGATCGGCTGGAAACGGGCTTGAATGAAAAATGGGAATGCTTGTTGTCGAGCTGCGCAGTTTGCGGTGAACAGGCGACTCACAACGCTGGCGTAGTGAACCAATTGAGGGTAATATTTTTGCCTTGACCGATTACTCTCCGCACGCCCGACATCCTCGCCTCGCGTCGTTCTCGGCCGCATCATGACACCCGCTGTCGTGTGTGCCGGGACGGAACACCGACATGACGTCGGTTCGCACCACCGACCCCGGCACGACCCCGTTGATGCGCATACGCGACGTAGTCGGAGCTCGGCGAGCACCCAGTGGACCATCTGACGTGCGCGCCTGTGGGGGCATTGGGCACACCCGCACGAAAGCTCCCAGCGATACCACCAAGACAGGCACGGCCCCGCGCTCGCTGCCGGACTGCCCGCTGCCGGCAGTGGTGGTCAATCCGAACACCGTCGAGGACTGGGCGAAGTTGCATGTTCAGATCACGGGGGTGTGCGCGGAGTTGGGGTGGGCTCCACCGCTGTGGCTTCAGACCACCGTGGAGGATCCGGGTGGCGGTCAGGCCAGAATCGCGCTGGCCGCTGGCGCCGATGTGGTGCTTGCTTGCGGTGGGGATGGCACGGTCCGTCACGTAGCGCAGGTCCTCGCCGGTTCGGGCACCGCGATGGGCCTGGTGCCCACGGGTACCTCCAATGTGCTGGCTCGTAACCTCGCCATTGTGCTGGATGACCCGGCCCAAGCCACCCGGATTGCCTTGTCCGGGAACACCCACGCGATCGACGTCGGCCGGGTGATCATCGACGGCACGCAGGAACAGGTGTTTCTGGTGATGGCCGGAGTGGGCTTCGACGCGGCAATCATGGCCGGTGCGCCGCCTGACTGGAAGGCTCGGTTGGGCCCGCTGGCGTATTTCGTCTCCGGAGCAATCGCGCTGAAGGGCCCCCGATTCCCGATCACTCTGGCCGTGGATGGCCGAATCGCGCCGCCCCATTACGTCCGCACGGTGGTGGTCGGCAACTGCGGCAGGCTTCTCGCCGGGTTGGTGTTGATGCCCGCGGCCGGGGTGGACGATGGACTGCTGGATGTGGTGTCCATCGGACCGAGGGACATCTTCGGATGGTTGGCGGTGACCGCGCGGGTGCTGACCCGCCGTTGCCGTGGCCACCGGATCGTGCAGCACTGGCAGGGCCGCACCGTCATCATCAGCGCGGAGTCTCCACAGCCGGCCCAACTCGACGGCGATCCCGTGGGTGAAGTACGGGGGTTGCAGATGCGGGTGGACCCGGGTGCCCTGCTGATGCGCGTCTAGCCCGTCCCGCTGGGAGAATGTTGAGCATGGCTGAGATTCCTGAGGGTTCCGCCGATATGCCTGCGCCGTGCCTTGCTCGCCCCGTCGTCCTGCGATCGGTCTGAGCTTGGGTTCGTGCGCAGGCCCATGGTGCGCTGGCTTGATCCCCACCAGCTCGTCGACACCGCGGTCCGGGTTCTGGTTCCGGTGTCTTTAGCTCCTACGCCGACAATCGGGAGTTACAGGCGCTGGAGCCAGCGGAGGTCGCGGATCGCTCCGGGCAAGCCGATTTATCGCTGGACCACGTCGCCGACCTCGGTGACGGGTGGAACGGCGAGACTTACGCCACCGAGCGGAGGCGCATCCTGGTCATGGGCGGCGATCAGGTCTACCCGGTGCCCAAGGCGCGGAGTATGAGAACCGCATGCTCGGTCCGTACCGGGCGGCGCTGCCGTGCGCCGCGGGAGAAGCTCCGGAGCTGTTCGCCATTCCGGGAAGCCACGACTGGAATGACGGGCTGGTCAACTTCACCAGCATCTTTTGCCGCAAGCGCTGGATCGGCGGGTGGAAAACACTGCAACGTCGCAGCTACTTCGCGATCAGGCTCCCGCACCGCTGACGGCAGGATCACCAATCCGCACATCGTCTGGCCCGCGCGTTGACGAGCCGATCAGCCAACCCACTGCACTATCAGCACATCCACCCGCCGTTGATCTTCCAGAATCAGATACGTCATCAGGCCAACGCGTCCGAACGCGTGCGCGCGCACCGCCCCGTCCGGATTGTCCTTGTGCACGGGATCGCCGTTCCACGGTCTCCAGCAGGACCAGCAGCTCGGCATAGAAGGCCAGTGCCTCAATGGGCAGCACGGCGACTTGCTCGAGCACCTGATGGTCGGAGGTGACGCGGTACACCTACCGACTCAGCCGCTCACGGATAACAGCCCTGACCTCCTCCACCGGCACACTCGGGAGGGCCTCGCCTCGCCGGAGACGCTCGATCCGGTCCATCATCCGCTGGTACACCTCGAGGTCGTGGGTCACCCACGCGCGACGACGCCACTGCTCCAACATCGCGTGGACACCCGCCAGTTCCATCGTCTCGGCGGCAGTGGCCAGTGCTCGCTTGTACTCGCGGTCGAACTCGTCGCGGTCCTCTGGGATCGTCAGCGAGTCGCGAATCACGCGCGGCGAGGCGCCCTGCGGCGGCAACGAGCTGGCCGGGGTGGGCGCGCCGACGGGAGAAGCCATGCCGACACCATAGCGCCGTGCTGGGCCGAACCCCGAGTTGCCGCGCCGCCGACCAAGCCGGCTCGGCAGGCAGGCCGTCGGGGTGCCGGTGGCCGCCGGATACGCGTTCGTGGTCACCTTCGGACTCGCCTAGCGAACGGACCCCAACCCCTGGCCTGCTGACGACTCGCTGATGATGATCATCTGTTGTTAGATCGGGCGTGTGATCATCTGTGCGGATGGAGATAAATACGGCGGCCGACGTAACGATGAGCCCGTCCGCCGCACATCCAGCATTACGGCACTATTGTCTGAGAGCCATGACCTTTCGCTGGCTGGAACTCAGCGTTTCCATCAAAAACAGCGTCATACCCGGCGACTACCAAATCAGTGATAAATGCCGCGCGTGGAACCAAGCCAAAAGCCAGCGGGCGCCATGGTGGGCAGATAACAGCAAGGAGGCGTACTCTTCGGGGCTGGCCAACCTCGCGACCACATTGTCGAACTGGTCGAAGTCCAAGGCCGGTGCTCCGGCTGGGCGGCGGGTGGCGTTTCCTCGGTTCAAGGGCGCCGTGCCCGTCTGAGCTGTCGTTTCACCACCGGCGCAGTCGGTCTCGGCAACGATCGGCGCCACATCCAGCTCCCCCGGATCGGCCTGGTGCGCACCCACGAGTCCACCCGCACACTCGCCCGCAGAGTGGAGGCCGGGGTCGCACGGATCCGCTCGGCGACCCTGTCGTGGCAGCGCGGGCGGTGCACTGTGGCGGCGATGGCCGCGCGCCGTTCCGTGCTGTCATCCTCGACGGCGACGGCGCCACAGTGACGTCACCCCACATCTGCCAGCGGTGGTACCATACGTATGTGGAAAAGACCACCGTCTACTTTCCAGCGGAGCTCAAGCGTGCGGTGAGCCGGT
Source organism: Pseudonocardiales bacterium (assembly GCA_003244055.1). Classification (GTDB taxonomy): domain Bacteria; phylum Actinomycetota; class Actinomycetes; order Mycobacteriales; family Pseudonocardiaceae. Next base: position 9,413 of record QHBZ01000260.1, on the reverse strand, counting down.
ACGCGAGCCGCCGCGGAATCTCCGAGGCCGAGGTCATCCGCCAAGCGGTGGCAGATGCGATGGCTGACGACGAGATCCCACGCCCGCGCAGCGCGCTGTTCTCGAGTGACGTGCTGATGGCCGACGATGTCGACGTGCATCTCGACGGTTTCGGCCTGCAGTGATCATCGCTGATACCAGTGGCCTACTCGCGTCATTCAACGATCGAGAGCCCCAGCACGAACGGGTTCGCCGCTGTCTGGGCGAGACAACCGAGGCGCTGGTGGTCTCGCCCTACGTCCTGGCCGAGTTGGATTACCTGATCAGCACCAGAATCGGAGTAGCGGCCGAACTCGCTATGCTCCGTGAGTTCACCTCTCCGGCATACGAGCTCGCGATGGTGAGCGCCGCGGATCTCGGTACGGCAGCCGATATCGTCGAGCGCTACCATGAGTCGAACATCGGTCTTACCGATGCGTCACTGGTCGTCCTGGCCGACCGCTACTGCACCCACCGGATCCTGACTCTGGATCATCGACACTTCCACGCGCTTCGTGCGCTCGACGGGGAGCGCTTCGAACTGTGCCCGTGACCGCGCACGTGCGCGTCCAGCCGAGCGATTAGGTCATCGAGATGGTCGATGTGTTCGAGGTATAGCTGGCACATCAGCGCGTGGTGGGCACCGAAGCGGCCCTCCAACGCCAAGGTCAGATCCGGGATCTTCGACCGCATCCGGCCCCGGGCCAGATCGGCGAGCACCGCAGGGCGGCGTTCACCGTCGATGAGGGCCTCGATCATCGCCCGACCCGACACGGTGGCGATCGAGGAGGCCACCGAGTCCAGCTTGATGCTCATACAACACACGCACGATCCCAGCCCTTCAATGCCGTCAGAGTTGAAAGGTGCGCGTCGCCGGGAGCCCTCTACAATTAAAGACACTACAATTAAAGAACGTACGCGCTCGTGGCGACACTCGGGAAACACCCAAAGAACCAGGACTCCGGCGTCAATCTAAGCCACGGTCTCGACCAAACCAAGGCGGAACGACGTCGACAGGCGACACGCACACGCCCAGTCTCATCCACCGCCAGCGGCCCGCGCCAGCGGGCAATCTTGATCTAAGCCGCTGACCACGGGCGAGCGCACGCGAACATCACCCGCGGTCGAGGAGCAGCCAGCGGTCTGCGGCGACTGCTACGAGGCGAGCCAGTAGGCGATCGAAGGCAACCGGCGCGCGATCTTGCGCAAGATGCGTTCCCATACCGGCCGCGCGCTCCCCGAGCCGAGTACTCAAGGGCCTGGCGAAAGGCCGCGGCATCCCGGTGCCTCACGCGGTTACCTCTGTCAGGATCCGCTCAATAAATTGCCGGGTCCGATCGGGTCGCTCAGCCACCGCCGCCCACAGCCGGCGGGGCGAGGTCAGCCCTCGATCCAGTGCTTGGCGGATGGCGAGCTCGACTTGCTCGGGCTGGGTGCCGGTTTCCAACGAATCCGTGAACCGCCGCGCCGGTGACGTGGTCGACACCGGCGCGCAGTGCGCACTTCCGATGGACCTGGCGGTCGCTGCAGAGCGTGCAGGCGCACACCCGAGTGAGGGCGTGCCCGCGTTTGGCTCGCGGCAGCGACAGATGCACCGACACAAGGCACTCGACAGATCCTGCGGATTTCGGCTGTCACCGGCCGGAGGTGAGAGTGCGGAACCCGTCAGCTAGGCGCCATTGCGGTGGAGGATGACCGGCTTGGGCAGGAGATGGCGCGTCGCCAGCTTCGACACACTCGCCAAAAGAGCTTCATGACGGTGTCACGCGGACCGATCATGATCAGAACATCGATGTGTTTTCCCTGGTCAAACCGGAGCCGACGCGGGGANNACCCCGAACCTACCGCTTACAAGACTCCTTCTCTTCGTTGATTATGGCGGCTACCAGCGACTTCAACGTCTACAGTGATTATTAAGCTGGCTACAGCGGCTCCGGTGGACGCGAGTTCGTGTCATAAGTCGTGTCACGCCGCCGCCCTCAGAGTTCGAGCGCCGTCGACAGACAAGGGTCGTGGCGACCCACGCCTGACACCACCATTCAGCACGACGACCGGCCCAGTGGCGATCCTCGTCCGACGCGAAGGCCAGCCCCTGCTGGTCCGACTGCGTCCGCAGGGCCGTGCACAGCTGACCTTCAGCTCAGCCAGACAACTACCAGCATGTCGACCCGGCGGCGATCGTCCAGGATCAGGTACACGATGTCGCCCTGCCCAGCCGGGCCGAACGTCAGGGCTCTCATGGGACTGTCCGGCCTGTGCTTATGGTATGGGGCGCCATTCCAGGGGGCGACCTCCAGCGTCGCGCGGGCCTCGGCGAACGGGGCCAGCGCCTCGGCCGGCAGCGCGTCGACCTGCTGCTGTGACTGGTCGTCGGTGGTTACGGTGTACAACGCGGCTACAGGCCCAGCCGGGCCTTGATCCGCGGCAGCGGCTCATCAGCCGGGATCTCCTCCCTGGCCAGCCGGGCCGCCGCCCGACGGTACATGGCCCGGTGCGCCTCGGGCCCGGTCACCGCGGTCAGCCGCGCCACCCGCCGCCACGATTCCAGCGTCGCCAGCACCTCGGACAAGTCCAGCCTCTCGATGGCCCTGGCCATGACCTCGCGCCACTGCTGGTCGAACTCGGCGGCTTCCTCCGGGATCAGCGCAGCACGGACCTCAGCCGGAGTAGCGTCTGAGAACGACGGTCCGCCGCGGCCGCGCCGTGGTCCGGGAGTTGCTGCGGCGGTCACACTACACACGATAACCGCCCGGACGGACAGCTCGAGAATTGACACTTGGATGTCATGGTCGTTGGCCTGATCCTCGGCGCGGCGCTCGGCGTACGCGTCAACTCCCCTCGGGGACGGCGTGGAAGCAAGGCAGCCGCGCGGCGTTCAGATCGGCGCGCATCGGGACTGTCCTCGCCCCGGTCGGCGAGCCCGGCTTCACATCACCGTTGTGTCGGCGGATGACCGGCTCAGGCAGGGATGACCCGTCGCCAGATTCGAGCACTTCGCCAAGACCAAGCTTCACGAATGGTGTCACGCGGACTCGACCAAGAACTCAACAGGGAGCGCTTCCCCTGTTCAAACCGGAGCTGACGCGGGGACTCGAACCCCGAACCTACCGCTACAAGACCCCCCACGTTGACCATGGCGGCTACAAGCGACTTCACCGTCTGCAGTCATCGTTGGAGTGGCCACAACGGCTCCGGTGACGTGAGTTCGTGTCAGCACATCCACCCGCCGTTGATCTCCAGAATCAGATACGTCATCAGGCCACCGCGTCCGAACCGCGTGTGCGCGCACCGCCCCGTCCGGATTGTCCTTGTGCACGGGATCGCCGTTGCGCACCTGATGGTCGGAGGTGACGCGGGAACACTCCACTTCGCGACCAGACTCATGGGTTGCAGATCAAGCCCGTCGAGGTGGAGCACGCTGGCCAGGCGATCACACTGAACGGCTGGGACTTCGGCGGCCAGCAAGTCTACCGGCCAACCCACCAGCTGTTCTTCACCGCGCCAGCGGTCTACCTGGTGGTATGGAACCTCGGGAGGGACCCGAGGTCGGCAGGTCAAGCCGACCCTGGAGGTGCAGGCGATCGCTCGCTTGCACCGGATGGGTCAGGTCCCGGTCAGGTCCGGTCAGTTCAGGCGCACCGGCTACTTGTCACGAACAGCGTCGACGAACGGATGATCGAACTGCTGGCCGCCAAATCTCGACTCTTCGACTACTACGCACGCCGGAGCGAGGTGGCGGAGAATAGTCCTGACGCTGTGGACATCTCCGAGGTCGACCTCGCGCGTCGTATTGTCGCCACCGAGCAGGAGCGAATGGCCCGAGAAGCAACGGAGAAGAATGTTGATAATCCCACCTGAGCGCCGTCAAGCTTCATCGAGCGTCCATACCGGGATGCGGCGCGCGGCGCGCGCGTCTGGACCAGCGAGCAGTCGTCGGCGGCGCAGCATTTGCTCCAGGTGGGCTGCCGGGTCGCGCCCACTCGGTGTTCCGGGATCTAGCAGCACGGCCGAGCCGTCACCGAGCCGGGCGTCGGCGATGTGTCCGTTGACAACGACACGGAGTTGGACGGCCGGGTCGTCTCGATGCAGGTGGCGGTAGAGCCGGGTTCGGAGTTCCTCGTCTTGTCCTGGCTCGTCGCGTGCTGTTCCAGAGGCCGCCGCAAGCTCGGCACCGACTCCACCACGGCGGCACCACAGCTCCCGGTCCCCGATCACGATGAGGTTCGAGCGGGCTCGGGTGATCGCGACGTTCCAGAGCTGCGGCTGCCGGTCGATCCAGTGAAAGTTGTGCGCAAGCACATTGTGGCCGGCTACCAGCGTGAGGACTATGACATCGCGTTCGCCGCCTTGAAACGTGTGAACGGTACCCACCCGAACGCGGTCGCCGGGCTTGTCCCTGCCGACGTCGAGCCGCTGTTTCAGGTCGTTGCTCTGGGCGGCTTAAGGAGTGACGACGCCAATTGTGGCCTCCGGCGGGAGTTGCGCCAGCAACTGCTCGACGCACGCGACAGTCTCGGCCGCTTCGACGGCGTTGAGCCACGATCCGCCGTTCGGTCCCCGGATCGACCGCCCCTGCACATCGCGCCAGCGGATGGATCGGCCCGTGAGTGCAGGGCGGCCACGAATTTCGGTGAGCACGGTGAGCTCTCCGCCGTAGAACAGCCGGTTCGCCAGCGCGGCGATCTCGGGATGGCTGCGGTAGTGCTCGTCGAGCATCAGGCTGCCGCCGCTGACGGCGCGCTGGGCGGCGTGGAAGGCGGAGTGGCGTCGGACGGACTGGCAGTGCTCGTCGACCCAGGCGGAGCCGATCCCGTGCCGATTGCGCAGCTCCCGGTCGCGGCGCGGCGACAGCTCGCTGATGTGCGGCAGCTGCATGACATCGCCGACAATGAGGGCGCGCCGGGCGCGGAACAGCAGTGGAACGACGTGCGGGATTGGGCACTGGCTGGCCTCGTCGATGACGACGAGGTCGAACAACGCCGGGCAGAGCGGGAAGCGGCGTGCGGATTGGCACGTCACCGCCCAGCCGCGGACGTGCGCCAGGACGTCCGCCATCCCCCTCGTGCCCTTGTGCGGGCCGCCATGCTGGGTCGACGTCGAGCCGTCCGGCAGCAGCGCGCAGCCGCGCCCGGGTTTCGATGAGACACAGCTCGCATTCGGCGACCTCCTGGAGCGTGGTGCGGCAGCGATCCAGCTGCTTGGCGGCAGACCGGTGGGCTTCCCGCAGCGTGGCGGGAGTCACTTCCGGACCGGGCGCCTTACACAGCTTCTCCAAGCCGTCGAGTTCGTGAGCTTGGTTCACTCCAGAACCTGTTCGCACGACGCTTCCTGGCACCAGCTCGTCGCAGCGGCGCCAAACCTCGTTGACGGCGCCGTTGTTGGTGGATGCCACGAGTACGGACTGGCCAGCTGCGATGGCGGTGGCGACGACATCGACGATGAGCTGACTCTTTCCCGTACCTGGCGGTCCCGTCGCGACCGTGAGCCGTCTGGTCATCGCGGCCTGCAGTACCGCGCGCTGACGGGCGTTGGCGGGCAGTGGACTGACGACGAGTGAACCTTTGTAAGCGAGTTTCCCGTGGTCGAGCAGCGCCGCCAGCGCCGTGCCGGTGATGCGATCCGGCATGCCGCGGAGTTTGTCGAGATCGGCCAGCAGTCCCTTGTCATATTGCGTCGTCTCCGTGGCGAACAGCACCGCGACGTTCACTGCGCCGTCCCCAGGGCCGGCCTCGTCGAACCGCTCGGACAAGGCTGCTGGACGGAGCTCGTCCACGATGTGGACGTCGAGCTCGTGCAGCAGGTACGCCGCGTCGGAGCCGAGCCGTTCGCGCTCCCCGGCGCGCCAGCTGGGTTGGTAGGTGGTGAGTAGCTCCGCGGCGTCGTCTTCGTCGAGCAGGGCGCGAGCGAGGCCGGGATGGGGCAGCACTGTGCCGTCGGGCTTCAGTCGAGCGGTCCCCGAATCGTCGGTGACCACGCCGACGCGGCGGATCAAGAGGGGCGCGAACTGGCGTCGCCCTCGCTCGGTCAGGATGACGGCGGGCCGCCCGGCCCATAGCTGCAGCCTGTTCTCTACGGCTGTTGTGACCAGGGACGCCGCGTCCGTAGGCACCGGGAGGCAATCGTCGGCGTCGAGGTCGGCGGTGAGTAGCCGTTCGGGCCCCGGCAGGCAGGCGAATGGTCCGCCCGAAACGGTCAGGAGCTCGAACGCGGCCATTCCGGCTTGCACCGCGTCCCGGAAGTATCCGAGTAACGCGGGCCACTGGGGGTCCGGTGCGACCGGCGGGGGACGACCCGTCGATGGGGCCGTTTGGGTACTACTGGTGGCCGTCGGTGGCACAGGGCCGCGTGGGCGGCTCGCGATCTGGATGGGGCCGTCGACGTGCAGCGCGGACTTCACCGGCCGTTGGCCGCTGCCCCGTAGCCGCTCACTGACCGCGTCGAATAACTCATCCACGGTGACGTCCCCGCCAACGGACCCGCCCGCCGCCCCGGTGCGGAGTGTCTCGACCACAGAAGCGGTGAACACCGAGGGCTCCGGGGCGTCAGCCCCGCCGAATGACGCTTGCTCCACGGCGGAGGAGGACAGCACGTAGACACCGCGAGCAGTCAGCGGAACACCGATACGGGCTGGGGTCGCGGATTTCGCCGGCCCGTCGACAGTGCGGAAGCCCAGCGCGAAGCCGCCGCTGTGGCAGCAGTCGAGTATCGCCACCTTCTGCTGAGCGAAGCAGCCCTCCAACCGCTCGTTGACAAAGCTTGCGCCGACCCCGGTGCGGGCGAGGTCGTCGATGTCGGAGTCAGTGGCCATGAAGAAGAACTCACCGCCGGACTCGACGAGCCGCGCGCCGTGACCGCTGATGTAGAGAAGCGCCAGCTCGTCCTCCTCGCAGCCATCGAGGAACTCGGCAATCGCGGAGCGGAGCCCGGCTGCGGAGAGGTCGTGGGCAATCCCGACCGTCTCAAACCCACCGATTGCCGGATGACCCAACACCTCGTGGAGCTGCGCGGTATCGGCCCGAGTGCACGGCAGCGCGTCGAGGCGGGCGTCGTCGTGGTGCTCGTGCCGATCAACAGAGCGCGCCGCCGTAGTCGGGGAGTCACTCCTGCGCTGCCTCATCTGGATCAGACGGTGTCCGCAGCAGCGCGGCGAGGGCGCGCAGCTGGTCCGGGAGTGAGGTCGCCGGTGAGCTCCACGGTCCTGTCGCCGACGGTAGCGCGAAGGACCGTGCGCCGGTCCCGCTGCAGCCAGCCAGTGATGACCGCCTTCAGCAGATCGGCCGTGGGGCGGCCGAAGGGCGCGGCGGCAACCAGGATCGCGACTGTCGACTCGACCGCGCCCTTGCTCCCCTGCGCCGCGGCCGACGCCGGCGCCAGCTCGAGGTCCAGGCCGTCGATGTGGGCAAGGTCGTCGCGCAACGAACGCGTCAGATGCTCACGGCGCAGCGCGTCACCGCCGGCGAGCACCTCCAAGCGCGCAGCGAACCGAGCCGTCACAGCCCGTCCTCGACGTGCCACGATCGACGAAACCCATCGCGATAGGCGCGTATCACGAGCATGAGTAACCTCCCCCGGCTCTCACTCTGTGTACGCGGAACTATGCGTAGGGTCTACCGCAAGACGGGTGATCGACTGGAGCATGGCCATGATGCGCGG
>QHBZ01000260.1:0-1674 GCA_003244055.1 Pseudonocardiales bacterium | reverse complement strand
GGCCACTGCGGGCTTGCGGTGGCCACAAGGTGTTGTCGCACGCGCGTCGCGCAGCAGAGCGCGCTGGCCTCACCTCGTTGCCGCAATGGGTCAGGCGGCGGGGTCGACGGACACGTGGAGAGCGATCGCCTGAGTGTCGCTGTCGTGCTCTCTCGGGTCACCTTCCAGGGCGAACGCGATCGCCTCCAGGCACTCCTGCTCGGCGTCTTCCCGGGTCATGCTGCCACCGCCGTTGATGTGCAGGGCCGGTACCCGATAGTGCCAGTTGTTCGCCTCCTCGTCGAAGAAGAACTCGGCCCGCAGCGTTATCCTCACGTGATCATCGTCCTATAGTTTGCGCAGCTCATCAAGCGTGTAGCCGTAGTCTTTGGCGATCCGAGCCATCGCCGGCCCACCTAGGTCAACGCCTTCATGGTAGGCCCATACCCGCTGCCGATCGTCCTTCACGAGCACACGGCGTGACCCGCGACGACGGGTTTCGGTCCAGCCATCGCGTTTGAGCGCGGCAGGACACGGGCTGACTTGGGCATGTGGCGGTCCAGGGCAGCGGAGGTGATCAATTGAGTCTGCTCGGTGGAGGGCGTTGAGCCATCTCCGACGGGCACATACATGGTGGACACGGGGTTTTCGCCTGCGGATGAAACCACCCGTGCCCGTCAGCTGACCAGGTCACGCGCCACGACCGCGTGACTGATTGTCGGCGGTGACTGGGTACAACGCGGCTACAAGCCCAGCCGGACCTTGATCTGCGGCTGCGGCTGCGGAACTCGCGATATTCCTCGAACCGGGTTAGCAGCTGCATAACGACACGGTGACCGGACCGATGCGGGTTTCCAGGAGGTAGCAGCCTTCGGTGACGACGAGAGAGAGGACGCGGAGCCGACCTGGTGCGGCGCTGAGCAGCTCGGCCGCATTGCCTACGTCGGTCACGGGCAGCTGAGCCATGGCGGTTTCCAGTTGGTCCGAACGCAACATCGTGATCGTGTTGGGCGCGCCTACCTGATACACGGGATGCGCGTGACACGTACCCAGGGACGTCGTAGTCCGAGGTATTCCTTCTGTAGAACGCGAGCCGACGCGGGGACTCGAACCCCGAACCTACCGCTTACAAGACTCCCCCTCCGTGGTGACCATGGCGGCTACCGGCGATTTCAATAGCGACAGTGATCGTTCTGGTTGCCACAGCGGCTCCGGTGGACGCGAGTTCGTGTCACGCGTCGTGTCACGCCGGCACACCAGCGCTGTGATCTACGGATAGATCCGTTGGGGCAACACCGCGCCGCTTGCGCCCCGGCACCGCGCACGGACAGCGGCATGTGCGGACGTTCCGTGGCTCGGGCTCACCGGCAGATGTGTTGGATATTGTTATTGATCAGATGCCTCGTCCAAGGTTTGGGCCCTTCGTGGTGGCCGTGCGGCTAGTGTTCGGCGGGCCTGCGACCGTCCGGCGGCCGGTGGGGCACTGGTCGGGTTCGCGCTCTCCCGGACCGTCGGCGTGCTTCGGGTTCGGCGAGGGCGGCTTGCCGCCCGCGCTCCAGGCCCTGCTCTGCGTACTGGCCGAGGTCGCCATCCGGGCACTGCTCGCCGTCACGATCGTGGACCGAGCACGCGCTCATCACGCGGCGTAACCGTTGTCCGGGGGCTTACTGTCCACTTCATGATGACCCGAACACG
>QHBZ01000259.1 GCA_003244055.1 Pseudonocardiales bacterium | reverse complement strand
CGGCGGCCAGCACGGTGGGGCTGGTTACCGGACCCCGGCGGGTCAGGGCACGGAGCCGGGCGAAGAGCTCCAGGAGGTGAAACGGCTTGGTCAGGTAGTCATCCGCTCCACCGTCGAGCCCGCAGATCCGATCCGGTACCGCGGCGCGGGCGGTGAGCATCAGCACCGGAACCCACACCTTGTCCTGGCGCAGGCGCCGGCACACCTCGAAGCCGGACATCCCGGGCAGCATCACGTCGAGTACCACCGCGTCGTAGTCCCGGCTGACCGCGGCGGCGTAACCGTCGGGCCCGTCGGCGGCCACATCCACGGCGTAGCCCTCCTCGACGAGCCCGCGGCGTAGTAACCCGGCCATTTTCGGTTCGTCCTCGATCACCAGCACCCGCACCGCTTACCTCCTGCCCTGCCGCGAATGTTGCCAGCCCCACTGGGTCAACGCTGCGTCGACTTCATGCCTTCTTCATCTACGGGCGTTACCCATACCGGTAGCAGCCACGGCTGCGCACCCACGACATGAGGGGAGGAACACCATGACCAGCAAGACAGTTCTGCGTCGCGCGGGACTGCCGTTGGCAGTCGTGTTGCTGGCCGCGCTGGTTGGCTGCGCCGGCACCCCCGGGCAGTCCCCAGCCCAACCCACTCTGGGGAAACCACCGCGGTGAACTTCTAACCTCTAGGCGGTGGCAAGGCAGAGGAAGGTCCGATGATCTTCAGTGTTGCTCACATCCTGCTCACTTCGGCGATCACCAGCGCGCTGGCGTTGATCGTCGCGTTCTGGCGGTTACCGCGCACCGCGTGGCTCGACATTCTCGCCATCACCGTGCTGTCTGGGGTGGCGGTGTTGCTGTGGCGGCTTTCGGCGAACATGCCGCAGCTCAACGACGACGGGCTCCCCGGCTTTTCCGCCAACGACTGGGCCGCCCCCGCACTGACCTTCCTGTTCCTGACCGTCTTCGCCGACCTGCGGGCCCCTGCCGATCCCGGCCGTTACCGGCAGGCCCGCGCGTTGGCAACCTTGGCCGCCCTCGCCGTCAACGTCATCACCATCTGACCCGCTGCGGGCGTGAGCACAGCCGAGGCCCCCAGAGCAATCCGGTGCTCCTCGTTGTTGGCTCCAGGAGGAGGACTACGACATGGTGCCCACGACACGCTCCACCGCGCCGGGCGAGGACCCGGGGGCGCCTGCGGTGGGTTGTGAGGGGAATCATCGGGTTCGTGGCGGTGGCTGCGGTTGCCGTGATGCTCGTCGGCTGTGCCCGCGACTCACCACCGAACGCACCACCGCTGCACCAGGTGGGCCACATCCAGCTTCCTGGCGACGGATCGCGCTTCGACTACGCGAGCCTCGATGCCGAACGGGGGCTGCTGTTCATCGCCCACCTCGGCGCAAGCGAGGTGATCGAGGTCGACGTGCACGCCCACCAAGTCGTGCGCACGTTCAAAGGCCTCTCCCAAGTACATGGTGTGCTGGTCGTGCCGCAGCGCCACCAGGTCTATGCCACCGCCACCGGCAGCAACGAGATGGTCACCCTCGACGAGGACATCGGTGTTGAACTCGGGCGCGCCCACACCGGTGAGTATCCCGATGGACTGGCCTATGACCCGGCGCACGCCACCGTGTGGACCACCAACGAAACCGGCGGCTCGGAGACGGTCATCGACGCCGCCACCCATCAGGTGCGCGGCACGGTGGAACTGGGCGGTGACGCCGGTAACGTCGCTTACGACCCTGGCGGCCGCGTGATGCTCGTCGATGTGCAATCCCGAAACAGCCTCGCCGTCATCGATCCGGCCACCCTGTCGATCGTGCGCCGGGTGCCGTTGGCCGGCTGCGAGCACGCTCACGGGCTCGCCCTGGACCCACTTGAGCGGCTGGCGTTCATCGCCTGCGACGGCAACGCCGTCCTGCTCACCCTCGACCTGAACAGCTGGAAGGTCACCGACGCCCACACCGTCGACACCGAGCCCGACGTCCTGGCCTACGACCCGGTCGCTCACCGCCTCTACGTCGCCGCCGAAAGCGGCTGGGTGACCACACTGGACAACCGCCCACGACAGCTGACTCTCACCCACCGTGAGCACCTCGGCGACGCTGCGCACGTCGTCGCGGTGGACCCCACCACCGGTCACAGCTACTACCCGCTGCCGAGCGGGCCCGGCGGGACCCCCACCCTGCTGGAGGAGGCAGCGCCATGACGACCCATTACGCCTCGCGCTACCGCTGCGTCTCGGGCGCGGCTGCATCACTGGGCTCACCGAGTGGCGTCGTGGGTTGCTGTTCGGGCCGGTGGGTGCGGGCGGTGATCGCAGCGGCGGCGGCCAGCATGGCCGCGAGGGCGACTAGGCCCCGGGCAGGGTGAGGGCGGTCGCCACGCCAGCGACGAGCAGTGGTCCGCCGGCATCGCGACTTCGCGGCCGACCTCGGCCGCTCCCATTGGCTCCCGTGAGTTCAGCGAAAC
>QHBZ01000258.1 GCA_003244055.1 Pseudonocardiales bacterium | reverse complement strand
CGGTGGATCCAGGCTTAGGCAGCCCGATTGCCGGACGCACCGACCAGGCGTTAGACGATTTGGTCGGGTTCTTCGTCAACACCCTGGTGCTGCGCACCGACACCTCCGGCGATCCCACCTTCGCGCAACTACTCGCGCGGGTCCGGGAAACTGCGCTGGCCGCCTACGCCCACCAAGACGTGCCGTTCGAATACCTCGTCGAAGTCTTCAACCCCACCCGCTCGCTGGCGCACCACCCACTGTTCCAAATCATGCTCGCGTTACAAAACGCCCCCGAAGCCGATTTCGAACTACCCGGACTGGACACCAGCTTCGTGTCAGCACCGACCGCCACCTCCAGAGTCGACCTTTCGATCAGCCTGTCCGAACGACGTGGCCCAGACGGCAGCCCCGAAGGCATCGACGGGGTCATCGAATACGCCAGCGACCTGTTCGACCCCGCCACCATCGAGACAATCGTCGCCCGCTGGGTGCGCCTGTTGGAAGCGGCGGTCACCGACCCGGACCGGCAGATCAGCCGCATCGAGATCCTGTCCGCTGACGAGCGCCGGTGGGTGTTGGTGGACTACAACGACACCGCCCACCCGGTGCCCCAGGCCTGTCTCCCAACGCTGTTCCAAACCCAGGTTATGGCCACCCCCGACGCGGTCGCTGTGGTGTTCGGCGACACCACGCTGACCTACACCCAACTCAACAGGCGCGCCAACCAGCTCGCCCACGCACTGATCACCCAAGACGTGGGCCCCGAGCAGATCGTGGCGCTGGCCCTGCCCCGCTCACCCGAGCTGGTGGTCGCGCTGCTGGCGATACTCAAAACCGGCGCCGCCTACCTGCCATTGGACCCCGACTACCCGCCAGCACGGATCGCCTTCATGCTCGGCGACGCACAACCAGCACTGCTGCTGACCACCACCCACACGCTGGGGTGTGTCCCTGAGGATGCTGCCACACCGCGGTTGGTGATCGATGGCCCCGACACCCTCACCATGCTGGCCAGTTGCCCGGACACTGATCTCACCGACACCGACCGCACCACCGCTCTCACACCGCAGCATCCGGCGTATGTGATTTACACCTCCGGCTCCACCGGCACCCCCAAGGGTGTGGTAATCCCGCAAGCGGGGATCGTGAATCGTCTGGTGTGGATGCAGGCGCAGTACGGGCTGGGAGATGCCGATCGGGTCTTGCAGAAGACTCCGGCGGGTTTCGATGTCTCGGTGTGGGAGTTCTTCTGGCCGATCATCACCGGGGCCACATTGGTGGTGGCCCGACCGGGCGGGCACAAGGATCCGGCGTACCTGGCTGGGCTGATCCAGTCCGCGGGGATAACCACGGCGCATTTCGTCCCCTCAATGTTGGACGTGTTCCTGTCCGAACCGAGTGCTGGCCACTGTGGCGGACTCAAGCGGATTATCTGCAGTGGGGAGGCGCTCTCCGGTGAGCTGCAGCAGCGGTTCTTCGCTCGGCTGAGCGTGCCGCTGTACAACCTCTACGGGCCGACCGAGGCGTCAGTGGACGTGACATCGTTCGCCTGCGACCCCGAATCCGGCACGACCACGGTGCCCATCGGCACCCCTGTGTGGAACACCCAGATCTACGTGCTGGACGCAGCGCTGCGACCGGTGCCGATAGGAGTGCCCGGCGAGCTGTATCTGGCCGGGAGCCAGCTGGCGCGCGGGTACCTACACCGTCCTGGCCTGAGTGCCGAGCGGTTTGTGGCGTGTCCGTTCGGCCCTAACGGGGCGCGGATGTATCGCAGTGGGGATCTGGCTCGCTGGAGCGCCAGGGGGGAGTTGGAGTTCCTGGGCCGCATCGATGACCAGGTCAAGCTGCGGGGATGCCGCATCGAGCCCGGCGAGATCGAAACGGTGCTCGCCGCACACTCCGGCGTCGCGCAGGTCGCAGTCATCGTCCGGGAGGACCGGGACGACGATAAACGACTCGTCGCCTATGTGGTGCCGACTATGGACACTACATTTCAGTCAGGATCGCTTCGCGACTATCTGCGCGAACGTCTACCCGACTATATGGTGCCCTCAGCGCTGGTGATGCTTGCTGCGTTGCCGTTGACGGCAAACGGCAAACTCGATCGTGCCGCGCTGCCTGCCCCCGAGCTCGACGCGGCGGGCAGCGGGCGAGCGCCCAGGACACCACGCGAGCAGTACCTCGCCGAGGTGTTCGCCGAGGTACTGGGCCTGCCTGAGGTCGACGTCGACGACGACTTCTTCGACCTTGGCGGACACTCGCTGCTCGCCAACCGACTGGTCGCTCGGGTACGCGCCACATTCGGTGTCGAGCTGGGACTTCGCAGCTTGTTCGAAGCCCCGACGGTGGCCGGGCTGGCAGCACGCCTGGACAAGGACGATCCCCTGGACACGCTCGAGGTGATACTGCCCTTAAGGACCCAGGGCCGCCACTTGCCGCTGTTCTGCATCCACCCAGCCGGAGGGATCAGCTGGTCCTACTGCGGGCTGATGAAACATCTCGGCCCGGACCATCCGATCTATGGAGTGCAGGCGCGCAGCCTCGCTCGGCCAGAACCGCGCCCGACCTCCATCGAGCAGATGGCAGCCGATTACGCCGATCAGATACGCAAGGTCCAACCGAGCGGGCCGTACAGTCTTCTCGGCTGGTCCTTCGGAGGCATCGTCGCCCACGCCGTGGCTACCGAGCTCCAACAGCGCGGCGAACCGATCGCCCTTCTCGCCGTCCTCGACACCTACCCGGCTTGCGGGGTGTACTCGCGCGAGGATTCACCAACACTCGACGAACGAGGCATTATTGCCGCGATGCTCGGCGTGGACGCGCAAAACTTGGACGGCGAACCGTCGCCGTTCGCCAAAGCGGTGGAGATCCTCCGCGGCCAGGGCGGTGCGTTCGCGGACCTTGAGGAGCACTGTCTCTTGGCCATCCTCCAGGTCTGGATCAACAATCATCATATCGCGGTCGACTTCACCCCAGATCTTTTCTCTGGGGATCTGCTGTTGTTCGCCTCGACAATCGATCAACCTCCGGACGCAGCCACCTCTGAGGCATGGAGGCCATATGTCGACGGTAAGATCGAAACATATGACATTGTCAGCGGTCACCACCAACTGATGACACAGCCAGGATCGCTGGCTCAGATCGGTCCGATCCTGGCCGCCAAACTCCAAGAAATCGCTGATCACGCATCATCCTTTCACCAGGAGCGCTGAACCATGACGAATCCTTTCGAAGATCCCGACGGCACCTACCTCGCGCTGATCAACGACGAGAGCCAGTACAGCCTGTGGCCGGCCTTCGTCGACGTGCCGGCCGGTTGGACAATCGTCCATCCTCAAGACACCCGGCAGACCTGCCTGGACTACATCAACCAGCACTGGACCGACATGCGACCCCAAAGCCTCATCGACGCCATGGACGGCAAGCCTTAGGACGGGGAGCGCCATGTCCAGCGCAACCGAACTACCCGAAGCCCTCGACAACGACAACGACGTCGACAGCGGCGTCGACGAGATCATCCGCGCGTTATCGACGCCGGAATATCGCCAAGACCCCTACCCACTGTATGCCAGGATGCGCCGCGAGCACCCGGTCTACCGCAGCTCACAAGGGACCTGGTACCTCACCCGCCACGCCGACGTCGACGCCGCCCTGCACGATCTGCGGCTGTCCAACGACCGCGAGCGGATGACCCGCGCGTTGGCTGCCCGGCAGGGAGACCAGCAACGCTTGAGCAGGCTCACCCAAAGACTGGGCCGGGTGATGACGAACACCGACCCACCCGATCACGCCCGACTGCGCAAACTGGTCAACAAGGCATTCACCCCCCGGCGGGTCCAAGGCCTTCGCCCGCGGATCCAGGCGATCGTCGACGAGCTCCTCGACGCTGCCATCGCGGCCGGACCGACCACGGACCTCATCGCGGCGCTCGCGTCCCCCCTGCCCGCCACGGTGATCTGCGAGCTGTTCGGCATCCCGCAGCACGACAGAGAGCGCGTCATAGCCTGGTTCGACCAGTTGGCGGGCTCGATGACGGGGGACGGCTTCGAGCGCGTCGAGCTCATGGTGGAACAGTTCGAGAACTACCTGGCCGACCTCATCCGCAGACGGCGCGCTGACCCGGCCGACGATTTGATCAGCGCGCTGGTCGCGGCGCAGGAACGCGGCGACCAGCTCTCCGACGACGAGCTGCTGTCCACCTGCTTCGTGCTGCTCACCGCCGGGGACCAGACGACCACCAGCCTGATCGGCAACGGCACCCTCGCGCTGCTGCGCCACCCCGACCAGCTGCGCCGGCTTCAGCAGGACCCAACGCTGATCGGCCTAGCGATCGACGAGCTGGTGCGCTACGACACCCCATCCCAGGTCTTCATCCGCGTCGTCGCGGAAGCGATCGAGATCGGCGGGCACGCGTTGGCTGAGGGCGACCTGGTGTACCTCGTACTCGCTGCGACGAACCGTGACCCAGACCGCTTCGCTGACCCGGACCAGCTCGACCTGGGCCGCACCGACAACCGGCATCTGAGCTTCGGCAACGGACCGCACTTCTGTCTGGGCGCGACGCTGGCCCGCCTGCAAGGCGAGGTCGCGATCGGCACGCTCGTGCGGCGCCTGCCAACGCTGCGCCTGGACACACCGACAGTGCAGTGGCGACCGAACCCGATGCAGCGCGGCCCCGCCTGCCTGCCCCTGGCCTACTGATCATGCACGCGACGGGGAAATACCACCGATCAAGGAGTAGGCATGGCTGAGAAATTCGAGATGCGTCGAGACAACGAACTTCCGGCCACCCCCGAGCAGGTCTGGGCAGCGGTCGCCACCGGCCCCGGCAACCTCGGGTGGGTGTTTCCGATGGAGATCGAGCCGTGGGAGGGTGGGGTGGTCTCCCGCGGCCCCTGCACGGTGACTGTCTGGGATCCCCCGCGGAAGTTTGCCTGCCGCCTCGACCGCGACGACGGGTTCTCACACGTCCTGGAGTACCACCTCCAGGCGCGCGATGGCGGCACCACCGTACTGGGCACCGTCATCCACCGGGTGCACACCGGCACCGTCGATGACACCTGGAAAATCAGCGTCGCCTCCACCGGCGAGTACACCGACTTCTACCACCACACCCTCGAGCAGTACCTGCGATACTTCACCGGCCTTCCCGCGACCTTCGTGCAAGCCTCCGGGCCAGCGACGGCTACCGAGGCGAGCGCGTTCACGGTGCTCCGTCGAGGGCTCGGGCTGGGCGACGACGTCGCCCAAGGCGACCAGGTGCGCCTCACCCCGGCGATGCTTGACCCGCTGGACGCGGTGGTCGACTATTTGACCCCCCATTTCATCGGCCTTCGCACCGCCGACGGGCTGTACCGCTTCTTCGGCGGGAACGCCTGGGGGATGCCGGTCGGCTTGAGCCTGCACCTGTTCGCCGACAGCGTCGACCAAGACAAGACCGAGCACGCGTGGCGTCTGTGGCTGGACGGGATGTTCGCCTAGTCCGAAACTTACCGCAGTCATCAGGGGAGAGACGATGTCTATTTCACAAGTCGAAAACGTCGATGTCGTCGTGGTCGGCGGAGGCCCTGCGGGGGCCACGGTGTCCACGCTGGTCGCCAGGCAGGGTCATCGGGTCCTGCTGGTAGAAAAACAGAAGTTTCCCAGGTACCAGATCGGTGAGTCCCTGCTACCCTCCACGATCCACGGAGTGTGCCGGATCCTCGGTGTGGCTGACGAACTTGAGCGGGCCGGTTTCAAGCGCAAGCGGGGTGGCACGTTCAAGTGGGGTGCGAGCCCTGAACCCTGGGAGTTTTCCTTCGCGGTGTCACCCCGCCTTGCCGGTCCCACTTCTTTCGCCTACCAGGTCGAGCGATCCAAGTTCGACTCGATCCTACTCGATAACGCCCGACGGTCGGGCGTGGACGTCCGCGAAGGCCATGCCGTGTCCGAGGTCCTCGAGGAGAACGGCCGCGTCGTGGGCGTCCGCTATGAGGACGACGACGGGCAGTCCCGCGAGGCTCGCGCGCGCTACGTGGTGGACGCGTCCGGAAACGGCAGCAGGATCCATCGTGTCGTCGGAGGAAAGCGGAATTACTCGGACTTCTTCCGAAACATCGCCGTCTTCGGATACTTCGAGGGCGGTGGGCGCCTGCCTGCGCCGAAGGACGGGAATATATTCAGCGCCACTTTCGACGAGGGCTGGATCTGGTACATCCCACTTGCCGACAACTTGACCAGCGTGGGGGCCGTGGTCGGGAGGGAGAACGCCAAGGAGATCCAGGGCGACGCGGCCGGGGCGTGGCGCCGCATGCTCAAGTCCTGCCCCGAGATCCACGCACTCCTGGACGGAGTCGACCAGGTCACCCAGGGGCAGTACGCGGAGGTCCGCGTGCGCAAGGACTACTCGTACTGGAAGGACCGCTTCTGGTCACCGGGAATGATCCTCGTCGGCGACGCGGCGTGTTTCGTGGATCCGGTGTTCTCCTCAGGCGTGCACCTGGCCACCTACAGCGCGCTGCTCGCCGCCAGATCCATCAACAGTTGCCTGGATGGCACGCTGACCGAGGACCGGGGCTTCGGCGAGTTCGAGGCCCGCTATCGACGGGAGTACGGCCTGTTCTACGAGTTCCTGGTGTCGTTCTATGATATGCACCATGACCAACAGTCCTATTTCTGGGAAGCCAAGAAAATCACGAACTGTAGAGGCAACGAGCTGAGGGCTTTTGTCGAACTGGTCGGAGGTATCGTCTCCGGTGATGCGTCGTTAGTGAGTTCGGATGCCGCGGTCGCGCGGCTCACAACGGCGTCTGCTGAATTCGAGACGGCCGTGCAGAGCTTGAACGACTCTGGTGACCTGCGAAACCCGATCTTCGAGGCTAAGAGCATCGGCGCCGTCCTGCGCGAGGGAGCAAACCTCCAGGGTCGTGCCATGTTCGGTGAGCCGATCGAACCTGAAGCACCCCTGTTCACCGGTGGCCTTGTCGCCTCGAAGGACGGCATGCACTGGACGGAACCCGTCGGGCAACGGCCAGCTCACAGGGCTCGGTAATATCCACTCCCAGTCTAAGATACGTTCGATGACATCACGACCCGACCGAGGGGGGCTAAATGGCTTCGAAAACTGCTTCGCGCGCTGGCGCGACAATTCCATTATGAACAGTCTTTACGGCTCGTTGAATCTGAACGGCGAGAACAACCTGTGGGGTGATCCTCCGACTTCCTACATCGAGGTCGCCCAGCGGTTCGCCGGGAAACCGCCGCTGACGTCCTGTACCTACCCTGCAATGACGGCCGTAAACGTGCCGTGGCCCGCGACGGCGTGACGGTGCTGCTCGCAGGCGACACTTCGACGAACGCTATGACCATCGCTCACGACGTAGTGCCGCACCGATTCGCGAGGCATCGGTGCGCCGTCCAGACCAGGCCGGAACAGGGGAATGACGTGGCTCAGACGCACGGTCTTGACCTGGGCTGGACGAAAGCGCGAACGGTTGCTCCGCAGCTGCGCCTGGGAGTCGGCGAGGCCCACGCCCACCACGGTGAGGTGCTGCAGGGGGTGTTCTACCGCGACGACGGCCGCCGTAGCCGGGCGCTGGTGACGCTGCCGTTCCCCAGCCGCGGCAGTCGGGCGGTCTTCCGCGCGGGGGCAGGTGAGAGCGGCACCGTCACCGTCGACGGGGAGGAATTCGCCAAAGTCCGCAGGGCCGCAGAACTCACCCTCCGCGCGCTCCCCGGCGCACCGGCGGGGGGCCACGTCGAGATCACCAGCGACGTCCCGCGCGGCCTCGGCCTGGGCTCGTCGACCAGTGACGTCACGGCCACCATCAGGGCTGTCGCCGACTGTCTGGGCGCCGCGCCCACCGCCGAAGAAGTGGCCCGGCTGGCGGCACTCGCGGAGGGAGCCTGCGACCCGATCATGATCGAGGACCGGGTAGTGCTGTTCGCTCATCGAGAGGGAACTGTGCTCGAAACTCTCGGTCCGCGCCTGCCCCCGATGATCGTGGTGGGCTGCGACACCGACCCAGGCGGCGCCGTCGACACGCTCGAGCACCCACCCGCGCGGTACAACGACTGGGAGATCGGTGCCTTCGTGGTATTGCGCACGGTCCTGCGTCGGGCGATCACTGCCTGGGACGTGCCGCTGCTGGGAAAGGTAACGACCGTGAGCGCGCAGATCAACCAGCGGTTCCTGCCCAAGCCGGACCTGGATTTCCTCCTCGCTGTGTGCCGGGAAGAAGGCGGGTGCGGGGTACAGGTCGCGCACAGCGGGACCGTGGCCGGAGTGATCTTCGATCCGTCCCGACGCGGCACGGTTGACGCGGTGGCGCGCTGCGTGCGGCGGATCGAGGACCACGGGCTGCCGACGACGAACGTCATCGGGGCGGATCTTCTGCCCAAGGGATTGGATGCGGGTGTCTCCTGATGGGAAGTCGGGCATTCTATGAGGACGCGACAGAGGCCTATCAACTGCCGAGGGTGGTCCGGTTGGCACCGAATCTGTTCGCGGTGTGCTTTACCTTGATGAAGATGATCCCGGCCCGGTACATCCTGCGCCGCGCGCTACGGGAAGGGCTGTTGGCGCCGGGAACGATCATCGTGGAAACCACCTCTGGCACGTTCGGGTTGGCGTTGGCGATGCAGGCGGCGCAGCTAGACAGGCGACTCATCCTGGTCAGCGACCCGGCGATCGACGATCGGCTCCACCGCAGGCTCACCGACCTCGGCGCGGTCGTCGAACGGTTGGCGCAGCAGGCGGCCGTGGGTGGCTACCAGGCCGCCCGGCTGAACCGACTCGCCGAGATCAGGCGCGAGCTGCCCGCCACCTTCTGCCCGGAGCAATACTCCAACCCGGACAACCCGCGCTCGTACGCCGTCGTCGCTGAGTTGCTGGTGGAGGCACTGGGGCAAGTCGACTGCGTGGTGGGGCCGATTGGTTCGGGGGGCTCGACCGGCGGCACGACGACCTTCCTGCGGTCGGTGTCGCCCGACTGCCGCGCCATCGGGGTCGACACCCACTTCAGTGTGAGTTTCGGCCACCCCGACGGGCAGCGGGGACTGCGTGGGCTCGGCAACAGCCTGATGCCACCGAGCATGGACCACCGCGTGTTCGACGGTGTCCACTGGTGCACGGCGGCCGAGGCATACCGCGCGACGCGGCATTTGCACCGTCGGCATGCCCTGTTTATGGGTCCTACCAGCGGGGCCTCCTACCTCGTTGGCCGCTGGTGGGCACAGAAGCATCCCGATGCACTGACCGTGGTGCTGATGCCGGACGAGGGCTACCGATACCTCGACACCGTCTACGACGACGAATGGCTGGCGGCCCAGGGGTACGGCGCCACGGTGCTTCCCGACGAACCGCTGACGGTGAGCGATCCCACGCGACCGGGCTCGCGCTGGACCGCCTATGACTGGGGCAAACGCTCGTATACCGAGGTGATGGCGTCGGCGCGGGACGACTTGGTGGAGCTGCGGTGAGCGGGACCGGACGGCTTCTCGGTGAACTCGGTGTCCGGACCCGTCGGATTGTCTACGGAGACATGCTGCCCGCCGCCGTCGCGGCCGAGTTGGCGCTGACGGCCCGCGTCGATCGGGCGCATGTGGTCATGCTCGTCGAGCGGGGGCTGATTTCCTCCGACGCGGCACGGCAGCTGTTGACCTGTGTGCAGGAGCTCGCCGCTGACCGGTTTCGGGTGCTCGCCTCGCGGCCCGCTCCTCGCGGCGTCTACTTGATGTACGAGCAGTACCTCATCGAGCACCTTGGCCCGCACGTGGGCGGCGTCCTGCACACCGGCCGATCGCGCAACGACCTCAATGCCACGATCACCGCTCTCCGTTTCCGGGACTGGACGCTGGCGTTCAGCGAGCAGGCCGCTCGGCTGGAAGCGGTCCTGCTGTCTCGCGCGCGGGCCCATCAGGCGGTGCCGATGCCGATCCATACCCATTTTCAGGCGGCGATGCCAGTCACCTACGGGTACTACCTGTTAGGCGTGGCTGTCGCGGTAGCCCGAGAAGTCGCAGCGATCCAGGCCGCGGCGGCCGCTTTGGACGTGTGTCCGCTGGGAGCCGCAGCGGTGGCGGGCACGGATCTGCCGATCGACCCGGCGCGCACCGCGGAGCTACTAGGCTTCTCCGCCACCACCACGCACGCGTTGGACGCGTTAGCGAGCCGAGACGTGCCGCTGCGGATGCTCGCCTCGGCCGCGAGTCTCGTCATCACGCTCAGCCGTTTCGCCATGGACCTGCAACTGTGGAGCAGCGCCGAGTTCGGGTTCGTGTATTTTCCTGATCGCCTGGTCGGCGGCAGTTCAGCCATGCCTCAGAAGCGCAACGCGTTCCTGTTGGAACATGTCAAGGCCAAGGCGGGAATCGCCCTCGGTGCGTGGACGGCGGCAGCGAGCACGATGAAGTCGGCGCCGTTCACCAACTCAATCGAGGTGGGCACCGAAGCCGTGGCGGAGGTCCGGCGCGGGCTGCACGCGGTGGACGAGGCTGTGCAGCTGTGCCAAGTGCTGACTTCCGGGGCTGTCCCGGTCGCCGACCGCATGCGCGAGCGCGCCGAGAAGGGGTTCACCGCCGCCATATCGATCGCCAACCGGCTGGTGCAGCACGGCATGCCCTTCCGCGCCGCGCACCACATGGTTGGTGAGGCCGTCCGCGAAGCGGTGGAAGCCGGGGCCACCTCGCTGGCCGGGTTCGGGCCGCCGGGATGGCTCGACGAAATCGGCCTCGCCGATCTGGACATTGCGGCGCTGGTGGCCGCCCACCGCCACGGCGGTGGGCCGGGTGCCTTCACCCTGCCGTACGGGCACGCGGTCGCGGAATGGGTGAGGCAGCGCGACTGGCATCTCGGCCGCAGGCAATCGATCGCCCAGGCTGAGATGGCGCTCGTCGACGCCGTCCGCGGCCTGTGTCGAAGGGACACGCCACCCGCATCCCGCGGTGAGGATCGGTGAATGGCAACCGAGTCGTTGATTCTAGTGGAGAGCAATACGACGGGATCGGGGCGGCTGTTCTGCGCCGCCGCGCGGCGGCTGGGACTGCGCCCGGTCCTGCTGTCCCGCGTTCCTGGACGTTATCCCTATGTCGAGTGGGACGCGGTCGACCACGTCATGGTCGACACCGGCGACTTCGATGCCGTGCGCACGGCCTGCGCCCGAGTCGGCGACGTCGTTGGGGTGACGAGCAGCTCGGAATACTTCATCGCGAGGACCGCTGCGGTCGCCCGGTCCCTGGGGTTGCCGCACCCCGTACCCGAGGCAGTCGCGACCGCACAGAACAAGAACGCGCTGCGGAGGAGGCTTCGGGAAGCAGGCCTGCCGGTCCCGGACTTCGGCACGGCTCAGACACCGGACGCCGCTGTCGAAATCAGTGAGCGGATCGGCTTCCCGGTGGTGGTGAAGCCGGTGGTCGGCTCCGGATCCGTCGGGGTCCGCTTGTGTGCCAACGAGGTCGACGTCAAGACCGCGGTGGCCGCGGTGCTCGACGCCGAACTGGCCGCGCCCAACGCGCCGCAACCGATCACGGTACTGGTAGAGGGATACCTCGACGGTCCCGAGTTTTCGGTGGAGACCTTCGACGACCGCGTCGTTGGGGTGACCGCCAAGCACCTTGGCCCCGCGCCTTACTTCGTCGAAACGGGCCACGATTTCCCCGCACCGCTGACCGCAAGCGACAAAGCGGCCATCGGCGACGTCGCAGTCCACGCGCTGCGTGCGGTCGGCCTCGGCTGGGGCGCGGCGCACACCGAGGTGCGTCTCACTTCGGCCGGCCCGCGCATCGTGGAGATCAACCCACGGTTGGCGGGTGGAATGATCCCACAGGTGGTGGCAGAGGCGACCGGGGTGGACCTCATCTCTTGCGTCGTGGCCCGAGCGGCAGGACGCGCGGTGGCGCCGCAAGCGACGCACCACCGTGCAGCCTCGATCCGGTTCGTCCTGGCCGACCGCTCCGGGATGCTCACCGCGATCCACGGCGTTGAGCAGGCGCAGCGCTGCCCGGGTGTGGTGGCCGTGGGCGCGGTCGGCGCCGTGGGTGAACACTTGGAAATCCGACGGTCGTTCCGGGATAGGATTGCATACGTGATCACTGTCGCCGACAACGGCGAGTCGGCAGCCACCGCCGCGGACGCGGGTGCACGAATGATTGCCGCAGAGATCGTACCCCCGCCTGGTAGCGGGTAGCCGATGCGCAGCAGCTGCCAGCTGGCCTCCCACAGGTCCCCGGGACGGTCCAGCACCAGCAGCACGTCGGCCTGTTCGGGCAGCACGGTGCCCGCCCAAGTGGCAAACGCCGAGCCGAGCCCGACGTTGAGCGCACCGGGAACGTGACCGCCGCCGAAGGCCTCCGGCGCGCGGATGTCGAGCACCAGCGCACCGGCGTCCTGCGGCCAGGTTCTGGCTGCGCATGCGCAGCCAGTACGGCGGCACCGCCGGCAGGTTATCCAGCCGCAGACACTCCCGCACGAACCCGTCCTGGGCATCAACCGCGGAAAGGATCGCATTCGTGCGCCGCTCATAGCCCACCGTCGTTAGCGCGGATTTCCACGCAG
>QHBZ01000257.1 GCA_003244055.1 Pseudonocardiales bacterium | reverse complement strand
TCCGACCCAACCATCCAACCCCACGGCGCCCGACACTCCATCACCCCCGGACGGTGCAAGGGCAAGGCCCACCAACCCGAACACCTCGGCCTCGCCGGGCGACGCGTCCTGGTGTCCCGGAAATGGTCGAACAAGACCCTGGACGACCACCGGGCCGAACGCGGCGAATTTGTTCGGCAACTCCTGGAACAGGTCGGGATCCAGCCCGCCCACGGCCCCCAGGACGGGCCGTACTGGTGGGAACGCCCCGCACCCGCCGACCCCGACGTCCCACCCCGACCCGTGCTTCTTCTCCAGGCCGTCGCCGAACGACAGCGATGGAAAGCCGAATACACCGCCGCCCAACTCGCCGCCAACGGCTCACCACCCGACAAAAACTGTTCGGCAACTGATGATCAAGCCGCGTGAGCGGGAAAGGCAGGGACGGCCATGGACAACGTGACCTCGCTGTGGGCGCTTGCCGTGCCACCCGAGGACCCGGTGTCTCTCAACGACTACGCCCGCGCGGACATCTACACCGTGCGGCAAGCCGCCGCCCGGCTGGGGATCGGCGCGGGGCTGGCTTACGAGCTGATCCGGGCTGGCGAAATCCCAGCTAAGCGGCTAGGCCGACGCTGGGTGGTGCCCAGGGAACTGTTTCACACCTGGCTCAACGAGATGCCAAAGGGAGCCTGAGATGTCATTCGTATCGCGCACTCCGGAAGGCCACTACCGGGCAAACTGGCGCGAGCCCTCCGGCCAGCAGAAAGCCAAAACCTTCCACACCAAGACGGAGGCCAAGCGATTCCTCGCCGAGATCGACGGCAGCCTCTCGCGCGGCCTTTATGTCGATCCGCACGCCGGCCGCCTGCTGTTCGCCACACACGCCCGAGAGTGGCTGGACAGCCGCAATGACGAGCTGACCACCAAGGCCCGCGACGCATCGATCATGCATACCCACGTCCTGCCGCAGTGGGGAACGTGGCCGCTCTCGAAGATCGACCATCTGTCAGTACAGAAATGGATCACCGAACTGGGCACCCACCGGGCACCGGCCACCGTCGCCGAAGCCCACCGCCTCACCTCAGCGGTACTCCGGTCCGCCGTGCGGAACCGGCTGATCGCGTTCAACCCCTGCGAAGGCATCCGACTGCCCCGACGTCGTCGGCAGGACACCGCCGACCAAGTCATCAGCCGTAGCGAGCTGCGCACCAAGCTGCTCCCCGCGGCCCCCGACCGGTACCAGGCGATCATCGCTACCGCTGCCGGTGCCGGTCTGCGCTGGGGCGAAGTCGCAGGCCTGCGTCTCGACGCACTCGATCTGAACCGCGCGCAGCTGCGGGTAATCCGTACCGTGGTCGAGGTCAGCGGGAACACCTCCTTCAAGCCCTACCCCAAAAGCAGCGCCGGCCGGCGCACAGTGCCGCTACCCGGCTGGCTGGTACCGATCATCCGCGCACACCTTGACCGGTACCCGGTTCCGCCCGAAGCACCGATCTATGCCAACACGGTCGGCAAGCCACTGCGTCGCACCCTGTTCCGCGCCCGCGTCTGGCGGCCCGCGCTCGTACAAGCAGGAATGCTCGGCACCCTCACCTTCATCGACGACCACACCGTGCGGGCTGGGTGGACCGACACCACCGGAGCGACGCTGACCAAAGAGTTCCCGACCGAGCGGGAAGCTGTATCGCATATCGCCAAGTCGTGCGCCGGCGGCCTTCGTTTTCATGATCTCAGACATTCCTATGCCACATGGCTCGTCGACGACGGCGTACCGGTGAACATGGTCCAGCGCGTAATGGGCCACGAGCGGTCCTCGACAACCCTGGATCTCTACACCCGGCGCACCGACGATCACGGCCGCATCCTGCAGGCACTCGATGACGATGATGACGCCTGCTGACGATTCGCTGACGATCGACAGTGATCACGCACATGAAGATCGACCCGAAGGCTTCGATACGGCCTCGGACCTGGGATTTTAAGAGTGGGCGATACTGGGATCGAACCAGTGACCTCTTCGGTGTGAACGAAGCGCTCTCCCGCTGAGCTAATCGCCCCCTGCTGACTGCGGTAGCGGCTCACCCTACAGGATCAGGCCAGCGGCGAACGCACCCAATCCCACCGCAGACCGACCCATCCAGCGACAAAGCCCAACGCGTTCACCAACCACAGGGTGACCAGGACGACGGCCCCGGTCAGGACGATCACTCCCAGCCGGACCACGGCGGGTTGCCGGCGCACCCACCCGGTCCAGGCGTCGTAGCGAGCGCGGGTCCAGTGCAGCACCCGCCTGGCCCAGGTGAACTCGGTTCCCAGAAGCGCGAGACCGGCGAACAGGATCAGCCACCCGGGTCCTGGATAGGGGATGGCGAGGATGCCAGCCGCGAGAACCACCGTACCCACCACGCCGACCAGGATCCGGTAGGCGAGATCGACGCCGGGTCGGCGGCGCACCCACTGCCGGAACCGGCTGAACCGGTTCTCGTGACCAGCACGGTCGGTGACCTTGCGGGGTTGCTTCTCCTCGACCGTCAGCCTGGTACCTGCCCACTCGCCACAACGTCGGTCGGTGTTGCAGGGGCGTGCCGACCCGGTTCGAGAGAGATCGCGTAGCCGGTGAAGCTCCGTGGTCCGCTGGGCGAGGGTGCAGCGTGCGGTCCAGGCGCCTCTTGCGCTACGTCGAAGGCCGTCAGTGCCACAAGCGCTCCCCCACCGCTGAGCCCCCACAGAACGTAGGTCTGGTCTTCCTGGTTGCTGGGCAGGCGGGTGGCCACTACCGAGACCTGGTCCCGGTTCGCGAGCACCATTCCCACTGCACGGCCGTCCTTGGCGACCAGTGGCACGCGGATCGACCCCGGGTCCACAGCGCTCTGTATCGCCTCGGACATACCCGTGACCTGGCGTTGCGCTTGGTTGAGTTCACCGTTGAGCTGCACCACCCGGACCCCGAGCACCACCCCAGCCGCCACCAGGATCACCGCCGCGGCCGCAACCAACTCCCGAGCACGCAGCCGCGATGCTTGGGCGAGGTGTCGCGCTGGCCGTGTCGCGGACACAAGTGGCACGACCGGCGCAACCCGACTGACACCTGTGACGCTGAGTATCCGCTGCTCCAGCCCGGCGCTGGGTATCGCTTCCGGCACGGACAGACCCAGAGTGGCGCCAATTTCCTCGGTTTCCGCGGCGATACTGAGACAGGTCGGGCAGTCCGGCATGTGAGCGGCGACCAGTGACTCTTCGGCCGGCTCCAAGGCGTGCAACGCCCATCCCACAGCCAGGTCGCGATGCGGGCAGCCGGAAACACGGCTCTGCTGGTCGTTCATCTCTTCGCCTCTCTCGCCACGCGCGCCTCGGCGACCA
The DNA here is from genome assembly GCA_003244055.1 of Pseudonocardiales bacterium. Lineage (GTDB taxonomy): Bacteria > Actinomycetota > Actinomycetes > Mycobacteriales > Pseudonocardiaceae. The sequence continues at coordinate 1,427 of QHBZ01000257.1, read as the reverse complement.
GCGCGTCCGGCCCCAGCTGATCGGCCAGCAGGGTCCGAAGCCGATGCACAGCGGTAAACATGCGGGACTTCACTGTCCCTAGTGGGACACCGGTAAGAACTGCGATCTCACGCTGAGTGTGCCCACCGAAATACGCGAGCGCGAGCACCTGCCGCTGTTCGGTCGGCAGGCGATGCAGCGCAGCACGCACCTGCCCGGCGGCGACCCGCTCCAATGCCGCCTGATCCGCACCCGGTACCGGCGTTGGCGACCAGTCCTCGCCCGCTTCTGGCGCAGCGACCATCCGCCGACGGATGGTGCTCTCCCTTCGCACCGCATCCACCGCCTTGTGGTGGATGAGCGTGAGCAGCCAAGTGGCGAAGCCGCCCCGCGCTGGGTCGAATCGGGTCGGATCGCGCCACAGCGTCAGGAACACCTCCTGCACCACATCCTCAGCCAGCCCCTCGTCGGCACAGATGCGGCGGGCCAACGAGTAGCACGGCCGGCCAAAGCGCTGATACAGCTGCGCCAGTGCCGCCCCATCGGAATCCCCGAGTCTTTGCACCAACTCGACGTCGGAAGGGCCGTCGCCCATACTGGGAGCCGGCGCCACCGGCTCCGAACTATTTCGCCATCGGTCGGGCCGGGGGGCGCTCGATCGAGCCTCATCGGCCACCAGAGAGATCCTCACGTCGTACCTACGCCGGGCAGAACCTACCGGTTCAGGCTAGTTGCCTCACGATATCGGCTCAGACGGCGGCAGCTAGGCACGACGAGCGACGACCCCGTCGCTCGAGTGAGCTTCCCTGCCCCGTCCGGGTGGTCTGTCGCAGGCATCCGGGCGTAGCTCAGCCATTCCCGCGTCACAGCAACCAAAGTCAATCGTTTCATGGCTGACGGCACAGAAAGGGGCGACAACGATGCGTAACGACCATGTGACCCTCCGTTCATCGGCGGTCTTTGATCTGCTGGCACCTCGCACTCCTGCGGTGCCTGTTCAGGTTGCGTTGCGTTACGACACCCGCGATCCATACGCCATCGTCGCGGCTTTTCGCACCGGACGGGCTGGTTGGGTTGAGTGGGTGTTCTCCCGGGACCTACTCGCGGACGGTCTCATCGCCGACGCGGGTGACGGCGACGTGCGCATCCGGCCGGGCTCAGGTGATCCCGAGATCGTCGTTGTGGAACTCAACTCGCCCTCTGGTCACGCCTTGTTCGAGGCCAGCGCCCAGCGACTCGCCGAGTTTCTCGACGCCAGCTACGACATCGTCCTGCCGGGAAACGAGACTCGGTGGATGAACGTCGACGACGCGCTCGACCAGATGATCGCCAACGATCTGCCTTGATCTCAGGGGCGGCTTGATCCTGACTCACCGTGTCGGCTACAGTTCTGGCACGCACCGGGGGGAGCCGGGTCAGTCCCGCTGGGAGCATGCGGACGTAGCGCA
>QHBZ01000256.1:14146-15626 GCA_003244055.1 Pseudonocardiales bacterium | reverse complement strand
GCCGCGCCGCCGCGGCCACGGGCACCGCCGCCAGGACGCGCCGGTCCGCCGCGGAAGCCGCCGCCAGCGGGGGCGCCACCACCGGGACCGCCCGGACCGCCGGCACCGCCACCACCGCCACCGCCACCGCGGAAACCACCACCACCACCACCACCACCCCCACGGCCACCGGGTCCCCCGGGTCCACCGCGGGCGCCGCCCGGACCGCCAGGGCCACCGCGCGCGCCCTCACCGGCGCCGGGACGCCCCGGACGGCTCGGTCCCGTTCCAGGACTGGGCGGCCGGGGAGGCATCATGCCGGGATTCGGCCGTGGTCCGCCGCTGCCGGGGGGGCCGCTGCGGCTGGAGCTCGGGCGGTTACCCCCGCCCGGGCGGGGAGGCATGCTGCTCGGCCCGGCTGGACTCGCGGGGGGTGCGGGTCGCTGCCCGGACGAACGCGGCGGCGCGGAACTGCCGACGCCGAAGGGATTGTTGCCTACCCGCGGTGACCGCGGTCCCGGCTTCGGCAACCGGGGGCGAGTGGCGCCTGGATCATCGGGCCGGGCTCCCGGCCGCTGATCGGCCTGCGGACGTTGGGGAGCCACCTGACGTTCGGCCGCCGGGCGCATGGGTGCCGCCGGCCTGTTCGACGCGGCCGGGGGCTCGCCGACGACCGGAGACTCCGCAGCGATCCGGCGTTCCTCTGGCGCCGCGCGCTGGGGGATCGGTGGCGGAGCTGCCCCCGGAAACGCTCCTGGCGACACTCGGGGAATTCCAGGGGAGGGACTGCCAGGCACGGATTCCGGACGAGTGGCGGGCAACGGCGCAGGCCCCGGCTTGCCAGCGCCTCCACCGACTGTGGGGGATATCCCGCCAGAGGAGCCGCTGCTCACGCGGCCACCGGACGACGCACCGTTGGTGTGCGACTGTTTGCCCCCATTGGAGGACTTGCCCCCATTGGAGGGAAACGAGTCACGAAGCTTGCGGGCGACTGGTGCCTCCACTGTTGAGGAGGCAGACTTCACATACTCGCCGAGATCGGCGAGCTTCTTGAGGACTTCTTTACTGGTGACGCCGAGCTCTTTAGCGAGCTCGTGCACGCGGGCCTTACCTGCCACTGCTCTCCTTACTGATGGAGCCGGCGGCAACCCCGCTCGACCCCGTTACTAGTACATGTCCATCGCTGTCAGTGCTTCACGACTGCGGGTACATTTCGGAATCGACCTGCTCTCTGCGTCAACCGCGCACCGGGGCGGTCCCGGGCGTCGGGTGCGTCCTCAGCGAACCGAGAACCCTCATGCGTCTTCGAACGACTACGTGAGAAAGGAGTACACCGCGGCGGGGTCGAGCGCGCCCGCGGAGCGCAACGCCCGCGGGAAGGCCCGGCGCCGCTCGGCGAGACGCAAACATCCGATGTCGGGATGCACCCACGCACCTCGACCTGGATACCGACGCCGCGGGTCCGGGACTAGGGTCCCATCCACCGCCACCACACGCAGCA
>QHBZ01000256.1:0-14117 GCA_003244055.1 Pseudonocardiales bacterium | reverse complement strand
CGGACTGGCTCGGCGGGCCGCTCGCGGCGGCAGCGCCGGACGTCATCCGGGCAGGCGTAGACCGTCCCCCGACGGGAGGCCATCACAATTCTAGCGCGTCCCGCCCGCGGGCGGAGAACCGGCATTGGTGACCGGTACCTCGGCGCGTGCAGCGCTAGCCGGTGAGGATGCTACCGGGTCCGCGTCGCTTCGAATGTCGATCTTCCATCCGGTCAACCGGGCAGCAAGCCTGGCATTCTGCCCCTCCTTGCCAATCGCAAGCGACAGCTGGAAATCGGGGACGACTACCCGAGCCGTCTTAGCTCGGGCATCGATCACCTGTACCGAGATGACCTTCGCCGGAGACAGCGCGTTGCCCACGAACGTCGCGGGGTCCTCTGCGTAATCAATGATGTCGATCTTCTCGCCACCCAGTTCGCTCATCACATTGCGAACCCGCTGGCCCACCGGTCCGATGCAGGCGCCCTTGGCGTTGACCCCTGCGATGGTCGACCGGACGGCGATCTTCGAGCGATGCCCCGCCTCCCTGGCTACTGCGGGAATCTCCACGGTTCCGTCGGCGATCTCGGGAACCTCCAGGGCGAAAAGCCGGCGGACCAGGTTGGGATGCGTGCGGGACAGGGTGATCTGCGGCCCGCGCATTCCCCTGGATACGCCGACGACATAACACTTGATCCGCTCGCCGTGCCGGTAGGTCTCCCTGGGAGCCTGTTCCACCGGCGGGATCACCCCCTCGGTCTCGCCGATTTGGACGACCACCACGCCACGGGCGTTGGCCCGGGCGTCACGTTGCACCAGCCCGGCGACGATCTCGCCCTCCTTGGCGGAGAACTCACCGAAGGTGCGTTCGTGCTCGGCATCTCGCAACCGCTGCAGGATGACCTGGCGGGCTGTGGTGGCCGCGATCCGGCCGAACCCTTCGGGGGTGTCATCCCATTCCTGGCTGACGTTGCCGTCGTCGTCGAGCTCTTGGGCGAGCACGCGGACCAGGCCGCTCTTGCGGTCGACGTCGATGCGAACGTGCGGTTGATGGCCGTCAGTGTGCTTGTACGCGGTGAGCAGCGCGGTTTCGATAGCCTCGAGAACCGTGTCGAAGGAGATTTCCTTGTCCCGTTCGATGGCGCGCAGCGCGGCGATGTCGACGTTCACCGTTCCTCCCCATCCTGCCGGCTCGCGCCGTCGAGCGCAGCGAGCTCGGTCGCGGGCGGGTGGCTAAACTCCACCTCGACCACTGCGCGGCTCAGCTCCGTGTAGCGCACCCGGCGTAGGGCTCCCGACGCCAGCAGCGTGACGCCCTCGTCATCGCAGTCACCGATCCGGCCGATCATCTCTCCGCCGGTTACCAGGGCGGCCCGAACCAGCCGCAGCCGGTTGCGCCGCCAGTGCCGCGGGTGGGTCAGCGGCCGGTCCACTCCAGGAGACGTCACCTCGAGGGTGTAAGGCCCGGTGATCAGCGCGTCGCGCTGATCCAACGCCAGCGACACCGCGCGGCTCACCGCGGCGATGCCGTCCAGCCCGACACCGGCGTCCGAATCGACGATCACCCGGATCAGCCAGCGCTGGCCTACCTGCACCTCCTCCAAGCTCTCCAGCTCGAACCCCACGTCAGCCACCGCGTCGCGCACCACCGACTCGGTTGCTGAGCCGAGGTTCGCAGGCTGCGCGGTCACCGTGGCCTCCTGACTAGAAGTGACTATCCTGCTCCGATTTGGCAAATGCGGGCGACGCACCAACGCGGCGTGCCCCGGTCGGGATTACCTAGGGTATCGCGTCGCGAAACCAACCCGCGCCGTGTGGATCACGGTGCTCGGACCGCCGCAAAACGGGGCCTGGCAAGATGGCCGACCGTGCCAGCAGCCCGTCCCAGCCGCCGCGACGTGCTCGCCGCCGGGACCGTGCTGCTGCTGGCCGGCCCGGCGGCGCTGACCGGGTGCGCTCCGTCGTCCCTGGCGCCCACGGGGCCGGATCCGCTGGAGCCCCCAGCCCGGCGCGCCGAGGCTGACGCCGCTCTGGCGCACGAGGTGAGCCAGATGGCAGCTCAGGTCCACCCGGCGTTGGCCGCCACGGCTAGGGCGTTCTCCGAGGACCGGATGACCCATGCCACGGCACTGCGCGCCGAGCTGCACCGGGCCCGGCCTGGTTCCGCCACCGCCCGCCCGCCGGCCGTGCCGCCGCCGGCCGTGCCCCCGGCTTCGGCCGTGGCCGCCGCTCCCGACGTCCCTGCTGCGCGGACGGCTCTGACCCAGGCGGCGCGCGCGGCCCAAGCCGAGGCAGCCGCACTGGTCGTCACGCTGCCCGGGTACCGCGCGGCGCTGCTCGCATCGGTAGCCGCCTGCTGCTCCTGCCACCTGGCGCTGCTCTCGTGAACGGCGGCCCCCGACGCCCGCCCCTGGCCCAGTCAGGGGTGCCAGTGGGAGCGTTGCAGGGCGCCTTGGCGGCTGAACATGCCGCGGTTTGGGTTTACGCGCTGATGGGGGCGTTCGTCCCGGGCACGTTGAACGGTCGACTCAACGAAGCCGCGACCGCGCATCAGGCTCGGCGCGACGCCACTGAGCGGATCCTGATCGACGCGGGCGCACCGCCAGTGCCACCCGAACCGGGCTACCTCACTCCACAACCGGTCACCGATGCCGCCTCGGCGCTGCGGCTGGCGATCATCGCGGAGACCGACGTAGCCGCGGCATGGCGCTCGGTGGTCGAGCGCAGTCCGGCTGATGCGGACCTGCGTGGGACCGCGCTGGAAGCACTGACCGAAGCAGCCGTGCGGGCGACCCGTTGGCGGGCGACCGCGAGTGCTACCCCACTGACGGTGCCGTTTCCCGGCGCGCCCTGAGCACCGCAGACACTGCGCCCGGGCTCGCGAATACCGTACGACCGTGCATACCGAGCAGATTCGCATCGAGACCGGCTCGCGGGAACAGGTCTATGACCTCACCGAGGTCTGCCAAGCCTTCCTCCACCGGGCCACCTCCGGTGATGGTCTGCTGCATGTCTGGGTGCCGCATGCGACCGCTGGCCTTGCGGTGATCGAGACCGGGGCTGGCAGCGACACCGACCTGCTTGCCGCCCTGCGCGAGCTGCTGCCCGCCGACGACCGGTGGCGCCACCGGCACGGCTCCCCCGGGCACGGCCGAGATCACCTGCTGCCCGCGCTACTGCCGCCCTACGCCAGCATCCCAGTACTCGGCGGGCAGCTCACGTTGGGCACCTGGCAGTCGATCTGCCTGGTCGACACCAACCAGGACAACCCGATCCGGACTGTCCGGCTGAGCTTCCTGGCCGGCTGAGCTTCCTGGCCGGCTGACGTCTACTTGGTGCACAGCTCATGCAGGTGCGCCACCACACTGTCGACCGGTACCTCGGTGCGCTCCCCGGTGGCCCGGTCCTTGACCTCGACGACACCCGACGCGAGACCGCGACCCACCACGAGAATGGTCGGCACGCCGATCAGCTCGGCGTCGGCGAACTTCACCCCGGGAGTTGCCGTGCGGTCATCGAGGATCACCCGCAGGCCGGATTCATCCAGCTCAGCGGCCAGTCGCTCGCCGACGGCGCCGATCTTGGCGTCCTTACCCGCGATCACCACGTGCACGTCAGCCGGGGCCACCTCGCGGGGCCAGATCAGCCCGTGGACATCGTGGCTCTGCTCGGCGATCGCTCCGACCAGCCGGGAGACGCCGATGCCGTAGCACCCCATGGTGACCCGGATCGGCTTGCCGTCGGGGCCCAGGGCGTCCAACGCGAAGGCGTCCGTGTACTTGCGGCCGAGCTGGAAGATGTGCCCGATCTCGATACCACGGGCGGCGACCAGTGTGCCGGCTCCGTCGGGTGACGGGTCGCCGGCGCGCACCTCGGCGGCCTCGACCGTGCCATCTGGGGTGAAGTCACGCCCGCACACCAGACCTACGACGTGGTGGTCGGCCCGGTCGGCACCGGTGGCCCACGCGGTACCCGCGACCACCCGGGGATCGACGAGGTAGCGCACCCCGTGCTCAGCGAGTGCGCACGGCCCGATGTATCCCTTGGCCAGGAACGGGTGTGCCGCGAAGTCCATGTCGTCGAGTAGCGCCACCTCGGCTGGGCCCAGCGAGGCCGCCAGCCGTTTCATGTCGACCTCGCGGTCCCCGGGCAGGCCGACGCCCAACAGGTCCCAACGTTGCGCTCCGGGTTGCCGGGTCTTGACCATGACGTTCTTCAGGGTGTCCGCAGCGCTGAAGATACGGCCCAGATCCGCCCCATTGAGGTGCTCAACCAGTGTGGCGATGGTCGGCGTGTCCGGGGTGTCCAGCACTCGGGCCGGCGGCAGGCCGTCGATGGGCAGCTCCGGTGGCGCTGGTGTGATCACCGCCTCCACGTTGGCTGCGTACCTGGACTCGGTGCTGCGAACGAAGGTGTCCTCGCCGGTCTCGGCTTCGGCGAGGAACTCCTCGCTGGCCGAGCCACCCATCGCACCGGACATCGCGGACACGATCACGTAACGCAGCCCGAGCCGATCGAAGATCTTGATGTATGCCTGGCGGTGCGCCTGGTATGACCGGGCCAATCCGTCCTCGGAGAGGTCGAACGAGTAGGAGTCCTTCATCAGGAACTCCCGGCCGCGCAGGATCCCGGCGCGAGGCCGCTCCTCGTCCCGGTACTTCGTCTGCACCTGGTAGAGGATCACCGGGTAGTCCTTATAGGAGCTGAACTCACCCTTGACGGTGAGGGTGAACAGCTCCTCGTGGGTGGGACCGAGCAGGTAGTCGGCACCCTTGCGGTCGCGCAGCCGGAACAGGTTCGCGCCGTACTCGGTCCAGCGACCCGTGGCCTGGTAGGGCTCCCGAGGCAGCAACGCGGGGAACTGGATCTCCTGCCCGCCGATCGCATCCATCTCCTGGCGCACCACAGCCTCGATGTTGCGCAGCACCCGCAGGCCCAGTGGCAGCCACGAGTAGATCCCCGGGGCGACGCGGCGGACGTACCCGGCGCGCACCAGCAGTCGGTGGCTGGGCACCTCGGCGTCCGCCGGGTCCTCGCGCAGGGTGCGCAGGAACAGCGCCGACAACCTGGTAATCATGCTGCAGGGGCTCCTTCGACGGGCGGGTTGCAGAGCTCGCAGCGTATCGGGGGCTGGGACTGCCGGTCCTCCCGGTTACCGGGGTTGTGGTGGGCGGTGCTGAAAGCACTTCAGTCCCGCCCGATCACCTGCGAGACATCGAGCACCACCGGACCGCCGGATATCCTGGCTTGCTCCAGGCCGGCATCCAGCGCATCAAGGATCCGCTCGACGTCGTCCGTGCCGAGGACTCGGCTCCAGACCAGGACGCCCTCGGGGTTCTCCGAATCCAGGGCTGCGAGTCGAGTCGCCGGGTCGGTTCGCAGGGTCATCGTCCATCCGTTCGTCCCACGGATCCGGACAGCGGGGCTGCCTGGCGACCCGATCGATTCGGTGGAAAATTCGTCCTCGTCGTCCATGCGCCCATCGTCGCTCGACTCCAGAGCCGGGTCCATACCTTGATGACGCACGATTACAGGCCACAGGACCTCGCTACCGACGACCGGGGGTGGAGGTCGCCCGGCTCACCGCGCTGGGTGCGTCGGTGCTGGCCGAGCACAGCGCTCCTGGGCTGTGGTGGACGGTGCTGGCCGATCCAGAGTCATCGGATGATATGAGACACTCCAAACGTGACTCAGGTACGACGAGCGGCCGTCTACTGCCGCATCAGTAAGGACAGGGTCGGGGCCGGGCTCGGCGTCGAACGCCAAGAAGCCGACTGCCGGGAGCTGGCCGCACGGCTGGGCTGGACCGTGGTCGAGGTGTTCCCCGACAACGACCTGAGTGCCTTCACGGGCAAGCGTCGGCCGAGCTACCGCCGGATGCTCGACGCGATCCGGGACGGCCGGGTTGATGCGGTGTTGGCCTGGCACACGGACAGGTTGCACCGCTCCCCGGTGGAGTTGGAGGAGTACATATCGGCGTGCCAGCCCGGCGAGGTGCCGACGCACTGCGTCACGGCCGGGGTGCTGGACCTGAGTACCGCGTCCGGCCGCATGACGGCGCGGATCACCGGCGCGGTGGCGCGCCACGAGTCGGAGCACATGTCCGAGCGGATCTGCGGGCAGAAAGCCCGCGCCACCGCCGCCGGGCAGTGGACCGGCGGCGGTCGGCCGTTCGGTTATACCCGCGACGGGATGGCGCTCGTAGCGACCGAGGCCGACGCGATCCGCGACGGGGTGCACCGGGTACTAGCCGGGGAGTCCGTCTACTCCATCACGAAGTCGTGGCAGGCCACGGTGACCCCGGTGCGGGGCGGCAGGTGGCATGCGCAGAATGTGTCACGGATCCTCACCCGGCCGCGCAACGCCAAGCTGGCCGCGCACCACGGGGAGGTGGTCGGCGCGGGCGAGTGGCCGTCGATCATCACCGAGGATGAGCATCACGCGGTGTGCGCGATCGTTCGCGATCCGGCGCGGTCCACTTATTCCGGTGTTCGGTCGCTGAAGTGGGTTGGGTCGGGCCTGTACCGGTGCGGCCGGTGCGGCGCGGATATGCGTTCGGCGTCGAACATGACCCGCGATGGCCACACTCGCCGCGTCTACCGGTGCCGCACCGGTATGCACCTCATGATCAGCGGGGAGAAGCTGGACGAGTTCGTCACCGAGACGGTGTGCGCGCTGCTCGACCAACACGGTCCCGGGCTGCTGCCCGCCAGGGACGTTGACGCGACCAGGGAGCTGCACTCGCAGGCCAACGCGCTACGGGCGCGGTTGGACGAGCTGGCCGACGCCTACGGTGACGGGGACCTCGACCGGCGGCAGTACACCCGCCAGCGCGAGCGGATCACCGCAAAGCTGGACACCCTGACCGGCCAGCTCGCCGCTGCACAGTCCGGCGGTGCGCTCGACGGCATCGCCACGGCCGAGCGGCCCGCTACGGCGTTCCGGGCACAACCCGTGGCGCGGCGCCGCGCCATCGTGGATGCGCTGATGACGGTAACGGTGCAACCGGCCAAGCCTGGTCGACTGCCCAAGGGTGTCGACTTCGCCTACGACCGCGTGCTAATCGAGCCGAGGGAGATCAGGTGACCATCCCGGCTGGACCGCTGAACGCGATGCAGGCGGCAGCGGCCCGGGTGACCGGCACGTTCCGCGCTACCGGCGCATCCTCCGCGCTGGCCGCAGTGTCCAAGGCCATCAGGCCGTTTACGGAGGTTGGGCAGCGGTTCGCCGCCGCAGAGGAAACCGCGAAGGGGTTCGCTGCCTTGCCGAAGTCCACGCAGCGGGCGCTGACCGTGGTCACGGTTCGCTGCCCCGGCAACGAGCTGATGTTGCGGGTGGTGCGCATTCCTGATCACCTGCCCGGCGCTCGGTACGACAAGTACCTGATCATCCCCAAGGGTGGCGTGGTGACCTACCGGGATGATCCGGATGGGCAGCAGCGGCCCTGGTTCCTGGCCGACCATGACCTGTCCTACCGGCTGCGCTGCCGCTGCCATCGCGAGCCAGTCACGCTGAGCCCTCGCCAGCTTCACGGGGAGTCGCCACCACCGCCCGGGATCCGTGTACTAAGATCCATGAGCATCTAGCAGGCTGGCGGGCCATCAGGATCTTTCCCGCACCGCTCGGAGATCGGCGCCGGGCACTCCTCCAAGGGGTGTCCTATGCCCACCGGACCCGTCCTATCCGCTGCCGGGCGCAAGCTCAAGGCCAAGCGCGCCGGACTCACCCGCCACCGTGGACCCGACCACGCCGAAACCGTCGAGGCTGAACGCGATTACCGCGCCGAAGTCCTCGCCGAGCACGTCCGCAAGGTGGTCGACAGCTTCCCGCCGCTGACCAGCACGCAACGCGACAAGATCGCCACGCTGCTGGGCGGCCCGGCTACCCGAAGCGAATCGACCCCGGCGGCATGAGTACGGCCGCCCCGGGGGGCGGCCGTCTGGAACGAGCTGAGCGTGCTCGACCCCAGACTACCGCTGATCTCCGACCATCTGACATCACGCGCTTGCTCGTGCCCTCGCTGGTCGCTGCGCTGGATCACCTCGACGCCGCCGGGTGGTGCTGCTGCTGGATGGCGCCTCATGGTCGCCGCTGCCGGGCGGTGCGCCGGTGAGCCGACTGAACTGGGCGCCCATTCTTACCCGCGCCGCCGCCATCGTCAGCTCCTACGACACGTCCGTGACCTTGCGGCAACTGTTCTACCGGCTGGTGTCCGAGCAGCTACTGCCCAACACAGACTCGTCCTACAAGACGTTGTCGGCCAAGACCGCCGAGTTGCGCCGGGCTGGTGAGTTCCCGGACCTGATCGACCGGGGCCGCAGCATCCACCGCCACCCGTACTTCGCCGATGCCACCGATGCGCTGGCTGCCCTGATCTACCAATTCCGGCTCGACCGCACCACCGGGCAGGACGTGTCCATGTACCTCGGCGTGGAAAAGGCCGGACTGGTCGTGCAGCTCGAATCGTGGTTCGGCGACCTCGGCATACCAATCGTGGCCCTCGGTGGCTACAGCTCGCAGAGCTACATCAGCGACATCCTCGGCGACGTCCCCACCGACCGGCCCGCGATCCTGATCTACGCCGGGGATTACGACCCGTCCGGGGAGGACATCGACCGCGATTTCGTGGCCCGCACCGGCTGCTGGGACAAGGTGATCCGGGTGGCACTGTCGGCTGCACAGGTCGACCAGTACCAGCTTCCGCCAGCCCTCGGTAAGGCCACCGACTCCCGCGCGGCCGCATTCATCGCCCGGAACGGCGAGCTAGTGCAGGTGGAGCTGGACGCCTTGCCGCCAGAGACGTTGCGCCAGCTATACACCGATGCGATCACCCAGCACTGGGACGAGTCCGCCTACGCCTCTGCACTGGAACGTGAGGGCACCGAGCTGGCCCTGTTGCGCGATGCCGCAGCCGTAATCGGTGAGGGGCGGTGGTGAGCGTGCTGGACGTGCCCGCGATTGATTACGACGAGATCCAGATGCTCGCCGAAGTGCACCGGATGACCAGCAAGGTGATCGAGCTGGCCGGCGGATCGGTACCGCCGGTGGGCTCACCGCAGTGGTGGTCCGCCGAACCGATTACCCGGATTGCTGGACTGCTGGTGCTCGCTGAGGCTCGGTTGATCGATGACCCGCACCAGTTGGCCGCTGAGCAGATTAAGGCCGTCTCGGTGGCGATCAGCGGCGGTATGGACTGGCGAACCTTCGTCAGCAACCACGTTGCGCACACGGAGCTACAGCGGCGCCGCGACCAGCTAGGACCGCTGTATGAGCCGTACACCGGCGGCCCGGTCCAGTGGGACGCCACCAGCAGCCAGGATGATGCCACATGACGGTCGCCGGAGAGGTGCCCGGTGCGGCGATCTCCCAGCGGTTGAGCGCCGAGCGCAACGGAGCCGTGCACGGTGCAGTAGTCCACCGGGATGAGCACGGCGACCAGCGAAACGAACCCGACGACCCATACCGGGAGTCCGGTCCTAGTGTTCGTCTAGGCCAGATCCTGTGCAGGTCCGCACTGGCCACGTTGCCGGTCATCGAGGACCTGGTGGCCGGTGTGTTGTCCGTCCCCAGCGCGGCCCTGATGATCGGTACCAGTGGTATCGGCAAATCGTTCACCGGAATTAGCATCGGGTGTTGTGTCGCCACCGGGAAGAACTGGCTAAACCACCGGGTGCCACGGCGCCGCCGCACCCTCATGATCGTCGGTGAAGGCGCATCCGGCTTAGATCCCCGTATCCACGCGTGGGAGATGGCATGGAATAACGGCGTGCCAGTCCCTGACGAGTGGCTGACGGTACTGGTGAAGCCCAACAGTTTGAATAACGCGGACACTTGGACCGCGCTACGCGAGTACGCCGTCAACGGCGGTTACGGTTTCGTCATATTCGACACACTGTCCTCGCTGGCGCCGGACGCGGACGAAACGAAAGACGCAGCACGGATCATGCGGCGACTCTCGGACCTGTCCACCGCGATCAACGGCGCCGCGCTGCTCATCCACCATCCCGGATGGTCCGACCCCGGCCGCGCTCGTGGTGGTTCCCAACTCGAAGCCAACGCCGATGAGATCCTGGTCCTTAAGGAAGCCGCCGAAGGTAGCGATATGTTCACGATGACCCGCAAGAAGGTGAAGGACGGTCCATCCGGTGGCGTGCATTGGCTACGCCGGACCCATTCGCACGGGTCGATCATCATCGAAGGGTGCCGCTCTGATGATGTCACGATTCCACTTCGGGAGCGCATACTTGCAGTGCTCACCAATTACGGCGATGTCGGCGCGACCGGTCCCGAACTGATAGCGGAAATCGGCGTGGACGATAACGCTAAATCCGGTTTCTATCGCGCGTTGGGCAAGCTGCGGGACGCCGGTTTGGTGACCGAGAAGACCATCCGCAACACCAAACGGTACTTCATCGTGCCTGGTCAGGAGAGTGGAGCTTGATCAACCTGAGTCCACTAGCAACCTCGCTACCAGCGGAAACCGAGTGGAGCTTGATCAACAAAGGTACACTCGGCACCCAAAAACAAGATCCACAAAACCCGTCGAGTCCACCACCAGTCCACTACCAGTCCACTACATCCCCGCAGGTCACAGGCAGTGCAGTGGACTGCCCGTGGACTGGTGGTCCACTGGCAGTGAGTGAGTGGACTCCACACCCCGTCCTTAAGGACGGGTGTGGGTCCACCTCACGTCCCCGGTCCACCGGAAGATCAAAAAAGGAAACAACATCTTGATTAACATCGACTTCGAACGAATGCAACCCGTACCCGATGGCGCGCACCGTGATGGATTGTTTGGGCTGCAACCCTTCTACATCGGGGGCCGTAAAGATGGTCAGTCAGTGCCCGCCGGGTATCAACCTTTCCACCGGTTCGAGACCGGCCAACCCATGGAGGATGATCAGCAGCCACCCGACCGGCACTACGTGTTGTTCGCTGACGGTCGTTCGCTGCGTTACATCCATTCGTCGCTAGTGCCCGCCGACTACAAATACACCGAAGACCCCGCAAGCGAATGACTGCCAGGTACGTCGGCGAACCCACCGCACTGATCGGCGGACCGGGCGCGTACTTGCTGTCGAAATTGCTCAGAGAGCCACCAGTCGCGGCCCATATTCGGCGGGCTCGCTGGCTCCACGGCGACGATTTCATGTCCGCTATCCGTGCTATCAACGCCGCCAGCGACGCCTGGCAGGCCACCGCTGAACTGCCACAACGACGCACCGACCGTCGTTACGAGCGTTCAGAGCAACACTGCGGCACCCTCACGTTGACAGTCGAGCAAGCCAGCGAACAACTCGACCTCGGCAAACGGCAAGTCCAGCGCCTCGCGCTATCAGGACGCATCACCGGGCGCCGAGTCGGCGGACGCTGGCAGCTCGACCCCGCCAGCGTTGCCGCCCATCAGCACCAAACACCACCGGGGAAAAGGAAAGCATGATCTCAACATCCGAGCGGCGCGCACGGCAAGTCTACGCATCCCTACCCTGGCGAGAGAAAGATGTCGTGAGGGAATGGCTGGTGACCGGCCACGGTCTGCTCGACGCCATCCTGAATAGCAACGTTCTCGGCAGTGGGCAGCCCATCACGCCCCGCGACGCGCGGCGCAAAGCCCTTTATGAGAACGACCAGCGCCAAGCCGCCGAACACGAATCTGCTCACCTGTGCGTCGCCGCCGCTGTAGGCCTCGACGCCAAATACGCGACAATCTCCCCCAATGGATCGGGCGAGTGTGGTTTCAGTAAAGGCGGCACGCCCATACAGCGGGCGGCCACCCTCATGGCCCCCGAAATTTGGATCAACAAATTTAGGCGGGATGCCTTCCCGAACGGTGCTAAAGGGCTCAAAGGGGATCATAAGGCCCTATCGATTTATGACGTATTCGTCATGCGCCGGGCCATGGATCTCTGTATCGACGTGTTGAGGGATCGCAGAGCAGTGATTCTGGCCGCCGCTGATCGGATTGCAAAGTTGGGGTTTTACGTGCCATGAAATGGAACCTCGGAGCAATTTTCGGATACCGGCGCCACACCGCGCACCGAGGAGGAACTGAATCGCAGCCCGAAGCCGAGAACGTCATGGAAACGCTGCAAGCGATGGTCACCATTGCACCGACCTGCGCGTTCTGCGCAAAACCGGTCAACACTGACCAGGAAACCGTCGAAGTCCGACAGTTAGCCAACGGTGCCCTCAGCCTCGACCAAGGCGGCGCCCCGGTTCACCGGGAATGTTTCAGGACGGCATTATCACCTGGCATCTCGCTGACATAAAAAATAGAGACTCCCGGTGCTGGTCTTCTTCTCCCTTTGTTTTCCCGCACCGGGGTGAGCGCGGTACCCGCCGCATTGCTTTTCGCGGCACGGCGGCCGGGGTGATTCGGCGGGTACCAGCGCACCACAACCGAATAAATTGAACAACCATAACCGCACAACGGGAGTTGACGAGAATGGACCGCAGCATCGGACGGGTACAACAGTCCGCACCACGCACCGCAGCCTTCACCGGCACCGGCGCAGCATTCAGGACCACCGCAGCGCCGGCACGCAATACCGCCTTCGCCAACCGAGCCGCCACCACTGGCGGTGGCGCCATCGCCCGCGCCAAGGCAGCGAAGAAAGACGCCGACCCCGACGATAAAAGGAAGCCCGAAGACGGCCAGGAGTGCGACTGCGACCCCACCGACCCGGACTGCAACTGCCACGAAGACGATGGGGAACCACTTTTCGCGAAATAAATCCGCGGAACACACAACCGACCGCTTACCGCACGCCGGAGGAACCTGAACCATGATCCGCGATCCCCTTGCTGCCATACGGCGAGCAGAAAAGCTGTGCCTGGAAAGCGGGAAAGCGGACCGGTCGCCCTGCTGGATATGCGGACGGCCAATCCGATATGCCCGTGCCGCCGTTCACCGCCTCGTCAGCGTGGCAGATGGCGGTGATCCGGCGGACCCGAGCAACCTAGTTCCAGTGCACCGGGAATGCGCACCGGTACCCAACTCCCGGCGCTGGTGACGGGGTGGTCAGCGGCGGGCCTGGTAGAACCGGCTATCGATGGCGGAAAGTCCAAGCCGAAGTAATCGCCACCGGCGCACTGTACGGACTACCGTGCGCGCTCTGCGGATTGCCAATCAATTACGCCCTCTATTACCGTCACCGACTCGCCGCAACCGTTCACCATATTGTTGGACTCGCGCAAGGTGGTGATCCACTTGACCCCGCGAACTTGACGCCAGCGCATCGGAGTTGCAACTGTCGGGATGGTTCACTCCGCCAAATGCACCCAGAACTGTATCAACCCGTACGCAATAGCAGGCGCTGGTAACAATGGTGACAGAATACGCTCGAATAGCGGTACAGATAAACTCACAAACTCGATACGCTCATATCCATGAGCGCTTCCCGAACCGGCCACAGGGTAGAAGTAAGAGTCAGCGGAAGGTACGGCAGCATTTACTTCCCGAGCTGCACTTCCTGCCGCTGGATCGGTCAACCCGACTGGACCGAGAACCGCGCCCGCGCACAACACGCACGGTAACCACCACCACGAACACAACCAGCGCATCGGCCATCGGTCGGTGCGCTTAATGACGTCCGCGACGATTATCAACCGATTATCAAACGATGGAATCAAACAGCACACAACAAACGATTCACACAACGCGAACGTGCACAAGACAATGAACAATAGAATGCAATCGACATCGGTCAAGTGAATCATCGCAACCAACAGTCACGAAAGCAACGGCAAAAGCTTCGTTTTTTTAGCCATCTTCGCAACATTGGATACCTCTAGCTCCCCATCTCTAGCCGCAACTTTTTTTTGGTCATTTTTTGGTGCGTGACAGTTGATCTTGAAACCGAGCGTGGTGTGGAGTGGTGACTGACCGATATCGCACAGTCAATGGGCGTTCGCAACTTAACGTGACAATGGCGACAATGGCAATTAAATGCGCCGCCGCGTAGCTTAGCGTGGCAATGGTGTGCGTGCGCCACTTGGCCGTTAGCGCTTCGATGCAGAGGGCTGCCGCTCTGCAAAATGGATGTATTGCCAATGTATTGCAAATTTCCGTCGGGCACTTATACCCCTTGGTGTCATAGGGTGAGTGCACCACCGAGAATGATACCTTATTGCTCGCC
>QHBZ01000255.1 GCA_003244055.1 Pseudonocardiales bacterium | reverse complement strand
ACCGCGAACACGACGATCATCACACGGCAATTGCTGCTCACCCCCGACGACCTGCGCGGCCGGCTGAGCAGCGTGCTGGGCATCGTCACCGGTGTCGCCGCCACGCTGGGTCCGGTTCTGGGTGGGCTGCTGGTCGCGGCGGTTTCCGGCACCCTCGCGGTGCTGGTGTGCGCGGGCGGCATCGCGGCCGCCGCGATGGTGGCGACGCTGAGCCCCACCCTACGTAGCTTCCCCCGGCACCCAGTCGTCGCGGAAGGGCACCGCGGCCCGTAGTGCTGATTATCAAGATGTTTCCCAAGATAAGGAGATCGAAGATATGGACGACGACGCGAGGTACGAGGTGCTGCGCAACGACGAGGAGCAGTACTCGCTGTGGCTGGTCGGCCTGGATGTGCCGGCGGGCTGGTACCGGGTAGGTAAGGAGGGCAGCAAGGAGGAGTGCTCAACGTACGTCGATGAGGTGTGGACAGACATGCGGCCGCGGAGCTTGCGCGAGCAGATGGACGGTGCCCAGTCCTGATCAAGTCCAGTCCTGATCGGTCGAACTCGCCGTGACCCGCTCGCCCTGGACGCAGGTCAGCCGCCCGCGGCCGACCGCGCGGTTGCGTCTGATCTGCCTGCCCGCTGCCGGTGGTGGAGCGAGCAGGTACCGGGACTGGCCGGCACACCTCCCCGACGACGTGGAGGTCGTGTCGGTCCAGCTACCCGGCCGGGAGAACCGCTTCAATGAGCCTGCTATCGAGTCGATGGAGCCGCTGGTCGGCCAGCTGTTGGACGGTTTGGCCAGCTATCTCGTCCGCCCGTTCGCGCTCTTCGGCCACAGCATGGGCGGCCTGATCGCATTCGAGCTGGTGCGCCGGCTACGCCAGAGGGGTCTGCAGCCGGTGCACCTGTTCGCCTCCGGATGCCGAGCGCCCCACCTGCCGAGCCGCTCGCCGGACTGGCACACCCTGCCCGACCGAGAGTTCATCGCCGCCGTCGAGGGATTGGGCGGCATCCCGCCGGAGCTGCTGGCGGATAGTCAGTTCCTGGACACGATGCTGCCCATGTTGCGTAGTGACTGCACCCTGACCGAGATGTACGTGTGCCGCCCGCAGGTACCGCTGAGCTGCCCTGTGACCGCCTTCGGCGGCTTGGCTGATCAGGAAGTGTTTCCTGAAGACGTGCGTGCCTGGTCGAGCCACACGACCGGATCCTTTCGGGCCCACCTACTCCCGGGAGACCACTTCTTCGTCAACTCCGCGCGCTCGGACCTGCTCCGGCTGCTGGTGTCCGAGCTCGACTCGGCCCGTGCCGACCCGGGCGGAGCAGCCAGCGTGATTCGATGAACCCGTCGAGCAGCGGGCCACCGCAGCGTGGGCCGGCGTTAGCCCGCAATCAACCTTCGCGGCGTCATCTCCGACAGCGGGCTCGGTTGGACGTCGATCTCCGCCATCTGGCGGACATAGTTCCGGTAGTGCCGGCGTGCCTCGCCGAGGCGGCCTGCGTCGATCAGAACTCCGACCAGGCTGTGATGGGCATCCTCGTCGTAGCGGTCACGCTCGAGTAGCCGCAGCGTGTATTGCACCACCGCGTCGGTGTCGCCGGCGTCACGCAACCGTTGAGACAATGTCCGCAGAAGGGCGATGTAAATGGCCCGGACCTCCTCGGCCAGCATGGAGGCCCACTCTTGGTAAGGGTCATCCTCGAGGAAATCCCCGGTATGGACGGCGACGGCGGCTTTGAGTCGCGCGGTTGCATTGGGTTCTCTGGACCGGTCCGCCTCGAGTGCAGTGGTGGCATGGGCGAGGAAGTCCTCGACGTCGACGCTGATCCGGGCCCGGTTCAATGACACTGCGCCATCGCTGGTATCCAAAGGAGGTTCGCCTATGGGCTGGGGTTGCAGCACATCGCGGACCGTGGAAAGCAGTACGGAGAGTCGGTTACCGGCCACAGCCGGACCCACCCTCGGCCACAACAGCTCCATCAGCTGATCACGGGGGGTCGGCCGGCGACGCGCAATCAGGATCTTCAAGAGGTCTCGGGCTTTTTTCGACTGCCATGCGGTATTGGGAATGGGGACCCCGTCTCGGATCACCCGGAAAACGCCCAGCGTCTGGATGGACACCGTGGGCGCGGAACGGACGAGGACGCCCAGCGGTCCGGCGACGCGCCGCGACCCGATGTCGACGCCGTAGCCTCGAAGTATCTGGTCCGCGAGATGGGCGTCGAGGTGCGGTATGGACGCGCCGAGGTGAGCGGCCACGACTCTGGTCGCCGCCTCCTCGGGACGGCAGCCCCTTTCCTGCCAGATGTTGATGGCCTCTTGGAGCGAGATAGCTTCCGCGGCGGGATCGCGGGAGGCCAGCACAGTCAGGGTGATGGCCTCGGCCAGTCCTGGGTTGTCCCGCCAATGCCGCGCGGCCACGGTAGCCCGGCTGGCATCCGCCAGGGC
>QHBZ01000254.1 GCA_003244055.1 Pseudonocardiales bacterium | reverse complement strand
CCCGGCTCACCCCTGCTCAATGACCATCCCAAGAACGTGTACCTGCCCGAGCGAGCGGTGCTTGCTCCAGTCAATGCCTGGATTGGCGGTCTGTTCGACAACGATCATCGGACGGCGACAGTCGAGCAACTTGCTGCTGTGGGCGACTCGACCAGCGACAACGTTCGGATGGAACAGGCCCGGAATAAGCTGGCCGGCGCCGAAACGCGCATACACCGGCTGCAGAACGCGATCGAGGCCGGCGCGAACCCCGTGGCTCTCGTGGATGCGCTCAACAGGGCAGAAGATGAACGGCAAGCGGCCCGCGCCGACCTTGATCGGATTCCCACCAGCCGTGTGCTGAGCGTTGCCGACGTCGCCGCGATGATCGACGAACTAGGCGACGTGGGACAGGCCCTCAATCGGGCCGACCCCGCCAGCATAGAAGATCTGTACTCCGCCCTCAGGCTGGAAATGCTCTACGACGCCAGTGCGAAGACCGTCAACGTGACCATCCGACCAGCCGGTAGGGGTAGTGCACGTGTCCGAGGGGGGACTCGACCACTACGCACACGCCCTCAACCAACACAAACTGCTGGTAGTGGGGTAGTCCCAGGCTTCGACGCCTGCGGATGCCTGTCGATTTGGCACGCCAGCGCGATGATCAGACCCGGTGGCGTCACCCCAGGGCACGGCGGGGTGATTGTCTCTAGGAACTTAGCCTAACCTTATCTCCGGTATGAAAATCGATGACAGCTCCGTACTGGACACTTCAACGTTCAACATGTTCCTCCATCATCGTTCCAGCGCCAGCCGACGAAGATCGCATACAGCATCCCGATGATCGACATGGCACAGCTACATCAGCCTGAGCGCAGGCGCACGCCGATCTAACCACCACGAGCGGCGGGGAAGGTGGCGGCGGGATCGGGCGGGTGGCGCCCCGACATGAACCATGCAGAAGATGTTCCTGTTTCAAGATCAACGTAGCAATCGGCATCGGGCTGCAAGACGTGGTGGAAGGTCAGCTGGTTCGGCCAGCCGTGCTGGCGGGTGCGATCCTTGCCATCGGATCTGCTCGGGCTAGGACCGGTGTGGGAGCACCGGTTCCTAGCGGTTGCCAGAGGGGACTTGCATCTGTGTCTCTCACTCCACCGATGGGCGTGCTTGAGACTATGTGGCATTGTCGTTTCCCGAGGCCTTGGGGTTGCCGTTGAGGCCACGCTGGTCGGGACTGTGTCCGCTGGCTTTACACCACTGGCGAAGTCGACAAGCTACCCGAGTTTTGTCCGGTCCGGCTAATGGTCTATCCTGCCACGGACAATCCGTCTGCGAGCTTATGGGAGTGAACTGTGGCGACCCAAACCAAAGTTGAGTTGATCGACGACCTTACCGGCGATAAGGCTGACGAGACGGTCGTCTTTGGTATCGACGGCCGAGAGTTTGAGATTGATTTGTCCCGCGATCACGCTGGGGAGCTTCGCGACAACTTGGCACGGTACCTAGCGAAGGCGCGTAAAGTGGGAAAGCGCACCGCTGTATCGAACACTTCGAGGCGCACGGCCAGCGGCCACCAGCAGAGCCGGGAGCAGACCGCCGCGATCCGTGAGTGGGCGCGGGCGGGCATAACATCTCCGACCGTGGCCGTATCCCGCTGAAGGTGGCGAAGGCGTTCGAGGACGCTCACCATGGACTAGCGACCGTGGGGTGACAACGGAGGCGCAGGAGTCGGGCGAGCGGTCGCGGTCAACTCCATCGGACAGTGACCTTGCCCGACTTCTGGCGTTCTCGGCGCCGCCGCCGAATCAAAGGAGCATAACTGGAAGTCGGTAGATCTATGTTGCAGCTCCCCCGAGGCGCTGATTGAGGACGAGGGTGCACACCTGGGGACCTGTAGATTCTGCCCGGTCTTGAGGATCCCTGCTAACTTGCGTCCCGGAGTCCCATGGCCTCCCGAAGCGCCGTCCGATCGCGAGAACTCTGGAGATCGATATCAACGTCTGTTTCGGCGAAGTATTTCTTGGTGTAACGGTTATGTGGATGCTCGATCAGATACAGAAACGCGGAGATTAGTCGCCTCACCAAACTGCGAAATTCTCGATAGTCCTCCAAGATCGCCGCATGTTTCGGCTTCAATTCGGATCCATGCACGATGGTGCTACGAGCGTCATAGCAGCTGCGCATCAGCTCGAAGATGCGTTTTCTCTCATCGTCCGAACCGCCGAGTAGTCCCGCCGCGCGTGAGGCGAGTCGGAATGCACTTTCAAGCTTGGTGCCAAGCAGGGCCTCGGCGGAAGTTGCCAAATCTACAACGCACGCATCACTTCTTAGTGGGACTCTGTCGTAACTTGACTCAAAGTATTTTATTGCGAGATCGATGTTGAATATACTCTTGCCACTGTAGGCTTCGATAATGCCGAGCTGTGTGTAACGATGCGCAACTTCTGGCACGTCCGCTGGATCGAGCGTGTACGGCTGGCCGAACTGAATACCCGTTGAGCGACTCGACCTAGAAACTCCGCTTGGCGGAGGGAAGCCGCTCCCAGACCGCCTATGGTTGAAAATGCTCCACAATGGTCCGTCTTGGCCGATGCCAACGTCGCCCTCCTTTGTCAAGCGCAGCGCGCAAAGCATCTTGATGATCTTTTGTTCAGGCACTCCGGTACCCATCAGAATTAAATTATCGGGCGACTTCGCGATCCTATCTTCGGCAACCACAACATGCATACCACGGCCGTGCCAGTTCTCGTGTAGCTTCTCAAGCTGGAAGTCAGACCAACCCATGCCGCGGAAATCGTAGTTAGATCGATGGTGTATCGAGATCCCGTCCACGAGCGCTTGATGTTCTAAGTTGCTTGCAAAGTTCTCCAGATAACAGGTCGCGAGGTATGTCCATGAATCGGACTCCAGTTCGGATTGGAAAGAAGCCCACGCGCCGTCGAAAGTAGACGTTGCGAACTCGAGATCAGAACTAGCCTCCAAGAAATCATAGACGAATTGAAGCACGATACGCTGAGCATCCTGTGGTCGCGCGAATCTAGAGAATTCTTCAAGCTTTCTGACTTCTTCAACACAGGCCTCAAAGTGGCTTAGTCCAGCTATCGCGCTGTCCCGCGATTCATTAAACGTCGCCGCCCCAGGTCGGCCGATGGCGAGTTCGCCACTCCCGCCTGAAGCTGAGCTGTGCGCCTCCTTAGCTATGCACATGAATGCCGTCTTCAGCCTCGCAAGCGTCACGTTGACCCCTGAGTCTCCGGTGAGTAGGTTTTGAACGCCTGTGTCGCTGGGAGCACGATAGCGTCGCGCGAGGGACAAGCACCGAAGATCGATCCACGGTGCAGACGCTATGCACCCAGGCAGTCCAGCCTGATCACGCTGCGACATCGCCGGCCTGACGATCAAGTGCGCGTTTGCAGCCACCACTGCGATCAGCGCTCCCAACAGCTGCATAGCCAGCGATACGCCCATGCATCTGTGAGAGCCTGTTGGCAAAATGCTGTTGGTGGTGTTCACTCGGGGTGACAGCTGGTAGCGATTTGGTCACGGTGGCGTGTCGTGCCGGGCGCGAGAGGGGGCTCCTGGTGCTGGAGGAGTAACCAGCTACAGTCAGCAAACCGCTTCCTTCTCGATGGGGCGGACCCCGCGCCGTAGCGTCGGCACCCCAAGGACAAGATCAACAAGCCGCGTGACCATTTACAAACAGGCTCTGAGACCGATTTCGACGACGGGCTTCGGGTCCGGCTGCCGAGGGCGAGATCATCATCACCCGCACGGCGGGCGACGACATTCCGGTCCGGTGCCGTCCTTGCCGTCGACTACCTACGGTTCCTGCTGAGCGTCGACGACTACGCTAGGAAGAGCGATGCGGAGTTGGTGCATCTCTTGCGCGACCGCCTCGCGATGAGCAGATGCTCCTCAGCCCAGCCAGTCATACATAAGGGTGCGGTGAGGTCAGCAGCTCTAGGTACATAGAGGTACCCCGCGACACGCGGGATGAGTGTCCCTTGATTGAGCCCAGTCTGCCGCAGCACCCGGTTTCCGTCAGCGTCTCCACAGTGCAGATGACACCGGACAACGAGCGGCTCAGCTGGTCCAGCGCGACTACTACTGCGGTGTCTAGCCACGGTGTGAGCTGCGGCGGTCGCCGTAGGATTCCGGGCGCTCACGACCGTGTGATCGGACGGAAGTCAGTGCTGGACCCAGGGTGCGTTTGTGGACACGTGCGCGGTGGTCATCGCGCTGCGGTCGTTCGTCGTGACGATCGTCGAGGTACAGGTGACGGACCCAGACCGACAACCGGAAGTCCGTCCGCCCCGTCCTTCAGATCGGCGACACCATTCCACCCGGGAGAGCAAGCGGGCCTGCTGCTAAGCAACGTGGGCCTGGGTCCGGCGAGGATCGTGAGCAGCCGGCTCCAGGTGGACGACTGCGTGCTCGGGGAATTCGGCGAGGCCTCGATCAAGCAGGTGTGCGCCGGCTGCAATAGTGCCAGCCCCTCTTGGCCGATCTCGCGGTGGCTCTCCTCGGCCTGTTAGATGTCGCGGTGGATCACGCGATGCTGGCCCATCGCGGACGCCGCCATTGCCAGCGCTCTGTCGTCCAGGTGGAGGTCGTCCTGCGCTTCGTCGAGGTCGTTATAAACCCTCAAGGCGGGGGGCCACCGGTCGTTGACGTGGTGCACGTACACTGCAATCTTGCCCGTGGCCGTCTGCGCGATCCCGTAACACGCCCCGGCGTCCGATCCGAAGCGGTTGGCGTCATCGGGTTCGATCAACCACCGTCCGCGGAACGCCTCACTCCACTCGCGCCCGTTCTCGTCGCGCATCTCGATGGTGATCTCACCCTCAGCGGCTGCGTCCAGTTGGTTGAGGTGCTCCCGAAGAGCGCTCCTAGCGCGGCGAGAGTATGCACCACGCCCTAAAAGTGGAACAGCCAAAATGTTATCTCCAGCTCTAGCCATACTGCGAATAGAGTTGAGGATGTCTTCTATCAACTCGCGATCAGTGCGACGCGGATGCCTGTCTGTTAGATCTTCATCCAACCGCTGATCGATTGCCTGAATGTATTTTTCGAACTCCGGCCACAACGTGCCGGTAGCCTTATTTATATGATCAGCAGACAGCGGCTTCGGCAGAGCCCGATTAATCGCTGAAACAACCTTTCCCACGCCTTCTTGATCCATTTTCTGAGATTGAAATT
The DNA here is from genome assembly GCA_003244055.1 of Pseudonocardiales bacterium. Lineage (GTDB taxonomy): Bacteria > Actinomycetota > Actinomycetes > Mycobacteriales > Pseudonocardiaceae. The sequence continues at coordinate 43,762 of QHBZ01000254.1, read as the reverse complement.
GACCTAGCGGATTAGCGATTTCTGCTGGTCTAAGATTGATCGCAAGAGGAATGACCCTACTTGCATCAACCGTCTTCGCGAGCGCGCCTGCCTCGAAGTTCAGCCACGGTGCATGTTGGTTTTCCGCGGTGACACAAACAATTCCGAAATTTGTTTCCTCAAGTTCATTTGCAATCTCAGTTTGCCAGCGTGCACCAGCGTCAATGTTTGACGAGACGAACGGCGAAACATCGTTTAGCACGTATGGTAGCCAACTATTAAGAGCGGTAGCTACTAGTCGACTTCTATCACCAGACCAACTGAGAAAGACCTTCACGAACGGGGAGCCTAACTCATGTTGGATGCCGAGGCGACGACATGTGGAGCCAAGATCCCCGCGCGGGTTCGCGATCACACTGTCCACCTTCGCCCACCGGTCACACCCTACGGGCGATGCCCCGGGTGATTAGCGCACCCACGAGCGTGGCAACGCTGCCGATCAAACCACCCACGATGGAGCCAGCGCTGGTGGCCAGACGACTCAGGATGTCCACGGGCGGCACGATAACCGACGCCCCGACGTTCAGGCTGGTCGGGCACGCCAGGTGCTGACACCGAGCGTGTAGGACCGGAAGGAATCGCGGAATCGCGGAACGTTGACAGCTGTCTAGATCATGACCTACAACCCCCGTCAGGGGGCGACCTCGGAGAGACGGATCCGCTGAATGGCGGGCTCTGTCCTCAGGAGGTCGATCTTGCCGGTCGTGCAGGCGGTCAACGAGTGCATATGGTCGTCCTGGTTGATCTATCTCGCCGTCTCGCTCGTGCGGAGGGTTGTCCGGAGCCGCACTGCTGAGAGTCTGGACCGCACCATCGCCGGGTCCGTCGAGGTGAAGGGCTTGAGCCGGACGGCGAGCGTCATCAGCTGATCATCGAAGTGTGGCGGCGGAACCTAGATCTTGGTGACCCACCAGGGCCGTGACATTGATTTACGTTCGTGGTGCTCGTGATGCCGTGTCGACAGGATGAGCCGGTCACCGTGGACCAACGTCACGGGTGCGTTTTGGATGTCGCTCCCATGCGTGGGCGACGGCGTTGCATGGCGCCGATGGGATGCTCGTGTAGATCGAGGCCCGTACCAGTCAGGCCTTCCTGAGGATCGAAGGGATCGTGAGGTGGCCTCGACGGGAGGGATAGTGTCGCGGACCCTTGCCATCGACTTGGCAGCGGAGCCAACCGGCCGCCAGGACACGGCTACACCGCCCTATATAGACATTGACGCCAGGGGATCATCGGAGAGCGCAGCTTCTAGCTACATGAACGAACGCCTGGGTACTGACGCATCGCAACGAGATCTCAAGCCTTGGTGACTGAAGGTACTGATCATCGAGAAGGTCAAGGTACGTTAACGAAACCCACCGCACGGCGGAGTGATTGTCTCTAGGAGCTTAGCCTAGCCTAATCTCTGAGCCGTCTGAAGCGGGCCGCACCGTCGGCGCTGCCCCGATCCTCGCTCAGCGCAGTCGCAACGTTGCCCAGAGCCCCCGTGGCCCATCCACGCAGCTCGCAGCGACTCCTCACTCAAATATGGGTTGTGTACTGTCACAGCCGAATCCAGGGCGTGCACCACGGTCCGGTTATCGATGCCTAGGCCGGTCGGTGAGTTTGATGCCTCCGGCGTAGTCCACTTCGGTGCCGGCCAGGCGGTGTGTGCGGCGTTCTTCAGGGTCGGGGTGAGCCACGATGTCTGCCCAGGTGATCAAGAGCCAGCGACGAGAGTCGACCTGAATGTCCTGCCCGGTATCGGGGTCGATTAAGTCCATACCTTCCTTTCCGCGCGGGTTGGAGTCTCCGGACCGGCCGGGGGTTGAGTACCCCCGGGTCAGGGATGGGTGGTGACAGACGACAGGGCGTGGCGGATCATTCGAGTCACCCGAGAGGGTCTCGGGCGTGGAGGGGGAGTCGTGTCCGGCACGTTCGACATCAATGATCGCGGGACCTGGGACTGGACCGACGCAGTGGGCGACGTGTCGGAAGAGACCAGCGGATACCGCCTCAACGCTGAGGACGAAGGGTCCTTCTATCAGGTGAAGGACGGAGTGCCCTACTTCCAGCCGTGCCCGACGGGCCTGGTGTTCAACCCGTTGTTGAACGTCTGCGACTGGCCTCAGGCCGTCGACGAAGCGCAGGTCTACGACTGGGCGGTGTCCAAGGGTTTCGTCAACGACCAACGCTGACACAGACAGGCGCTGTGTCAGGAGCCATGCTGGCGGGCCGGTGGGTCGCGATGGCGGACCGGGTGCGGTCACGGGAGGTGCGGCGTTTCGGGTAGCGGTGCAAGGCCATTGATAGTTGAGCACGTTGGCCGGGTACGTGCAGCGTCGTCCCGCAGGAACCGGCCACAACCGCACCGTGTTAGCTGGTCGTGCGCTGTTTTGGTGACGTTCCGACGGGGTGGGGGAAGGAAGGATGGAGGAGTTCATGACTGATCCGTCGGTGCTTGCCGACCCCGTGGACAACGCTCCGGCGGGGGACGCGTTCTACAGCCCGCCTGTTCCGGTGCCGGAGGGTGACCGAGGAGACCCGATCTACCAGCGCCGACTGGATGACGACGCGGTCGCAGCGCTCGACGATGGTGACAACTGGTTGGTGCTGTACCGGTCGCAGGACGCGCACGGCAACGCCGTGGCCACCTCGGGGATCATCGCCGTGCCGCGAACCGAGCCGCCCGTCGGTGGGTTCCCGGTGATCAGTTGGGCACATGGCACCGTCGGGGTCGCTGACTTGTGCGCTCCCTCCCGCGATCAGCTCGCCTCGCAGGCCCATCCGATGAACATCTACCCCCACGCCCTGCTCAACGCGTTCCTGCGCGAAGGCTGGGCCGTGGTGATGACCGACTATGAGGGCCTGGGTACCACCGACCGGCGCCACCCGTACCTGCTCGGCGTGTCCGAAGCCGCCGGTGTCCTGGACATCGTCCGCGCCGCCCGGCGCCTGTTCGGCACCCGGCTCTCACCTCGTTTCGCGATCGTGGGCCACTCCCAAGGAGGCCAGGCCGCCCTGTTCGCCGCCTCCCACGCCCCCGCCTGGGACGACCTCGATCTCGTCGGCGTTGCCGCGATCGCACCGGCCAACCATGTCCTGGGAGCAGTCCGAACTGGCGCGCTGCTTGCGGTCAAGAACGAGGGATACGCGTTCACGCCGCTACTGCTCTGCGGCGCCATCGGCGGCGATCCACAGATCCGGCCTGACCAAGTCCTGTCCGACACGGCCTTCACCCAGTACTGGCCGCAGGTCGACCAGCGGTGCCGAGCCGGGCTCAGCCAAGACGACTCGTGGGGAGGACTACTCGGTATCCAGCAGTTCAAGGGCACCTACCCGAACTTGCCCAACGACGGCCAGCGCCGCTTCGACGCCCAATTGGACGCCACGAACCCCGCTGTCAGCCTCACCGTCCCCGCCCGCATTACCCAGGCCGCCGACGACAAGCGCGTCCAAGCCAATCCCCCCGCCCCGCTCAAAGGCACCGACCAACTGATCACCGAACTGCAAGACAAAAACAGCAGCACCGGACAGCCACTGATCTACCAGCGCTACCCCGAGGGTGAGGTCACCCCCGACGCCCAACTCGGCGTTCACTTCGCCACCATCAACCACGACCTGCCCCACCTCATCACCTGGCTGAAGCCTCTCCTGCAACCGGCGAGCTGAGCGTCGGCGGTGTATCTCCTTAGCCGGTGTGGTGGGGCGGCCCAGATATGTACTGTCAGCCGCCGCTTCAAGGTACATAGACGAACGCCTGGGTACTGACGCACCGCAACGAGATCTCAAGCCTTGGTGACTGAAGGTACTGATCATCGAGAAGGTCAAGGTACGTTAACGAAACCCACCGCACGGCGGCGTGGTTGTCCCTTGATCGATCCGCAGTACTGGGGCCACTCCACTCATGATCGCCACCCGCTTTTTGTGCAGGCTGGTTCTTGATGTGCAGGGTCAGGCGCAACCATGGTTCTACGCCTGCCGACGGATGCGGGCCATGCAAAGCAGCAGCGAGCACCTAGCCGGAGAGCGGCGGCGGGCCGTGTGGGCCGATATGGCCCAAGGTGCGCTTTAGCCAGACTTCGAACGTATCAACCATCGGCCGCCGTTGCTCTTTACCGTGATGGCCGAACGGCAACCACGTGAACTTCCAGGGAAGCACGTTAAAGCTGCGGTGCTGTCCTACTGGTCGGTGGGACACCACCGGACGTCCTGCAACGGTCACGGAGAAACCATGGAACCGACTCATCAGAAGCAAAAGCCGAATGTTCTGCTGGTGCACGGTGGGTTGGCGGACGGTTCGCTCTGGGAACAGGTGATCCAGAATCTTCAACATAAGCGTTTCAACGTGGTCGCCAGCCAGATGCCCCTCACTTCCTTCGCTGATGATGTCAGGGCGGTGCAGCGGGATCTGGGTGCCTTCCACGGCCCGACGGTCGTGGTGGGTCACTCGTATGGAGGCGTCGTGATCACACAGGCCGCCTCGGGAGCGACCAATATCGCCAGCCTGGTCTACATCGCTGCGGTTGCTCCAGATACCGGCGAAACTATAGCCAGCATATTTGCGCAGTACCCGCTTGCCTCGGCACAGTATTTGGTGCCCGTCGACCCGGCCGAGACTCCGCCGTTCCTCATCCTCCAGCGTGACAAGGTCCACCAGTTCTTCTGCCCGGACGTTGAGCTGAAGAAAGCCAGGACGCTGGCTGCGACGGAAGTACCAACTTCAGCCACTCTCTTGACTGCGCAGATCCAAGGGTGCCCCGCCTGGCAGCAGTTTCCAACGCGGTACCAGATTTCTCAGGATGACGAAATACTCCATCCAGATGCGCAGAAAATGATGGCCAGCGAGCTGCCCAACCCAGCCGCATCATTTCGATTAAGTCCAGCCACGCCTCCGTGCTATCGCACCCAAAGGAGGTGGCTCGGTTCATCGAGCAAGCAGCTCATGACTCCGCCACGATGTCATACTCATCTTGATTGGGTGGCACTGATGCATCGGCAGATCACCGCGAGCGGGCAGGCTGGGCTAGTGCTCTGCGCTGATCAACAACACGAGCATTCGTTGTGCGCTATCCGCCATGAGCGGACATCGTCGCTCATGCGGCGCGAGCGGGATGCGGATCGCGTAGGCCTCCATCGCGTCGCCCGCCGAGTCGGTCTCCTGGGTGGAGAACTGCATGGAGCGCTTCTCCAGCCGCATTTCCGGGTCCGGAGCACTTGCCGTAGAACGACAGCAGATCCGTGAGGCATCGGCGAGGCCGAAGGTGAGGTGGTCGGCCCCTAGGTACCCACCCGGACCCGGCCAGGAACATGGTCCAGGGCGTCTCTTTGAAGGTGATCGAGATGATCCGTAGGCCCTCGGCCATGCGTTTGCCGGTGTGCAGGTAGAACGGCACGTCGGCCCAGCGCCAGTTGTCCAGGCCGGCCTTGAGCGCAATGAACGTCTCGGTCTCGGGGTCGGGCGCGACCCCGTCCTCCTCGCGTCCCTGCCAGGCCAGCGCGCCGTCAGCCGGCTTGCCGGCCGTCGAGGCGTGATTGCTGGCTGGGTGATCTACGCTGCACTGGTCGAAATGGCCAGCCGCGGCGCCCGATCGGCGATCTGCCGGGCTTGGGCTGGCCACCGAAACCGTAGACAGCGAGACAAGAAGTTGGTGGAGTACCCGCCCATGACCGGTCTAGCGCGTGAACTGTTGGCCTCGGCCCGCAAGGCTCTGGCCCCCGCGGAGAACGACAACCGGTTGGTGCCGTTGATCGCGTCCGGTCAGGCGCCCCGGTCGGTGTTCGCCACGATCGCGGCCGAGGAAATCCGGATCGTACGCAGCGACTGGCGAAGTTTCCTGACCATCGCCGCGCGCTGCACGGAGCGCAACAGCAGGGAACTGTTCGCCGGGCTAGCCGCGGGCGAGGGTCTCGCATTGGCCAAGCTGGACCCGCTGGCGCGGGCGAGCGGGCTGAACGAAGCCGCCCTGCGCGCCTACCAGCCCAAGGCCGGCTGCCAGGCCTATCCGGCCTACCTGGCCTGGCTGTGCCTGTTCGGCGAACCAGCCGACGTCGTCGTTGCGCTGATCGCCAACTTCGCCGCATGGGGCGACTACTGCGGCACCATCGCGGGTGCGATGCGCGAGCACTACGGCTTCGACGACGAGGCGTGCGGGTTCTTCGACTTCTTCGCTACCCCGGTTCCGGAGGTGGAAGAGCAGGCCGTGGCCGCGCTGCAGGCTGGCATCGACGGGGGCCGGCAGACCGACGAAGCCTTCACCTACGGTCGGCTGTTTCAGTCCTATGAGCTGATGTTCTGGAACACCATCGCCGACAGCGCCGCGCGGGACTGAGCGCCGATACGCCGACGCTACGGGAGCAACCCGCACCTGATCGAAGATCAGCGCCCGGGTGGTGTCGACTCGACGGGCACCCGGGTTGGACCCAGGGGCGGTGTTGCGTTAGGCGAAGCGGTGGCAGTCTGAAGTCGTTCCGGTGGTTTGATCAGATGGCCATGGTCAGTTCGGTGAAGGCGCCCATCACCTGCAGCGTCGTGGGTTCCTCGCTCCCGAGTTCGTAGTGTCCGCGGCGGAGGTTCTGGACGAACGCATGCCCTGCGGTGATCACTCGTGCGCAGCGGAGCTGTTTGAGTCCGCGCATCGGCCGGAGCCGGGACTTCAATCGGCCGTGATCGGTTTTGATCCGATTATTGGCGTATTGCTCGGTATGGTGCCAGGCGCCCGGGGCCAGCTCATCAAGGACCTGCGGGTAGACCGCCGCTTTGTCGGTGATGACCTCGACCGGGGTGACCGTGGTGGTGTTCAGCGCCTGGGTGAAGAATCGGCGGGTAGCCGTCAGGTCCCGCTTCTCCGCCACCAGAACATCGATGACCTGGCCGAACGGCACTGTTGCATTAAGCGATCGGCTTACCGGAGCTGGTCCAGCGGGAGGTGTAGAGACCGAGCGGCAGGCCCTTGAATGCCCGGTTTATCACGGTTTTCGAACGTCCCTGAGGGCCTTGCTTGCCGCTTTGGGGCACAGAGCCTTATGCAAAACTCGGAGACGAGCTCCGCGATCATGTCGCCGACCTGCGAGGACGGCAATTTTTGATCATGTTCTCAAGAGGTTTTGCATAAGCCTCACAGTGAGGACGCCCTTCGCCTTAATGCAACAGTGCCCCTCACCGCACCCGCGATCTTCGCCCACCACGGCCGACCCACCCAGTCATGAACCTCAGCCGTGAACGCATCACCCGTCGACCGGTTCTGGGTGGCCTGATCAACGAATACGAACGGGCGGCGTGAAACCGCTGCTCAACACAGCTGGCCGCCTTTTGGAACCCCGCACGTTGAGGCCGTGCTACCACACCAAACCGATCGCAACCTCAGTAACGCAGGTGTTGGCTGCTTACACTGGGTTATATAAGAATTGAATGGAATTCAGATTGAGGGGTTCTTGCCTGAACTCCACTGAAAGGCTGTCGATCCGTACGACAGTCGGAGCTTTTTCGCGTCCCAGTCCGCGCGGAACTTCGGTGAATCCAGTCGTGCACGAATGACCGGTTCGATCGCGGCGAGGGCGGATGCCACGATCCGGTCATGTGCCGCGTCGTCATATAGAACTCGTAGTAGCCATAGGGGAGCAGATTCGACGTGCCACGCTCGGCCGTCTGTTCGAATACTCGGCGCCCATCCGCTGCTCGTCGCGGCCAGCACGCACACCTGGTCGGTCGCACCCGAACGCGTGACGGAATTGAGGTCTAGCTCGCATTGATCTAGCACATCCCCACCCCAGCCGGGCTGTGCGACGCCGGTTGCCGCCCAGGCCAGCACTGGTGCATGAGCCGTGTTCGATCGAATCTGTGGATCACTGACAGGGCGCATAACGTGTCGGTTTCGGTGCAGCGCCCGGCAGGCACGTCCGATCTGGAGCCAGTGATCGCGGACGTCGAGGACGACCGGGAGCCGGATCTGCGCATCGACTGCGTCGGTGAGGGCGGTGCAGGCCTGGGCTGCGTCAATCGGCCGGAACTCGGCGAGCAGATCCAGCAGTTCGCACGCTGTGTGGAGCGACACATACCTGCAGATTCGGTCGAAGCCCGTCTGTATCAGGGGGTCGATCAGTTCCTCGACCTCGGTTCTGAGGCCCAACGCGCCCAGCGTTCGAAGCAGACCGACTGTGGGCTGGAAGTCGTTGACGAGCCCATGGCGCAACCGCCGGGCGACCTGTCCAAGCGTGATCCTTCTTGCCGCAGCGACGCCCCAGCCCACGTCCCACGTCGCCAGCATGCGCACGACAGCGTCTATGGTGCGAGGGGAAGCAGCCCGGCTTATCACTTGCAATCGGGTATGGTTGACCGTCTCGACCCAGTTCGCGGTATCTGCTCCGGGCACTACGCCCACCTCCACGAGGTGACGGGCTGCGATCGACTGCGCGATCGGATCCTGCAGTTGCTTGATCTCGTTCCGGAAGATGTGAAACGCCATCCCGTCCTGCACAGCTTCGTTCCACAGTTCCTTGGCAGTTCCAGGTGCCACCGTTTCAACAGCGTGCAGGACTGCCGGAGCGGCGCTCGGTTCGTCGAACAGGGCGTTGCGCACCCGTGCAACGAGCGCATCGACGGGTACGCCGTTGATCTGTATCCGCGATTGCCGGGAGCGCAGCTCCTCGACCATTGCCTTCGCAGCCCACCTGTCGAGGTCATGCAAGCTGTTCAGTGCCTGCGCAAAACCCTCGTGCTGCTGGCCGTGTTCCAGCCTTCCCGCCCACCCGCAGTACCCACCCGTCGCCTCGACGATGGCTGGTCCGGGATTGCGCATCCCGGCCTCGGCGAGTGTGTGGGCGACCTGAGCGCAGGCATCCATGGCTGCGGTGGGCGCCGACATGAGGACCAGCCGCGAAAAAGACTCCTCGTCCCAACGGTGGAGAAACAGGTCCGGTACTTCCTCGTGCAATACCCGGCCGAGCCGGTGGAAACTTGCCAACGCTTCGGCCGTGGGTGCTCCTGTCATTCCTACGAGTAGTGCCTCAGGTGACAGCCTTCTGCGAAGCTCGGTGAGCGCGCGGACGCCCAGCTCCGGATCCTGCCCCAGTCGCAATGCGATGGCCGGTCCCCAGTATTTGCGGCCGGCGCGAATGGCTTCCACCACGATCGTCAGAGCGTCGTCCAGGGTCTGCTCTCGGTAGCCTGCCTGAGCATCCCACACGCCTTTGATCAAGTAATAGCGGGACGAGAGCCGGCGATCCTTCTGGATTAGGACGCGGACCAGGTCCTCGCCGAGAGACTCGGCGAGGACCGTGGAGAATATGTCAGGCCCGGTGCGGAACATGTCATCGACGGCACGTGCCGCGGATAGCATCAAGCCGGCTCCCTTCGCGTCCTTACTGTCGGACACCAGTTGGGCGAGGCTCTGCGCGAGAACGACAGCCGGACTGTCCCGTGACGTGTTCAGCACTTCGAATGCTGCGGCAGCATTGGATCTGCCGATCGCCGTCAGTAGCCCAGCTCCGTCCGCGAGGCTGCAGCGGCTCATCAGCTCGCGGGCCTGTGGGGCGAAGCCGACCCACTGTGAGATCAGCCATGTGGCGTATGGCGATTGATACGTACGCAGCTCGTGGAAAGCCTGGGTCAGCCGTGCCGGCGAGGTGTGACGCATGGCCGGACTCAGGTGGTCCTTGTGGTCGTCGAAAACAGCATCCCAATTATCGCGCATGGATCCGAATTGCAGACGCAGGATCATCGACTCGATCAACCCGTCGACCCCATCGCTCTGGCTCGGCTTGTGGTTCAATAGATTCTGAACGGCGTCCTCTTGGCTTACCGGGAATAGCGGGATGTCCTCTTCGAGGTCCTGGCCCTCGATAACCTGGCCGATCCGACGCTGCAAGTGGTCGGCTCGGCGGACCAGTCGGTAGTCGTCGACGCGCTCGACCGACAGACCTGCGAGGGCGTCATACAGCCGATCGGCGATTAGCTTCCTGACATCCTCACCGTCAAACCGCTCGATCATGGTCAGCAGCGCCAGGCGTTCATCGGGCCGCCCGGCCCCGTCACTGATCACCTTGCCCGTGGCGGTCAGCAGCCAACGCACGAACTCGTCACGCTGCTCGGGCGAGAAGAGGTAGTCGACCTGCTGGACGCTTCGCACGACTGCCAGAAGCGTCGCGGGCATCCAGCCGTCCTCTCCGGGCAATCTGTCGACGAGTTGCGTGAGCACCCTGCGGACGTCATCCTCGTCGAGTTGCTCACGCAGCCGCAGTAGCGCGTGAATGCTGGCAACCGAGGCCGAGGACACCCATTCCGCAAGCCGGTCGTCGGACTTCGCACTGTCTAGCAGCATGCGGCACGCCTTGGGGTGGTATAGCCGCGCGCCGCAGAGCAGGTCCGGAAGGATCGCCGCGCCAGTGCGGAACTTCGTCGCCAACTCTGGTTCGAGCACCTCAACGAGGGTCATCAGAATTTCGTGGCGCTGGCGATTGGGCGCGCCCGGCTCTGCTCCGCGGTGCAGGTCCATCAGGACGAGGCACTCGTCTTCCCCTGCCAGGCGGGCAGTTGCCGCGGTCCGGCCCGGCTCGACGCCGAACACGGCATGGTCGGTGGCATCGAGCCCGACGAGCTCGTCTGCGGTGATCTCCGCGGAGATCAGGCTGAGTGCGGCGGCGGCGACCAGGCGCCGCTGCACCGAAGTGGGAAGCCTGCGATAGCGCTCAACGAGCTCTGCCCGAGGATCCGCTCCGGGCACCATCAACTGGGTGATCCGGCGCAAGTCGCAGCGGGGGTTGGCTGCCTGCTCAGCGAATGCCGGCCCGGGATCGAGCCCCAGCTCGGGACGGGCCGCTGCGATCTCCTCGATGAAGGCTTGCCGCGCGAGCGGCCCGATGGGTGCGGTAACGGGGGAGAGCCTGTCTGTTTGCCACTCCTCCTGGTTGTTGCCATCGTACTGCAGCACCCCGAGCACGAGAATGCCGAGCTGGTCAGCGACGTAATGCAGCACGGCGTCCGCGTCACCGCTGCCGATTGGCTGGATGTCTTCGAAGACCAGCAGCCGACGGTCGGCCGGTTGGCCCACAGCCCCCAGGACGTGACGTCCGACAGCGAGTGCGAGTTCACGGCCCGGCAGTTCGCCAGCTCCCCTCGATACGACAGTGACATCCCAGGTGCGCTTCTTGGTAAGGCTCGGGTCGGTAAGCCGATTGGCGAGGCGTCGCACGATCGTGCTCTTGCCACCTCCCGCCGAACCGCCGAGCGAGATTGCCGCCGGGGCCGCGGTGTTTATGCAGAACCGGCTCAGTGAGTGAACTTGGGAAACGTCGGTGTCGGGCACCGGTTGATTGGCAGGCTGTTGTCGCCAGTCGACTAGGGACCAGCCGAGCCGGGCCAGCTCGACAAAGTGGTGCGTCCGCTTCCACGATTCCCACCTCGTGCCCCACACGCAGGCGGCCGCGCCGTCGAGGGACAGCTCGCCCCCGAGTCGGTCCGTGCCGGTGCTGGAGAATCTCCGCCACCCGGAACCGGTGGGGAGCAGGAGGTCACAGCAGGCTTCCTCAGCAGCCTTCGTCCGCACCGACATCTCTTCCGCCGTCAAGATCTCGACCCGTTCCCCGACGAGGTGGCCGTCGGAAAGCAGGGGCGGCGCCCCCAGGCCGGTGCTACGGCCGAGCAGCCACAGCGCGAAGGGCAGCGCAGCGGTCCGGGCCTGGAACGGGACGCTCGGTGGCCACCACGCGTACCATGCGCCGGCCGGTGTCGCGCGCTGTAGCGAGGGGAAGTCCTTCAGTAGCTCGGTCAGCGAGTCGGTGGCCACCGCACTAGCTCTCTCGAGCGGGCCACGCCGGTCGTACCACGGGTAGACAGGTTCCCCCGGGTGCTCCTGGCGCGCTGTGAGGACAACGCACCGCCGGTTGAATTCCTCGACAAGTACCTGTGGACTAGTGCCTACCGTGCGTGGCTCCGGCGATCCGGCCGCACTGTTCACCAGCTCGCCGAGGCGCACCAGGTCGAGGAGTAACTCGATGGTGCCTTCCGGCGCGCTCGACGTCGCGAGTCTATCGAGATCCGCACCGCCCTGTTGGGACCAGCAATACCACAGCAGGGGGGCCACCGTCAGCGGGTCCGTTGAGATGAGCCGGCCGATGACATCGCGGTCGAATTCAGTGAGGTACGCCCAGCCGGCCTCCGCAGGTATGTGGCCGCCGAGGAGGCTGCGGACCAGCACGAGACCAGCCGTCAAATGATCACGCTCGACGTCGCCCCATGCCACATCCGACAGGTCGTCCGAGTTCATCATTCACCTACACCTAAGGTTCGCCGGGAGATCTGTTTCGCCGATGTCGACCACCATGAGCCCGCAAGACCGCGCGACGATGAGCTCGTCGTCCCCGACGAAGTCCACGCCAACGGGCGTGTCGTCCAGTGGTATCCGACGGTGGCCGGTAAGGTCGGTGATGTCGTAGATGTCAAGCCACGCCGCCCGTCCGGGCGTGACGCCCGCTACGGCAGCCCACCGCCCGTTCACGGCGGCCGCGCGAACGTCCTCCCGGTGCAAGCCCATCAGGGGTGTGGCCGCCGCGCCGGCCCCGCGAAGGTGCACGGTGCCGCTGCGGTCGACGACGAGCAACCGGTCGCCTGTTGCGTCTGCGGCCACCTGCAATGGCCCGTGGGGGACAGGGAAGGATGCCGGTGACGGCCGGGCCGGGCCGCGTAGTGGCACCCGCCGGATACGGCCGGTGTCGGACACAAGCCACGCGACGGGAGCCTGGACGGTCCCGACGAGCAGTACCTGCCAAATCGTGGAATCCATCCGGGCGAGCTGCCGCGGTAACTCGCCTGCCTCCACATCGAGCAGCCAGGCCTGCGTCCCGGATGTCGTGACTGCGAGTCCGGTGGCATGCAGCGCGACGAGCGTAGGCCCACCCGCGGCGTTGTCCGGCACGACTGACCGGAGAGCGGCCACCTCGCTCTGGCGAATGACCCAGACCTCGCGTTGCCGCGTCGACAGCAGCGCCAGGACGCCCGTCTTCCCGACCGTGACCGAAACCGAGTAGGGGGCGCCGGGCAACGCCTGGGGACCCGTGAGGCACGTCCCATCCTTCGGGTCCCAGATCGCGAATGTCCGGTCCTCGTGCGCGGTTAGCGCCGCTGACGCCGGGCCGGGTGCTGCGGTGGCGAGGTGTGTGCACTGCTTGTCACGCGACGGGTCGGGATGCACCCACCGGATGCCCAGGGAGGGTCGATAGCCGATCGACGCCGGTGCGCCAGCCAACGTTGGGACTCCATACCTGCGGGCTCCGATTCCGAGCAGAAGGGCCCGGTCTCCGGGAGGGGCTTCACACGGCACTGTCCGCCACATCCGGGCGCGCCGCGCCTGTTCTGGTTTGTTCCCGATCTTCCGCATCGCTGCCATGACCCTTGATGCCGGGGAGGCGAGGAGGAACTCAGGCAAATCAATCAACTTTCCCGCCGGTGTCTCCAGATGGGCCGCGGCGACGAGCAGCGGCCATACCGCGACGTCGACGCTTGACCAGTCCCCGGTAGCGCCGGAGTTCAGCTGGGGGAGGCGCAGGAGGAGACGTTCCGCTTCGGATGTGTCCTGTGTCGGCAGGGGCCGGAAGCGCGGACGCCAGCGGAGCGTTCCATCCGGGGAATGTCGCTGTTCGAGAAACGATTTGAGGGCAAACGCGGTGGCCACCATCTCATCCGGGGACACCGCAATTCCCGGCGGGTCGGACGCGACCGTTGCCCATTCGACAGCCGATAACGCGACCGATTCGTGGTGCGAGCAGAGGACCGACAAAGCATCGACGGCGGCGGTGACCCGGTCGCCGAGGTGAAGACGTGCGATCCGCAGGCACAGGGTACGGGCGGTCTCGGCCGCCGCCGTCTCGGCGGCCGCTTCGGCCTTCGAGGACGAAACCCCGCAACGGATCGCCCCTTGCAGGGCGTCCGCCGCAGCCGATGCCACGTCGAATCGGTCGCACGCCTGCCCTGCGAGCGCTGCCGCCGTTCGCACCACCTCATGTAGGCCGAGCCCTTGTCGGGCCAGGCGGACGCGCAAGGTGAGGTAGTTGAGCACATCGCCCGCGCCGTCGACGTCTGAGTCAAGGTCAACGAGGCGGATGGGCCCCGGCACCTTGCCCAGCACGGCCCGGGACGAGCCCAGTACCAGGCGCACCCCAGGGATGGCGGCCAGCGGGCCCACGAGCTCGGTCCACAGCCAATCTGGCGCCTCGTCGTCGAGCTGATCCAAGACGATCCCGGTCAAACCGCACCGTTCCTGCGCGGCGCGCACTATGTCCGCGGTGCTTCCCGCTGCTCCTAAGCCGTGCGCGAGCGTGCGCGTCACCCCGTCCTGATCCATCGGGTCGAACCGCCCTGCCGCGGTCACCGCGTCCTCGCCCACGAGGTGACGCGCGCGAGCTACGGTCGGAAGGGTGATCCGGCTCGATGACGTCCCGATCAGCGCGAGATAGCCAAGCAGAGCGCTCTTGCCCGACCCTGGACCGCCGGTGACCACGAGGATGCGCTCTGGCCCGGCGCCTGCCAGATGTTTTACGACGTCGCGGAGTACGCCGGTGCGCCCCGTGAAGAACCATCCTGGCCGATTGGCGGAGTGCACGCCGCGCGCCAAGGCAATCCAGTGCGACGGAAGGGGCGAACTGAGCGTCTGCGGTAGCGTCTTCGGCTGGTGCAGCGGATTCGGCAGCGCGCGGCACGGCCGCTGGTTGGCCTGAACATTCCAGGTCCGCTGAGGTTGATCGGCCAGCTGCCGTTCGACGTCGAGCTCAACGGAGGCGAGATCGAGATACTCATGATCCCAGGAGGGGTGCGCGGCCCGGACGAGGGCGTCAGCGAAAGCGTGGGCGAACGCGCCCTGCTGTGCTTCATCCGCCCGCCGGGCGGCGCCGAAACTCCAGACATCCATGTTCGCCGTCCGCGAGCCGGGCACCCGGGCTTCAGCGACCACGTCGTCGACGCCCTGCTCTGCGAAGCAAGCGTCAATGATCAGTACGATCTGACGGAGATCGCGGCGGCGCTCAACAGCCGCAACCAGTTCGGTGGGATCGAACCGAAGTCCACCAGCGCGGGCCAGCCGGAACCGGCCGCCGTCGGCGAGTCCGTGCCCGGTGCAGTAGATGACCAGGGTGGTGTCGGCGGCGTCATCGGTCGGCTCCGGGTCCTTCGTCGACCACAGCAACAATTCATCATGGAGTTGTTGGTGGTCGCGCTCGTCTTTGTCGAACGGAAACAGCTCGTCGAGGCCCAGTCCGCTGAGGGCTTTGCGCACGGTCCGGAGCTCCTCCGGTACCCGGGTGAGATTTTCACGATCGGTGCCGTACGTGGCGACCCCGGACATGCAAAACAGCCGCTGGACGGTCACGTTTGTGCCGCGTCGAGTGCTTTGTCAATGGTTCGGGCAGTGCGGATATTCCCGAGATAGCACAGCGCCGCATGGGCCGAGCGACGCGGGTTGTCGCATGGCTCATCGACGATGTCGGGGTGGTAGAGCGGGGCAAGCTTCTTCACCATTGCCACCGCGTCGTGGTGCGCAGCGATGTTCGTCCACGAACGAATCGTGCCGGGCCACCGCGACCGGTCTGCTGGACGGTCGAGCCGCCGCCGGATCGCCTCGAACCCGAGCGGCGAGCCTAGCGTCAGCAATCCGGGCCGGACCGGTGGCTCGTTGTGCTGGAGCCAGTCGTAGGCGATGACGCTGCCAAGCGAATGCGCGATCACTACGTGGGGAGAGCTCTGCATCGCCTTCGCAACCTCGTCGAGCACGTCGGCGCGGAAATCGGTGTCGTGCACGTACCGATCGACCTGCTTCACGAAGGAGATCAGCAGCGAGTCACAACCGTCGAATAGCCGGCTGCGCTGCAGCGCTGCCAGAGCTCGCTGTAGCGGACTGGGGAGCCACAGCTTCGTGTCCGCCGGTTGTTCGGACTCGTTCTGGACGCCCGCAGCCACTGCCTCGATGAGTTCGGTCTGGAATCCCGGCTCCACGTCGGCAGCGGTGTAGTGGGCTTCGGCGTCGGATTTCCCATCGTTGTAAAGGTGACCGTAGAACGCGAATTCGACGCTCAATGACTCTGCGTGGCCGCTTCGGAGGTCCACCAGCCCGTCGACGATTGAGGTGCGCCAGGCCTCAGCAGTTGCCACACGGCGTGAGCGGTGCATGTTGATCCCGTGAATCGCGAGGACGTCGACCATGATTCTCCTTGACCTCTACAATTGCGGTGGGGCGGCCGCGACTGCGACCGTAGACGCATCCACTCCCGGCGCGATGCCATGACTGTGACCAGCGGCCGACCGACTGCCGTCCGAAGCCTGCGCGGTCGACGCAAACGTTGGTGTCAAGGATGTGGACCGTGTTACAGACCCCCTGCGGGCCTACGAGAGCGAGCCGACGACCTCGACGCTCGGACTGGTGGAAGCATAGATCACGGTCGAGCGATGCTGGAATTTGGAGCGCGAGGAGCACGATCATGCCACGTCAATCCCCACGCTTAGCTTAGTGCCGATCGCCGTCCGTCACGGCCATCGCCCATAATCACCGATGCGTGTACTGACCTGCTGCCGTGCACGCTGGGTGATCGCAGTGCACCCGTCTGAGCAGCGGATATGAGAGGGGGCTGTAGCGTAGACCGGAAGCAGACGAGATTTTTCCGCCGTGCTGCGTTGATCAGATGGCGTGGGCGAGTTCCGCGAAGATCGCGGTGAGCCGATGTTGTCGGTCGATGTCCACGCCGAGTTCGTAGTGGCCGCGGCGGAGGTTCTGCACGAAGGCGTGTCCGGTACTGATCACTCGTGCCGAGCGGAGCCGTTTCAGGCCGCGCATCGGCCGGAGTCGAGCCTTCAGCCGCCCGTGATCGGCTTCGACGGTGTTATTCGCGTACTGCTCGGTGATGTGGCACGCAGCGGGTATCAGCTCCTCGATCACCCGCGGGTAGGCCGCTGCCCGGTCGGTGATCACCTCGGTCGGACACCGGCCGTGCTCGAGGACGCGGATGAAGAACCGGCGGGTGGCCGCCAGATCCCGTTTCGGGGAGACCAGCACGTCGATGACCTGGCCGTACTGGTCGATCGCCCGATACAGATACACCCACCGCCCGACGACCTTGACATACGTCTCATCCACAAACCACCGATCTCCCGGGACGTGCCGGCTGGGACGTGCCGCATCGATCAGCAGCGGGGTGAACCGCTGCACCCACCGATAGATCGTCACATGATCAACGGTGACGCCGCGTTCAGTCAGCAACTCCTCGACATCCCTATAGGACAGCCCGTAGCGGAGGTACCAGCGGACAGCCACCATGTTCACGTCAGGTGGGAACCGGAATCCCGCGAAACCGGACCGTGGCGGTGCTACTGGTTCAGGGCGACGACGCATCCTCCCATCCTGGACCGACCCCATCATCCGTCAACGCAACAGAGCCGGCAGGCTGGGTGGTCCAGCCGCGGGCAACCAGTTGTCGGTGCCAACGCAGGATCGTCGATGGTGTGACCAGCAGCCCAAGGCGTCGGCGGACCGGTAGCAGTCGGCTGAGGGCAGCGATCACGGCTCGGTCGGTCCAACTCATCCGCGGCCGCGGCGTGCGTCGTCGGAGCACGGCGAGCTGGTGGCGCAGGACCAGGATCTCGATCTCGTTTGTAGTGTCGGATCAGGCGCGCAGCACCATCCAGCCCACCAGTTTGAAGAACATCAAGTAGATCAACCGAAGCGCCACCGGCGGATCATGCCATCCTCCCGCCGCCGACCAAGCAGCAGGTCACCGGCTGCGCGCGCAGTTTCGGGCACCCACACCGCGAGCGGGGTGGAGATCTGCCTGAAGCCGGTGTGGATCACGCCGACCCGGTGGGCGTCACCCGTCGTTAAATCAGATGCATGGTAAGTATGGCGATTTCCTTTGAGTCGTCACAGCGCAGAAGACTGCGAAGATTCTTCGCTACGGAGAAATATGCAGGTTTGTCAAGTCCAATTTTGGCAAGTGTGGATGTCCATTCCAAGTCGTTATCGACATTCTCAGCCAGGAGGATCAGAGCAGATTTCCCGTCAACCGGCTTGCATAGCTGGCGAAGGTAGGCAGGCCAGCGCACGATGATCTCGCTCGCGAAAACAAGCCGTCTGGCGAGAAGTACGCCATTAGACAGCGTCATGTCGGACGATGAGTTGATGGTGACTCGAAGGTAGAATTGCCACACAGTAAGGAATCTCTTCGTTTCCCTGCCCGAGGAGCCATTGCTAGCGGCGAGCCGATTGCGCAAGACTTCCCGAACCTCGGGATGCCGTTCAAGCAGACTCGGGCGCCTGCCAATATTTTTTGGCCGTTCCGCCGCCATGTCTCCCGCTTGCTCACCTGAGGTTGTTGAACTTTGCTGGCTTTCGGAATCGAGCCGCTCGATCGTCTCGACTTGTGTTTCTATATCACCCAATAACGCGCGCACATAGCCCTCTACCGCATTGTCCGTTAAGCGTGGTAGTATGACAGGAAGTTGGATCATCTTACGCAGGAAACTCCACCCCAGCGTAGGGTCATCCCCATAGGTCATTGTCTTGGCTAATTCTTCCTGCCCGTATACCTCGCTGATCTGAGCTGCCACGACCGCTTGATCTAAGCCGAGCACGAATCGGCATCCGTGCAGCTGCCCCGACATGAAAAGGTTGATTGCTTGAAGAACTTCAACGGTGACATCGGGAGCGCAACGATCAAGGTCATCGACAAACAGGACCATTTCACGATTGGCTCGCCGCATCTCATCTAGTACCACTTTGACGTCATGTTGGACTAGGTACAAGCTGCCTGAACGTGCGTGATGCAATGGGTCTCGCAGAATTCCCTCCGCGTATGATGTAGCGAGGACGCCACTCAGTACCGGACCCATGAACATTTCCTCCGGAAGAAAGGCATCAGCTCGCCCCAACAGATAGTGCGCAACCGTATGTGCCAAACCGGCAGCTAGGAGAAGCGCCGGGAGGAGCCAGGCAAGTCCGAAAGTGCCGATGCCCAGCATCGAGAACCTGGTATCGGGCCTTAGGAGCTGCACCACAATGGGAACGATTAGCGCAAAAATTGATACGCGCAACAGTGGTGAGGCGATGCCGCGCCAAAGGGCCTGGCGTAGTGGCGTGGTGTCCACTCGTTCAGCATTTCTACTTAACCAGTATTTCCGCCGCTCCCCCTCACTCTTATACAACGCCTCAGTGCCTGCTTGTGTAATAGTCCTGGCGAGCGCGGCCCAGACTTGTTCACTCGATTGGTGTGCCCATGGCTCAAATGTGGCCACTACGGGCATGGGCTCGGACTCGTATTTTTCAATGGGCGTGTACTTTCCGCTCGACGTGGGAATGGGGCGCGACCGCCATATGCCCAATAAGCGATGCGCCATAAATGGTGTGATCCGCGAAGGCTTCCATGCCGACCACGGCCGGAAAAGGGGGTGTCGAACATAATCTACGACCCATGCTTGCGATTTTAGCTCGCTAGCAATTAGATGCATGACGCTTGTTTTTCCTGAACCCCACGCACCTTCTATGCAGATTACCTGCGGCCCCTCGTGCGGGGAACTTGTCGCATTGGAATTACGCATTGGTGATAACAAACCCACGATAACTTCAATAAGGGATGATCGTTGCAGCAAATCAGATTGCGCGGGTCGGTCCGAGAAGCCCTTGGTGGCAACGGCAGACCACTGCACTTCAGGCCTAGGGCGTCCACACGAGGACGCCAGTATGTCGTGCAGCTTCTCGATCTCTTCGATGAATTCTGATCGCCAAGCCGACGCGCGATGGTTAAGTATTTTGTTTAGCGCTTGCGCCGCGAGAGGCGCGAGGTGGGCGACATCAAGAGAACCACCTGCGAGTATGAAATCCGGACCATACGCTGACGTCATGAGTGGCCCGTCTTCCAATTGGGACGCCACGACGGCTGCGGCGGCAATGGCTACTTGGGTATTGTCCAGCCCCATATTATCTTTGGTTTCAATGATGTATTTCAAGGCGTTATCTACCATCTCCGGCCGTTCCGAGGGAGCAGCATCATTAAGTTCGCCACACCAATCAGCCGCCGTATCATTATCCAGCGGAAGAAAGCCCCAAGTGCCCATTCTTCAAGAATCCTTCAGTGTACGATTTGTCTTGTAAGCAGCTGCGCGAGAACTCTAGCTGCACGGTTGCCACTGTGACTGTCCCACTCGCCGGTCCGGGTACATCGGCCCGCTCCGCTGAGTGGACCAGGACCTGTGGTTACGGCGCGGATGCGCGCTGATCGTGGCGGGCCGTGGCCGCGTATGCCCTCTCCTACGATAGGCCATCTGTCACCCCGACCGCTGGGATGCGCCCGAGCTCGGCCAACCAGGTGTTCGAGTCGAGACCTCTGTGTGGCGTTGAGTGCTTCTTTCATCGGAGCCGCACCTGCTTGCCCTCTGCAATCTGGTCGGCGATGGCGTGCCGAATACGCTCCAGCACCGCGCTGATTTCTGCCTCGTCGGTGATCGGTTCCGTGACCAACTCTGCCACACGAACCCAGGCGAGGCGGCCGGCAGCCCTCAGCTCCTGGAGCTGGCGAGCGGCGACGTCTGCACGAGTGCGCGCGGTGTCGATCCTCGCCTCCAACGTTGACTTGAACTCGCGCCCTTGTGTGTCTGCTGATTCCTCCGGCCGCGAAGTTGGGCGGCCCAATGCCCATGTGGTGTACCTCTGCTGGGTGATTTCGAAGTCTCATAATCCGTCAAGTCGTGGGTTCAAATCCCACGGGTCAGATCCTGCGTGCGACATGGATCCGGTCGGCCAGGCTTCCCCCTCTCCGAAGGACGTATCCGGGACGAACACAGCGTCCTGAAGCCGACACTCGGCCGCAGTCGTGGCGTTCCTCATCGCTTGGCAACCTTCGATAACCGCATCGGGGCAGCTGTGGTGAACGTTGAACCGCCCTCCTTCGATGCTTGACCGCGAATGAATCTAGGGGAATGACGAAGGGCTTAGAAGTGACTCGACCATTGGCGGCCGGCGTTGTGCACTCGGGCGGGGATGTGCCGCTGGGCCTCCCCGCGGTAACCAAGGCGGCCGATGCGTCTCGCGTCCGGCTACCTCTGAGCAGCGTAGAGCCGGTGTATGGGCTGGATCGCCACGTGGTGGGCAAGGTCAACCATTACCTTGACTATGGCCGCCCGGCCCCGCAGCATCAGCGGCGCCGGAGCGCTCTCCCACCCGAGCACATCAGTTTGCCCGTCCGTTTACCCGGCCAGCATCTGCATCCCCAGCTCCGCCGCTCGTTGTGGGACGGCCCCTCCGGTCGAGCAGGGAGCAACGCATGAGGCGGCTCCCGTCCGCAGTTCCTCATCACGGTGGGCAGGCGGGCCTGCCCACCGTCGTGGAAGAGCTGCTCGTTGACGTGATCACCGACGGGTTCACGCTGTATTGCTGCGGACCCAAATCGGCACCGAATGCGTTGGTCGCCGCCTATGAGTGGGAGCAGTACGTCGATTTGCTCACTATCCAGGATTTCGATCGGGTCACCACGGCAAGGGTGCCAAAACGGGACGCGGTGGACATCTTCGCGCCCGAGGTAGTGGTGTGGGTCTACCAGGGTCCGTCGCAGCAGGCGCTACAGGCCTTGCTCGACCTGGTCCACCCAGCTCATCCCGACGCCCCCACTGCGGAGTATCCGGCGCCAGCGGGTCTGCTCGTTCCCCGCGCCCAGCAACGTCCGATGACAATCCGACCCCCCTCGCCAGGCCGGGCCGTAGTGCGGGCGGACCGGCTCGTCACCGCGATGCGTGGCGATCGTGCCGTGAGCGTCGGTATGGCTGGCGGAATGCCAGATCCCGGTTGGTCGCCGGTTGAGTGAGCGGCCCCCGACGCTCGGCTCCCGGCGGCCAGCCGGCCACCAAACAGTCACTAGAAAGGGAGGTGCACCATGCCCTCTGACGCACCCCAAGCGGCCCGGGACCGGTGGTGCGATGTTGACGGCACCCGGATTGCGCTGTTCTGCTGGGTGGAGCAGGTCGCCGAGCACCCGGAGCACGGGGCGCTGTTGTCCCGGTTGCACAAGCAGGGCGAGGTCCTCGGCCGCGGTCCTGAGGTGCTCTATGTGCGCTTTGCCGGTGAGCGTCAGTTGATCAGCATGCCACCTGGACTCCTGCGTCTGCTCCCCAACGAACCGGCCGAACGCTGGTGGTGACCATGCCAAGATCATCGGGGTGCGGATGGTCCGTGCGTGAGGTCATAGGATGAACGCCTGAAGCCCGGTCAGGAGGGCAGGGGCTTGGCGGCTGTCCAGACGCGCTCGAAGCTGTCGGCGTAGGTACCGAACAGGTCGCCGTCCCCGTCGCCGTGGCGTTGCAGGTGGAGGACGGGGGCCTGTGCTGCGGCGGTGCCGTATACGTGTGGGTTGACGAGCATCTCGTCGTCGGCGCGGTAGATGGAGTTGTACAGCACGGTTGTGTGCAGGCGGATCTCTACCGTGGGCATGTCCAGCAACAGCCGGTAGAGGACGATGACGTTGCGGATCTTCGCCGCCATGGCCTCGGCGATGCCTTCTTCGGCTCCGCGCAGGGCGACCTGCTCGCTATCGGGATCGCCGAGCAGGATGCGGATGGTTACCGCGTCTTCGGCTTTGTGGCGCATGATCCGGACGAGATCGATGTCCTCTGCGAGGAACAGTCCCGCGTAGACGAGGATGCCGATCTCACTCTCGCCGCCGGTGAAGAACTGCCGCCAGAGCTCCCGAGGCACCGCCCCCCGATGGGTGTAGGTCGCCAGGATCTCCCGGTTGATCGTCGGCGCCAGCCCCCCGGCCAGGTGCGGCCACAGGTCGTACTCGTGTCGCTGAATAAGATCCGCCAGCCCCCAGCGGTGCCGGGGTTGAGGCAGACGCCCGGCGAGCCAGCGCTGCACCGTCTTCGGGTCGACGCCGAGAGTCTCGGCGACGTCCACTTCCCGTAGCCGCGACTCGGCCAGAGCCCGCCGCAGCGGACTGATCGGCGGTGTCACCTTCACGGCCATGGGCTCCTCCCCGTGATGCTCGTGCCGTGACGCTAACACAAGACGTCCCTAGACGTCCCGAAGGGTGTCCGAAGGGGTGACCTGCGAGGCTTGATGGGTGCCCCGACCTCCGCCATACAAGGGCGGGCGTCGATGAGTCCGACCTCGATGCAGTGGGGCAGCTATGCACGGATCGCCGAGGCCCTGTGTGTGCGGCTGGCACTACTACCGCCTGGTTCCCCGGGGCAGTCTGAGACGGCCCTGTCCGGGGAGTTCGGTCTCGCGCGGAACACGGTGCGCCGGGCGCTTGGCCGGTAGGCCGAGGAAGATCTGGTCGGCACGGTGCGAGGCCGGGGAAGCGTGGTACTCGCGCCGGGTCTGCCTGCGGTGACGTTGCTCGCACACCGGCGGATCGCGGTGGATTTGCAACGGGCCATCGCCGCTGGCGAGCTCGCGCCAGGAGATCCCTTGCCGTCAACCCGCGAGTATGGGGTGTCTCGGGGCACCGCCAGGCAGGCTCTGTCGTTCCTGGCGAGGCTCGGTCTGGTCCGGGCCGTGCCCGGCAAGGGCCGGTTCGTTTAAGCTGCCACGTCTCCCAAGGGCGGTTAGGGTTACTGGCATGGCAGACCAGTCGCCTGCCTGGGCTCGGGAGATCGCCCGGCACGTATTGGCCGACGCGCTGCCGGGCCGGTGGGTGCACACACAGGGTGTCGCCGCACAGGCTCGGGCTGTTGGGCCGCTGCTGGGCTGGAACACGGACCTAATCGAGACCGCCGCGTGGTTGCACGACATCGGGTACGCCCCCGCACTGGCCGTGACGGGGCTCCACCCGCTTGACGGCGCCCGGTATCTGCGTGACCGGACCAACGCCGCCCCGGCGGTGTGCACGCTGGTGGCGCACCACTCCGGCGCTGTGGCCGAGGCCGCCGAACGCGGCCTGAGTGAACCTCTGTTGGCTGAGTTCCCGCTCAACGGCCACTCGGGCGATCAGGTCATCGCCATCACGTACTGCGACTTCACTACCGGCCCGGGCGGTGAGCGGCTGTCCCCTGAGAAACGGATCACCGAGATTCTCTCCCGGTACGAGCCCGACAGCCCGGTACACCGCGCCGTGCAGGCGTCGGCTCCACGCTTGCTCGGCCAGTGCCGTGAGGTAACGGCCGCTCTGCGCGCCAGCAAGCGAGCCTGAGCCTCCCGGGCTTCTGGCTATGAACTCGGGGCTTCGCTGCGGTGGTCACCACAGGTGAGGAAGCCCTGCTCGTCGCGGATCCAGTGCTTCCCTCTGCTGTCCAGGAACTCGATTTCAACCGGCTCCGGGGAGAAGTAAGACGCGGCCCATTCCTTGGGGGCCGGGCGCTGCACGGTCTGCCCTGGCGGGACCAGGCCGATGAACTCGGCCTCGTGGGCCGGGCCGTCACCGGTGGGGATGGGCATCGGCAGGGAGACCTCGTAGATGGGCATGTCGGAGGCGTTGTGGACGTGAAAGGCTAGTTCCCTGCCGCCGTAGGAGATGGGCCGGGCCTCGATCCAGGCGCTGACCTTGACGGCCTGGGAGCGGCGCGCTTCCTGGTCGTGGAGTTCCTCGCGCTTGTGCTCCTTGCGCAGCAGGTACATGGCGACGGCGAACGCGCCGACGGTGCCGACCGAGGAAAACAGGTTGGCTCCGACGTCAAGCCACGGCGAGGGCAGCACCGCTCAGCCGAGATACGGCTCGGGGCGGGCATCGAGGTAGTGCTGCACCCGCATCCGCATTGAGCGGTCCATATTCAGCCCGAGGATCTGCTCCCGGGGCACCCAGAGCACCTCACGGGATTCGCTGCTCGAAGCCGGGGCGCCGCCGGTCGGGCGGGCGGTGAACAGGACGGAGAACTCCTGCCGGGCCTCGCCGTCACTGGTGTAAAAGATGATGTGCTTGGGGTCGGTATAGATACCAACGAGACCCGTCACCTCGCAGTCGATTCCAGTTTCTTCCTTGACTTCGCGAACGGCCGTGGTGACCAGGGACTCGCCGAGGTCCAGGGCGCCACCCGGGAAGGCCCAGTTGTCATTGTCGGTGCGGTGGATGACCAGCAGCGTGCCGTCGTCGTTGACCACGACCACGTTCGCGGAGGGGACGACACTGTTCGCGGCGGGGGCCTGCGGGTCGTCGTAGTAGTCGATGCGCGTCACGGGTAGCCCTCTCAGTCCAGTGGCCGCGCTCCGGACCACACCTGTTCGAAGCTATCCAGGTAGGTCCTGACCATACCGCCGCCGGCTACCCGACGAAGGTGCATGACCGGGGCCTGCGCCGCCGCCGCACCATACACATGGGGGTTGACAAGCAGTTCGCCGTCGGCCCAGTAGATCGAGTTGTACAGCACGGTGGAGTGCACCCGGAATTGCACCCCCTCTGTCTGCCGCAACGCGCGGTACAGCACGATCACGTTGCGGATCTTCGCGGCCATCGCCTCGTCGATGCCCTCGTCCTGCCCGCGGGTGTCCACATGCGGGCTGTCCGGGTCTCCGAGCAGGAAACGCACGCTGACCCCCTCGGCCGCTTTGCGGGCCAGCAACGCGTGCAGGCCGGTGTCCTCAGCGAGGAACAAGCCGCTGTAAACGAGGACCCCGATCTCCTTCTCGGCCGAGCCGAACAAGTGGCCCCAGGCATCGCGGGGGACCGCCCAGCGGTGCGGGTAGACAGTGAGAATCTCGCTTTCCGAGGCGTCGGCCACCTCGGACGGGGCAAGCGCGTCGGGCCACAGGTAGGTCTCATCAGCCTGCAGGCGGGTGGCGACGAGGTAGCGGTGGCGCCGGTAGGGGATGCGCCCGCCGATCCACCGCTCGACAGTCTTCGGGTCCACACCTGCCGCGTCCGCCAACTCGGCCGGGGTGACGCCGCGCTGCAGCAACGCCGTGCGCAGCCGATCGTTCGCCATCCCCACCATGCTCCGTGTCAGGACGTCCCAGGACGGCAGACACCGTAGAGGGGACGTCTTGCCTACGTCCAATCGCGTGGTGATCACGTCCCACTCCCGTCCAGCACTCTGTTCCACGCCCCGGACGAACCGCTCCGGGGCCCACCGCAAGCGCCCCACCAGAACCGGCTCGACCGCCCCCCACGTGCGGCCGGGAACATGATCAGAACATGTACAGCCAGATCATGGAGTCGGACCGGGCGCTGACCGAAAGGAGCAGACCATGGCCCGCTACCGACCCGACGACAACCACTCCCAACCCGACGATCCCGCCGCACGCATAGAGGACCGTCTGGCCGACGGCCTTTCCCGGCCGCTGGACAGCGAGGAGTCCCAATGCCCGTGCGGTGCACGCGCTGAGGCAGAGCGACTGTGCGCCAAATGCCGAGCCCGAGCCGCTTGGGCTCAGCGCCGCGCCCACCGCAACCGGCCGGACCCCGAGAACGGCCCACGCCGCCTGCGGTGCTCCGGTGCCCGAGGCACCGAGTCCCGCCGTCCCGAGCCCGACCGTCCTCGCCAGCGGCGGCCCCGTGGTCGCCGTCCCGAACGCTGACCCACCCGTGAAAGACCCGTCCCGAACGAAAGGAGATCACTTCCGTTGGTGCTAAGCCTGTCAGCCGTGGTGCTGCTCGCGGCGCTGGTGTTCCTGCTGCGGCGGTTCGCGGGGCTGCGCGCCTGGCACGCCGCCGTCTGCATCCTGCTCGGGTTCTTCCTCGCCTCCTCCGCACTGGGCCCCTACATCCGCGATGCAACCCGGGCCGCCGCCCGGTTACTCGCCGGATTCGACCTCTGACCCGTGAGCGGAAGGCACCTGGTGCGGGACCTGGCCGCCTGCGCCACCACCGACCAACTACCCACCCGCCGAGCGGTCCTCGCCTGGCTGATCACCCACGCCACCACACCCGACCGAAAGGAGACCGCGACCCTTCGATGACCACCAACCTGACCACGTTGCGCGCCGAGATCACCCGACTACGCCAAACCATGACCGTCCTCCGCGCCCGATACGCCAACCTGCTGGCCGCCGTCCGCGCGGCCGTCGCCGCCCACGAGGACGGCGAAGCCGACCCGATGGCATACCTGTACGACGAACTGCCCGACCACCCCCCGCGCTCCGCCGCCAACGCCGACCACCACGACGACGTGGGTACCACCGGGAGCAGCAAGTGAGCCGCCGAACCCGGCGGATGCGCCGCCGCCTGCACCGCCGCGACGTCAGGGGCGAGCCACTCACCCTGCTCGTCGACGACCGATACCCCGGCGAGACCCTTGAAGCCCTGGTCCGCGCGATCTACCGCTACCGCTCCGAGCTCGCCCCGCTCGTCCTCGGGGCAGCCACCGGGCTGACCGCCGCGTTCCTGCATCCGCGGTTCTCCGGGTGGGCACCCGTTATCGCCTTGCTCGCACTCGTGGGGTCAGCCGTGCTGTGGTGCGTGGAGCGGCTGACCTCGGACCTGCGCAGGATCGAGCGTGCCTACGCCGCCGCCGTCACCGGCGCGGCCGGGCTGTGGCTGGCCGCCGCGACCGCGGTCGGCCCCGGTACCGCGTCGCTGCCCGCACTGCTCGTCCTCAGCACCGTCGCTGCCGCCATGCCCTGGTGGCGGCACCGACGCCGTCGCGCCCGGGTCCGGGTCGAGCGCACCCTCGAAGCATGGCCCGACATCGCCGAAGCCGTCGGGCTCAACGGCTCCCGAGTCATGTCGGCCGTGGTCGACTTGTGGGGCTGGCGCGCTCGCGTCAGCCTGTGCCGCGGGCAGACAGCCGCCGACGTCATCGCCAAGATGCCCGCGTTGGAGTCCGGGCTCGGCACCAGGCCCGGCGCCGTCCGGGTCGAGCCCGACCCCGCCCGCGCCGACCACTGCCTAATCCGAGTCCTCAGCACCGACCCGCACGCCCGCGCAATCGCCTGGCCCACAAGCACCTCCGGCACCGAGCCACGCACGATCACCGCGCCGATCCCGCTCGGTCTGTTCGAGGACGCCTCCCCGGTCGCCGTCACCCTGACGCACCGGCACATGCTCGTGGGTGGGGTCGCCGGTGCCGGCAAGAGCGGCATCCTCAACGCCATCCTCGCCTCGCTGACCGGCTGCCCGGACGTCGTGCTCTGGGGGGTCGACCTCAAGGGCGGGATGGAACTCGGGCCATGGGCACCGTGCCTCGACCGACTCGCCACCACCCCGGCCCAGGCAGCCGAACTGCTCGCCGACGCCGTGGCTATCTTGGAGGCCCGCGCCAGCCGGTTGGCTGACGCCGGGCAGCGACTGTGGCAGCCCAGCCCGGCCCAGCCCGCGCTCGTCGTCGTCATCGACGAGTACGCCGAACTTAGCGATGATGCCCCCGCCGCCGTGGGGCACGCCGACTCCACCGCCCGGCGCGGCCGGGCCGTGGCCGTCACCCTGCTGGTGGCCACCCAGCGACCCACTCAGAAGGCCATGGGTTCTGGCGCGGTCCGCTCGCAGATGGACGTCCGGGTGTGCCTGCGGGTCCGGGAACGCCGGGACGTCGACCTCGTGCTCGGCCAAGGCATGCTCGCCGCTGGGTGGCACGCCCACACCCTCGACGCCCCCGGCAAATTCCTCATCTCCACCCCCGAACACACCGTGCCACGCCGAGCCCGCGCCTACCTGCTCACCGACACCGACGTCACCAGCCTGGCCACCCGCCACGCCCCCACCCGGCCCAGACTTGATGACGCCTCCCGTGCGGCCCCCGACAGCACGCCCAGCACTGATGACCAGCAGCCATCCATCCCACGGCCCAGGCAGAGCAGCGAGACCCTTGCCGGGGCCGGTCCTGCCGACGGTGAGGACCCGGACACAGCGCTGCTGACCGCGCTACGGCAGGCCCCGCCGGAGGGCTGTTCGGTCCCCGATCTCATGACGGTGACCGGCATGCGCCGCACCTGGGTCTACGACCGACTCCAAGACCACGCCACCGACGGGCGCGCCGTCCAGGTCTCCCGGGGCCGCTGGCGCGCCAGCCACCCCGAACCATGACCCGTTCGTCCGCGCGGACGTCCGCGCCTCGCACGCGCCTGCACGCATAGGCGCACCCGCCCCACGGACGTCCGCGCGGACCAACACCCGCCGAGGAAAGGAGGACCACTCGACCCGTCACCAGCAGCGGCACCACGCCGCCGACATAACCCAACAGAAAGCGAGACCACCCAGCATCACCGTTCGCGGAAACCCACGCCGAGAAATCCACCTCGACCGGCCCCTCGGCCGTGCCGACCATGATGATCTGCACCAGCGTGAGGCAGGTCGGAATCTGCTTCGCGCCGAGCACTCCGCTGACTGCATGCTGGCAGGGCTCACAGCGGTATCCCGGACCCACGTCCGTGTTCTGGTCAGGGGCCAGTGGACCCAGCTGGCAGAATCACTGGAGTCGACCGTTGGCCACCACCAACCGCGACGTGCTCGCGGGCATGGGTGGTCATGAAGGCCACTCGACGGCGAAGGCCTCGGAACATCGGCGACGAACAGATCAGCGTGGTGCTCCCAGAACACCCACCGGTGCTCACCCCGCAAGCTGCCGCAGCGCTGCTACGGCTGCTGGGCAACGTACACCGAAGCCGTGGGCGCGAGGCTCGACAGGCAGACAGGTCACCATCACTATGTGTGGACGATCACGATAAGGGAGGCTAGCGACGTGATAGCGCGGTTCGCGTTCTATGGGCGGGTGTCCACGGAGGATCAACAGGACCCGGAGGCGTCCCGCAACTGGCAGATCGCGCGGGCCCGCGCACTGAGTGAGCGTCACGGTGAGATCGTGGCCGAGTTCTTCGACGTCGGGCAGTCGCGCTCGATCCCCTGGAAACGCCGACCTCAAGCAGCCCTGCTGCTCGACGCGCTGAAGAACCCGCAGCGGGGGTTCGAGGCGGTGGTGATCGGGGAACCTCAGCGGGCCTTCTACGGCAACCAATACGGACTCACCTTCCCCGTCTTCGTCCACTACAACGTGCAACTGTGGGTTCCCGAGGTAGGAGGAATGATCGATCCGGAGTCCGAGGCCCATGACCTGGTGATGTCGGTGTTCGGGGGGATGAGCAAAGGGGAGCGAACCCGGATCAAGATCCGCGTTCGCTCCGCGATGGCCGCCCAAGCACAGGTGGAAGGCCGCTACCTGGGCGGCCGCCCACCCTACGGGTACCAGTTGGTCGACGCTGGGCCGCATCCCAATCCCGCGAAAGCGGCAGAGGGCAAGCAGCTCAAGCGGTTAGAGTCGGACCCAGTCACCACACCCGTGGTACAGCGGATCTTCCACGACTACTTGATGGGTATTGGCATCTATGCCCTCGCGCAGCGCCTGACTGCTGATGACATCCCGTCCCCGTCGGGGTATGACCCGGACCGCAACACCCATCGGTGTGGCCTGGCGTGGTCCAAGAGCGCGGTCCGCACCATCTTGGGCAACCCGCGCTACACCGGGTACCAGGTATGGAACAAACAACGCAAACAGGAATCGCTCATCGATGTCGAGGATGTCGCCCTCGGGCATCGGACCGCCCTGGCCTGGAACCCCCGCGAGGAGTGGATCTTTTCCGATCAGCAGGTCCACCCAGCGCTCGTGAGTCCAGAGATCTTCCACGAAGCCCAGCTCCGGCTGGGGTCACGGGGCCCGAGGTCGACCGGACGCACGCTACGGACCCGACACCACTACGCGCTGAAAGGACTCATGGTCTGCGCTGCCTGTGGCCGACGCATGCAGGGCAACTGGAACCACGGACGAGCCCATTACCGATGCCGCTTCCCCAACGAGTACGCGGTGGGAAACAACATCGATCACCCACTCACCGTCTACGTGCGCGAAAACGCAGTCCTCGACCCACTCGACACCTGGCTGGCAGAAGCATTCACCCCCCATCGCATCGAGCAGTCCCTAACGGCGTTACAGGACGCACAACCTGACCACACTCCCGCCCTCGAGGCGACGCGACGAACGATCACCGAATGCGAATGCAAACTCGCCCGCCATCGAGCAGCTCTCGAAGCAGGCGCCGATCCCGCACTCGTGGTGACATGGAGCCGAGAAGTGCAGCAGCAACGCACAGTTGCGGAGGCAAGGCTGGCCACCCTCACCAGTCGCCACGGTGAAAACCGACAGATGAGCCGAGACGACATCCACGCGATGGTCAACACGCTCGGTGGCCTGCTGGACGTCTTGCACCACGCCGACCCGGCAGACAAAGCGGAGGTCTACCGCGAACTTGGCGTCCGCCTCACCTACAACCACACCGAACACACCGTACTAGCCGAAACCCGACCAACATCATCCGTGTGCGTAGTGTCTGTGTCCGAGGGGGGACTTGC
Organism: Pseudonocardiales bacterium; assembly: GCA_003244055.1. GTDB lineage: Bacteria > Actinomycetota > Actinomycetes > Mycobacteriales > Pseudonocardiaceae. The sequence goes on along the minus strand of QHBZ01000254.1, from coordinate 12,517 downwards.
GCACTATCCACCCGCCTCGTCCTCGACGGATGAAAGGCGCGAACTTTGACTGATCAGGTAACACCGTACGGCCAAGACGATGGGTTGTTCCGCACGGCTGGGCAAGCAGAAGAGCGGCAGCTGGCGTCAGACGGCACTGACCCCAGACCAATTACGCGACCATCCCGGAATCTGTTCCACAATGCAGTTCACCACGGAGCTGCGGAGCGCGAGCATCTGACTACTCAGCGCGACGAGGCAACGATGCGGTCACTGCGGTTTCCCTTCGACGAAGACGACTATCGATAGCCGACGAGTCAGCTCCATCTGCAGGGCTCGGTCCTGCACGCTTGGTCGTCGGTGGCAAGAGAACCGGCTCAGAGACAAGTCGTAGTCGTCTCCCGATCCGGTCGAGTTCAGCCAGCCAGGAGCGCAAGCCAGCCGTGGGAACACCTGTCTCCTTGCGGCCGGAGCCCAGCTTGGAAGGCTGCGCCCGCTGCGCCGTCAGCGGCTTCACCTCGTGGTCAAGTAGGGCCGCTGGGAATCGCTGTTGACCACCGAGCCTCGGGAGTACGATCGGTGCCTGTGACAGCGCCAAAAGCAGAGGGCGAACGGGTGGTTCTGGGTCGGCGTAACAAGGTCAGCACGATGGTGCCGTTCCGCTGGTCGGAGGAGGCGCCGCTCGGTCTTAACGAGGTGGAGTGGGCCGAGGAGCTAGGCGCCAAGTGGGAGGGCGACGAGCTGGTCACCTATGACTATCCGACGTTCGTCGACCTCCTCGAGTATTACGAGAAAAACGAATACCAGCCGGACAACGACTGATACGCCGCGTTGCCGTCCTGCTCATCGTCCCCACCGGCGTGCTCCCTGGACACGTCCCGGACTACAGCGCGGCCAGTAGTCGACAACTACGTCACCTACCTGCGGTCCGTCTAGAGCTTGGGAATCTCCCTACCGTGCCAGGTGGTACCCGCTGACCTGCCGATGGGCTGCACCTTGAGGTACCGCAGCTACCCGCTATTGACCGCTCCTTACAGCACGCGGACAGCACGACGATGGTTGTGCCCTCGTAGAAAAGTGAGGACTGAAGCGGGTATCCCGTCGCGTCGGCGGGCTCGTCCTGAAGCGGGTCAGGCTCAGGGGTCGAGGTGGAGCACCCGACGGCTGAATGACGTCGACCCCTGCGCCTGACCCGCTACACCTTCGGCGTCGACGCGACGGGATACCCGCGCCACCCTGGTGCCCACCACTCTCACGGCCGGCGCGGGGAACCATCCCGGAGCGAGGCCCGCCGGAGGCACTGCGTTGTTGATCTTAAATCGGTTGTGCTCTTCGGTGTGAACGCGGATTGGCCGTGCGTGCACGTACCTGGGAGTGTCCTTACGTGCGCTGAACTGCGGCGACGTGCCGGTGTGTATCGACCCGTGCGTACTGGTTGCGTTCCTTCCACTGACGGCTCGCTGACGATGATCATGTTAAGCGCCAGTCTGGAAGGCTGCGCCCGGTGGCGCACTCTTGGCGCGGGCATCTGTGTCCGTGATCGGTCGAGCTGCAAGTAATGAGGTCGCCTAGCTCCGGCGAGCCTCCGTTCCAACCGAACAAGACCCGGCAATGTCCCGCGCCCGATCACTCCCCAAGTCACCGATCGGGTCAGCACCCACCACCATGCCCCCTACCACCGAAGCGATCATCGCCCCGGCGTTCGCAGCGGCAGTGCCGACACAGTCCACAAGCCAAACCCGCTGCTGGGCGGCCGCATGCAGCACCCTCAGCCAACCGCAGCACCGGCACCCAGCCCAGCACACCACACCGGATCCGGTTCACCGAACCTCACTGACACCACCGCAGCGGTATGACAAACTCCTGGGGTTGTTCTCTACCTAGGAGCTAGGTAGAGTAGTAGTATGGCTACCGGTTTCGGCCCGCGGATGACGTTGCCGACGCAGCTGGTGCTCCGGGTGCTGCTCGCCGAGCCCACCCAGGAGATGTACGGACTGCAGATCGGCCAGGCTGCGGAGTTGCCCAGCGGCACTGTCCACCCCATTCTGGCCCGGCTTGAAGGCTGCGGGTGGCTGGACAGCCGCTGGGAGGACATCGACCCGGTCAAGGAGGGCCGGCCCCGGCGCCGCTACTACCGCCTCAGCCCCGAGGGTGCCCAGTGTGTCCGCACCGCCCTTGCCCGGGTTCACACTCCCAAGGCTTTGGTGAACCGGCTGCGTCCAGGCCTAGCCGGAGGGACGTCGTGATGCGGCGTGCCACTCGCGCTCACGCTCACGCCAGCAAGCTCGTCAGCGCCCTCGACCGTGCCCAAACCAGCACCCGCGACCTCGCCACTGCCCGCCAGCTCACCCGCACCGGCCTCCGAAACCTCGCTCGCGATCTCGCCCGCGCCCTCAAGCGCGCTCGTGCCCTCAACCGCAACCTCGACCGGAGTGACGACCTCGCCCGCGCCCTCGATCTCGTCAACTCCCTCTACAGTGCCCGCGCCTTCGCCCGCGCGTTTCTCCGTAGCCGCTCCACCGACCTTGCCGATTCCGACCTCGGCATAGTCCGCTTCATCAATCTCGTCAGCGTCCGCGTCAGCGCCCTTGCCGACTTCGATCCCGACCGCGGCCGCGACCTCGCCGCCGCCATCAACAACCTCAGGCGCGGCAGCTGTCGCGACAGCTATGGCCACAGTGATCTCGTCAACACCCTCGACCGCGCCTGCGTCAGCGCCCTTGCCGACCTCGACCGCGCCCGCGACCTCGCCACCGAGATCAGCGGCGACCTCTACCGCGACGGTGATCTCGTCAACGCACTCGCTCTCGCCCTCGAGGGCAGCCGCGGCCGCGGCTCGACGGCGTCTGGGGCAGGTGCGGTGGTCGCTGGTGGTGCCCGTTCGATGCCGGGGCGGGCGGCTAGTGGATTGGTTGCGCTGGCGGTGCGGCTCCTGCCCGTAGCGCAGCGACCGCGCTACCGCGAGGAATTCGGCGTTGAGTTGGTCGAGCTGCCGCGTCGGCAGCGGTGGGGGTACGCGTTGAGGGTGTTGGCCAGCGCGTGGAAGTTACGCAAGGCCTTAGGAGAGGCGGTTCGCATCTGAGATGGCGCAGTCAGCTTGGAAACGTGACAACGGCGGTACGGAGTTGCTACTCTCGGCATTCAGATCTCTTGGCCGGTTCCCCTACTTGCAAGGCGGGGGTGCCGGCCGATTTTTTATACAGCGGGCGGAATGATGCGCCCATCCGGCTCGGGTTGTCTACTGTACAACCTCTCGGAAGTCGATGCGTGAGATCGCGACGAACGCGCACAAAGGGTGCACAGGAACGGCCGAGGGGCATCAAACCGGGCTCGATCCGTGGCGGAACACCCCACGCATTTTGGCCCAATTGGCGCGTTCATTCGGCCAACGGGGGTTCCGGCGACGTAGACGGGAATCTCCGGGTCGCGGGGCAATGCCCCGGCAGGCAGGATGAGCAATTCGGGCATCGGCCAATTGTGCGCACATACGTTCGCTCGTTTGCAACTCGTGCCCGTTTCACCCGTTTGCGGCGGTTCAGCGTCACCCGTTGGGGGTAGCGTCGATCGCATGGCCTGGAACGATCCACCACCGCCGACCCCGTGGGAGCAACCGAGTCCGTACGATCCCTGGTCAACGCCTCCACCGGTCACTCCACCGGAGCCCGCGCCGGTCCCTCGGCCTGCAAGTCCGGGCCTGTCGAACGGCGCCAAGATCATCCTAGGCATCCTGGCGGCGATCGTCCTCCCGCCAATCGTGGAACCAATCCTCAACGGCATGGGCACCGCTGGGACCGTGATCGGGATCCTGATTATTCCCGCCGCACTGGTGTGGGTGATCCTGATGAAGTGGGGTTGACTTCAGCGGCGATCGCTCTTCGTTGCAGCGAACAGGGCCGCGCCGAGTAAGGGGGTGCCGACGAAGGTGACGACGATCGTGATGACCATGAAGTTGATGCTCCAGCCGTTGGAAATGAGCGCGCCCAAGCAGATCCACGCGGCGAAGAACCCGTAGATCCACCAGCCGGTCCCGTGACGCTTTGGTGGTAGCGGCGGCTGGACGTAGGGCCGGGGTTGCTCGGGTAGCTGGAAGTCATCGTGGGGCATCAGGGACCGCTCGGACGCATTGCCTGCCGCCGTGCCTGCTCGATCCGACGTTTGATCTCCGCCTCGGCGTATGCGGCGCTGATCGCCTGCTGCTCAGCCACCCGTTCGGGCATCACCTGAGCCAGTTTCTCTGCGGCGCGTGCCCTGAACCCTTCGGCCGCGCGGGCGAGATGATCCGTCCGGCTGGGCTCCGCACGCTGGATTTCCACCGCTGCCCTGGCGACCCTGTCCGCCGCCCGATCCCGGAAGCTGTCGACGGCAGCCACGAGCTGCTCGCGCGCACTGTCCTCGGTCGTCACGGTGGGCTCCTTCAGCCGGGCGGATTCAGTCTCCACGTCTCGGAGCACTTCCGCGAGGTTCGTCCGCAATCGGTCGGTCATCCGCTGATCCCAGCGGGACAACTGCACCGATCGCTTGGGCTGGTTCCGGGGTTTCGGCGGCCGGGTGGCGAGGGTGACGTGTTGGGCGATGGCATTCCGGATCTATCCCCCGCTGCTGGCCTCGGGTGGTCTGGCTCAGGCGATCCCAGCGGCCGCTGCCAAGGCCGCAGTGACCACCAGCGTCACCCTCGACCGGATCGGGCGGTACCCGCTCGAAGCCGAGACGGCGGTGTACTTCTGCTGCCTGGAGGCGCTGCAGAACGCTGCCAAACACGCCGGTGACGCCGCAACAGCCAAGATCAGCGCGCCGGTAGTAAGCCTAACTCAGCTGGAGACGTCATTATAGGTATTGTACTGCCACCCTGGATGTACGCGTATCGGAGCTATCAGGTTGTAAAAAAGGATGATGTCGGTCTTCGATCTGTCAAACGAGCAGCAAAGCGTGCCTCGACGATGCAAAGGGTACATGTACATCCTGGGCCGACGTTGATGGTACCGCCGAACCAAATCTGGTCGAAAATGGAGGCCGATCTCGGCTTTATCAGAGTGTCCCCGAAAACCGAGCTGAGGGAGTAGACTGCGACGGGTGGCTAGACGGAAGAACGCTGCGCCAGGGCGAGCGCAGCCAACCCCTGGTCCAAAACAGCGCGACTGGTCGGTCCGGAAGTCGACGATTATAACGGCGGCCGGTGCGTTGGTTGGAGTTTTGATTGCCATCATCGCGATTCTAGTCGCGCATCGCGACGCGAGTTCGGTGCCGCCGTACGTGAGCCCAATGTATACGCCGCCGCCATCAACGCAGCCGAAAGTATTCCCGAGCGGGAGCACTGTACCTGGATCAGATCTCTCACTGACAGGTGGCGTAGACTACTCTTCAAGCAGGGGCTACCCAGCGGTGGTGCCAGGAAACTATGAGCCGAACTCTGCATTGGCGCAACTACTCAAGGTCCCGGATGCTATCGCCAATCCGGATATGTTCAAGGAAATTCGTGCCGCGGGCGGAGTAGACTTGAATGAGATATCGATTAAAATCATCGCAAGCAACACGCACGGTTCCCTGCTGCGGATCCTCGACATTGAACCAGTAAGTCTGGTCCGTAACCCCCCGCTTGATGGGACGATGTTTTTAATGCCGACACATCAGGGAATCGATGACAGCATACCGCTCGTCATTAACCTTGACGACCCAATGCCCTTGACAAGGGCCATAGATGAGGGTATGTCGTTCTTTGATTACTACACCGTTTCATTGAAGACTGGCGAGCAGCAGGTTTTTGATTTCAAGGCTGAGACCGCCCGCTACGATGCGCTGTTCGCTCTTAATGTGGTGTACCTGATAGACGGCCAAAAGAAGCAGCAGACGATTGATAACAATGGGCACCCGTTCCACGTCGTGGCTCCGCGTATCGACCAAGCATCTGCTACGTACTCCTACCAACGCATATATGAAATGCAGACGGACTTCTCGATGAAAGAAGTGCCCGATCCGCACCGCGTAGCGGTTCGTTGAACTACCTGACTGAACCCTACTGGCCGCTCCTATAGGCGAGAGCGTCACGCCAAGACCATGGACCAGTTAAAGATCAAGATCCGGAGATCCCGCTCTAGGTGGTTGGTGTCTTTCGCGTGTCGGTGACCCGCCTCGTGGGCGGCGTGGGATAATGATCGCGTGACGTTGGGGCGGGCTGATCACCAGGGCGACTTGTTCGACGAGGTGGTGCGTTTTTGTGAGGAGTCGCTGCCGGAGAACTCGATTTACGGGTTTCTGGCGCGCGAGCGGGACCGGTTGTTCTCGATGAGATGTTCGCCGACCTATTCACCTCGCGGGGGCGTCGTTCGGTGCCACCGTCGGTAGGCTGGGGTCGATGTCCCGGTCGCCGATGATCTGGTGCAATCCCTCGTACGGTTCGTTGTTTCCGAAGCGCCGGGAGGCCTGGTAGTTGTCTGCAACGCGGGCTAGCAGCTCGTGATACGCCATCCATTGGTACTTCTTGCCCCAGCGCTCGGCTTTATGCCCTTCCCTCCCGCGCCCATGCCCGATGACGCGGTCCTTGCTCCCGAACAGCTTCGGTGTCCAGCCGAGGCTGAGAGTGCGGCGGAAGATCCAGCGGCAGGCGACATCAGCAGAATACTCATCGACAACCGGTTTCGGATGCACAAAGACGGCGTCCCACAGCGTTCGCTGCTCCTCGCTGAGGGGGTCTTCTTCGCGCCTGAGCAAGAACCGAAGTGGGTTCATGCCTCGTTTTTGAGGGTTGCGCAGCAAGTCGGCCAGCGCCACCTTCTGCTCCCCGCTCAGTGAAGCAACAACGTCTGCCAACGGCTCTTGACAAACCGCGGCTCCCGGCGCTGCCACTCGGGATACGGCTGGCCGATGCGGTAACGCGAGAACTGACGAACGCCCGGCTCCACAACGTAGCGAGCGAAGTCGCCCATACCCATCAGGGAGAAATCGATCGACGAGTAGCTCTCATCGGCTGGCTGGTCCTTGCGCCACCCGTACTTTGCCTTGATCGTCGCCTCCAACGGCGGCGGACCGGGCACCTTCAGCCCGTATGGACGCCGAGACGAACCGAGGGTCGATGCGGGCAGCAGCTCGTGAGCCACGGCCCACCGGACAATGCCGCGCGCCGCATCGAGTAGCAGTTCATCCGGTCGGATGGGCCGCGTGAAGACCAGACTGTGCACCAGCTCGGCGAGCGCCTTCGCCTGATCGGCTTGCTCCTGCGAGCTACGAAGTACCGAGCCGTAGGCGATGACCACAACGCGCTGCACGATGTACGGGTCGTCAAGGTCCGGGCGTTCCTTGGCGACGCGCTCGACCGAACCGGTCATCGCGGTCAAGAGAGCGTCGATGCCCTCAACATGCTTAACCTGCCAGCCCCACTCAGTGCCGTCCGACAGAGTGGCGTACCACTCCACGCCGCCGTCAGGGTTACCGGTCCGGATCGCTTGCGTACCAGCCGGCACCCAATCCTTGAGCAGCTGAAACGACAGTTCCTCGAACGCCCGGCTCTGCTCGCCGTTCCAGGTGCGAAGCGTCTTGAAGCTCAACTCGCTTACCCCTGGCATGCCGTTTCCTCCCAGCTTGGAGGCACCGGCTCCACCACCCTCAACACACCGATCGACACGGGCGCCTGCGCCCAGAGGCGACGCTGTGGGGCGTGGTAGTATCCGGGGCCCGGAACTGGATAGCGAAACAGTGTCGACTGGATCAAAATGGCTTCTCCCACCCTAATTCGGGCGATTAGTAATAATTATCCCTTTACCTAATCCTTGATCCGCGCCAAGAACTGGGATCACTCGCGCGCGGTTTCACGGGGTTTGGACCGTTGCCGCTCCAGCAGCGACACCACCCGGCCGCCGGTTCGCCGCTTGCTGTTCGACGACGCGAACGGCTCGGACAAACCGTTGTCCGGGGTACGGGCCGTGACGGTGCGGAACAGGTCCGGCGGCACACGGCACTGCTCGATCAGCTGCGTCCCCTCGATCCCTTCCTGCATCAGCAGCTCCACGGCCCTCGGTAGGAGCGACGGCTGCTCAATGGCGCTGACTAGACCAGGTTCGTTCCGGCGCCAGCCTCGGACCGAGATGGTCGTCATGGCGTTGCGGTATGACACGTCACTGAGTCGCCCGAGCCAGCGAGCGCGATACAGCAGAGCCTGCATGCTGACGCCCCACTGCTCCTTCAGGCGAGCAAGGCTCCGCCAGACGTTGCCGCCCATGGTGGCTGGTAGCAAGTCCCGGATCTGATCCGCAGGCATCAGCAGCTCGGCGGCGAAGCGGTGCGCCTGGTCCTCGACAATCCGGCCGCCGGGCTCAGCGTCGCTGTGCATGACCAGGTGCCCCAGCTCGTGCGCGACATCGAAGCGCTGGCGATAGTAGTCGCACTTGATCGGGTTCAGGATCACGACCGGTCGCAGGCGACTATCAAACGAGTAAGCATCCACCGAGGCTGTATGCGGAGGACTGAACACCACCAAGATCCCGTGGTTCTCTAGCAACCGGACGAGGTGGCCGGCGGGTCCAGCCTCGATGCCCCACTGCTTCCGGACAAACTGCGCGGCCCGCTCCGGGCCATCGCCGTCCCGGTCGTCCACCGACACCGGGGAGGTCGGCACGTCGGACTCGGGGAATTCAACGTGCCGCTCAAGGCTGGTCGCGATGTCCACCGCGAGTTGCCCGTAGGCGAACGCCTGGTCCCGAGCCAGTTGGCTGGTGGAACGCAGCGAGCGGAAGTGCGGCGTGGTGCTCAGCGCCGCAATGTCCTCCGGACGGACCGCGAAGAAACCCGGATCGACCGACAAGCTCAGCGCCAACTGCGCTACCGTGGCGGCCGTCGGCCGCTTAGCTTCGGACTCCCACGCCGCTACGGCGGTCGGGCTCTTGTCGACGAGGCTCGCGAGATCGCTCTTACGCAGCCCGGCTAGATGTCTCGCGAGGGTCAGACGAGCACCATCGAAGAAGGCGGCGGCTTCCATCGCCCGGTCAGCTGGTGATGTGCGCGGGCTCACTGCTCATCACTGGCGCGATCGTCACGCCGCTCTTCTGCCGTATGACGCAGACGCACCGGGGCATCCGGCACCGTGTTCGGCCCGATGGGCATCGGCGCGTCGTCGGTGCGGCGTCCGCCATCGGCGGGCGGGGTGTCCAGGAGGTCCTGGCGCCAATGCCATGCCTGACCCCCACCCAAGTTCAGACGGGCACGGCCCAAGACCAGCTCGACCTGCTGGCTAAGCGGGTCGAGGCTGTGAGCGACGACGTAGGTCTTGAGGTCGAGGTCCTGCCCAGCGGCCAGCATGACCTCCAGGCCACCGACCTCCTCCGGTGCGAAGTCCTCGAACAACGAGGGCTGTGGCGGTTCGGGGTTACGCTGGCGGGCCACCCGCTGCTTTGTCGGGCTCTTCTGTGGCCAGGGCAGATGGTCGAGCTTGCCGAAGACGCACGATGCGAGCAGGAAGCGGGTCGCTTCATGCGCCCAGCCGGGGCTGCCGTTGAGATTGGAGCGGCGCACCAGACCGGCGTCCAGCCGCGGCATGGTGTCTATGTCCCGCTCAGACAGCTCGGCGTACAGCAGGTCGAGGTCGGCGTCATCATCTCCAGAGTGCACGGCATAGCGCTCACAGGCGAACACACGATCCAACCGGTTGCGGAACAGCGTGAACCTGGTATTACCGAGCCAGGCGGCGTCGTGACCGTCGGCCTCTGAGTAGGTCTCCAGCGACCGGGTGGTAGCCGACAGGTACGCCCAGCGCACGCTGGCCAGGACCCTAGCCTCGCCGAGCTCTGCGACAACATCCCGCTGTTCGCTCACGGTGGGAAAGTTACACCATGACCAGTAACTAATGCTGCAGACTCAACCTTCTGGCGCGTCAATGGCCTGAGAACCACACCTTCCAGTCCGGACGAAGGGACGTTGCCAAGGTGCGCGCAACCAAGCGTGAGACGGACGAGATCCGCGCGTACGTGGCGAGCCAGGCTATGAAAAGGTCGGTCACCTGGAAAAGACGTTCGAGATGGTAGGGCCGGGCGGGTACGCCATAACATCTGGGACGTGCACTGTCCGGAGAGCCGCTGGTGGGTCGTCACCAACCCGACCTACCTCTACGAACAGGCGGACTTCAAGAGCCGTGAGGTGGTGCTGACCTTCCATATCGGGTTGATGCTGCGCGTGGAGTACGCCCAGGAGCGCAACGTGTCCGTCACCCCGAGTCAGCCGAGCTGTTGTTGGATTCCTGGCGGCGCTGGCAGCAGGCATTCGAGGCGTGCGCGACAGCGGCGATGAAGCCGAGGCCTTCCAGTCGGCCTCCGGCTCCGAGAGTGCCTCGTCTCCTTCGTCGAGGAGACCCGTAACGACGAACTCGTGCCAGCCGGGCACACGCCGCCAAGGGCCACCGACTTCAAAGGCTGGACCGAGCTGCTCGCCAGCGACCTGGGGCCAGACGACTCGTCGGCCAGGCTGCGCTCCTAACTGAAGAAGCTGGCCATCGAGACATGGGAGTTACGTCAACTGGCTGACCCACGCCAAGAACGCGGTGCGAATGGACGCCGAGATTGGGCTCAAGTCGATCGAGCATCTGCTCGGCAATGTTCACGGCCGCACAACTCCGGCTCGCGAGGACACCGAGACGGTCCGAGGTGTGCACTTCGTACGAGGGCGTAGCCGGCGTTTGCCGACACTGCGAGTGAACCGATCCGTCGTACATACCGTCCGAACCGTCGCAGCTATCCGAAGAAGAAAAGGGCACGGCAACTGACCGAGTTGTGCACACCAAGCTCGGACATCTCGACGTTCATCAGCTCCAACGACGTCTCGACGTCTGACAACACCACACATGAGGAGCCCCGGGCTCCTGACCGATCAGGGCGCATCGCAAGTCCACAGTGGATCGCCTGGGTGCACATGTGGGTGCGAGGTGGGGTCCACTAGTGCCAAGGATGCGGTTTTCGGCGCCAACGCTGCAGTTGTTATCGCAGGTAGGTGCCTGATGCGACAGTGAATGGCCGTCTCATAATCCGTCAGGTCGTGGGTTCGATCCCCACCCGCCCCACCTGTCTACCATAAGGCGGTTGAAAGTAGCTAGACCGATAAAGTTGGCTACTTGATGTAGCTGAGGCATGGGTCGCTGAAGAAGGCGCGAACAAGCTCGGGTAAGCGCTGGAGGCGCAGGAGCGCGGATTCGGCTTTGTCACGCAGGTCGTCGAAGGACGTGGTGGCGGTCTTACCGACACGGTCATGCTTGACGTTCTTCCAGACCCATTCATCAGGATTAAGTTCCGGCGAGTAGGGCGGGAGGAAGAACAAGAGAAGCCTGCCTTTGGTTGAGGCGGCGAACTCTGTGACTGCGCGGGAGCGGTGGACCGGGTGTCCGTCGATGACGAGGAAGACGATACCGCCGTCATCATGAAGCAGGTCGCGGCAGTAGGTGATGAACACGTCGGAGTTCATCTTTCCAGTGAAGGTCGTGAAGTGCATCGCCCCTTTGGCAGTGACCGCGGAGATCATGTTGATCGAGTGCCGGGTGCCCGTGGTCTGCACGATCGGCGTCTGGCCGACCGGCGCCCACGTGGTACCGGAGTGGTAGTCGGAGCGGACGCCGGCCTCATCGGCGAAGTACACGGTGGCGCCGAGCTGCGCAGCTTCGTCTCGGATAGCGGGGTATTCCTCGGTACGCCAGCGCTCCACCCGCTCGGGGTCCTGCTGGGTGGCCCGGTGCAGCGGGCGCTGTGGCGACATCCCGAGTGCTCTGAGGATCCGTCCCACCGCGCCGACCGAGAGCTCGACGCCGAACTGCTTGGCGATGACCTGCCTCACCAGATCGCGGGTCCACAACGCGAAGCCAAGCTGATACTGCGCTGGGTTCGAGCCGGCGATCATCGTGAACAACGTTCTCATCTGCGCTCGGGTTAGTTTCGGTGGACGCCCCGGAACGGGCTTGGCTCGCAAGGCCTCCGCGCCACCCTGTCGGTACGCCGCGACCCACCCGAAGATCGTCGATCGATTGAAACCGAGACTGGCCGCGATATCCTCCGCCCGAGCACCGTTCTCGATTTGCTCACACGCGCGAATCCGGATCACTTCCAATGTAGCGTGATCGAGCTTTCGGCCATCATTGTCTCGCATAGGAGAATTATGCCACAAGTAGGCCATCAAGTCCACCTACTTCCGATCTCCTTAAGTAACGTGCATCGCAAGATCACGGGGTTCCGGGAGGAACAGGGGGTGGAGGTCGGTCGGATCGCCTGCGGCCTAGTCCGAACCCTTCGGACGAAGTCGAGTGGTGTCCGCCCGGTTCTTCCGCTGCGGGCACCACTCGACTTCGTCCGGTCACCATCCATCCGCGTACGGCTGCAGAAAGTGACTTCACGGTGCAGACCGCTGACGAGGTAGACCTCAATCCTGTGCTTCTGCATGCCCTACAACGCGAGTACGGTCTCGACCTCGACATTGACGAATTGGCAGATTCAGCCAGTGGAAGCATTCGCCTCGACGAGTTCGGCGAATATCTCGGAGGGCGTCTTCCAATTATGAGCTTGGTGTCAAGTAGTGAGTG
>QHBZ01000253.1 GCA_003244055.1 Pseudonocardiales bacterium | reverse complement strand
GAGGATCCCACCGTCAACGTCCTGTGCGAGCGGGTCGCCACGCTGCTCGGTAAGCCCGCCGCGGTGTTCTTGCCGTCAGGCACGATGTGCAACGCAATCGGTTTCAGGCTGCACATTCGGCCCGGCGGTGACGCCGTGCATCTGCATGCGACCTCTCATCCGATCGTCGCCGAGGGGGGCGGCCCGTCGGCGTTGTCCGGGGCCGTGCTGGCCCCGGTGTCCGGCGAGGGCGGAATGTTCACCGCCGGCGCGCTGGAGGCGGCGCTGTTCCCTGCGGGGGATCGCTACAAACCGCGCTCTCGGCTGGTGTCCGTGGAGCAGACCACCAACCTGGCCGGCGGGCGGTTGTGGCCGCTGGTGCAGCTGCGCGCAGTACTCGAGGTCGCCGTGCGGCACCGGCTGCGTGCTCACCTGGACGGGGCGCGACTGCTCAACGCCGTGGTCGCTTCCGGGGTACCGGCCGCGGACTGGGCGCACGGGTTCGACACAGCCTGGATCGACTTCACCAAGGGCTTGGGCGCGCCGGTGGGCGCCGTACTGGCCGGTCCGGCTGAGCTGATCGAGCAGGCCTGGCGCTACAAGCAGATGATGGGCGGGGCCCTGCGCCAGGCCGGCATCGTTGCCGCCGGCTGCCTATGGGCATTGGACCACCATGTGGATCGGCTCGCCGAGGACCACACCAATGCCCGGATTCTCGCCGAGGGGCTCGCCGGGTTACCCGGTATCGCGCTCAACCCAGACACCGTAGAGACAAACATCGTGGTGTTTCGACTGGCGGGCGCGTCCCGGTTCTGCGAGCGGCTGGAAGCTGAACACGGAGTTCGGATGGGCGCGCTAGCACCCGATCTGATCCGAGCGGTAACCCACCACGACGTGGACACCGCTGGCGTGCACCGCGCGACGAAGGCAGTCGCGGCGATGCTCAGCACTGCGCGGTGAGTGGATCGTTGGGCCGCCGTTGACCGCGCGGAGTCGGTCGAGCGCTGGACGCGAGCATCGGACTGTTCACCCCGGCTGTTCACCTTCACGTCACATCGTGCGACCACGGAGGGAACATCCACCTTCCACGATCGGGCGACTGCGACCCGAGGAATGACTGCGATGACTATCGATGAGATCGAACCCGTCCGTACCGGAGCTGTCGCTCCACCTGTGACCGCTCCACACGTGACCGTTGGCACGAATGAGACGCTGGAGGACTACACGCTTCGCTTCGCGCCGAGCACGTACCGGAGGTGGCGGCCCGCCGTGGTCGCGACGACGGCGCTGGGGGGTATCGCCTACCTGGCCGATTTCGCCATCGGCGGCAGCATCGGCCTCACCTACGGCACCGCCAACGCGCTGATCTCGATCCTGGTCGGCGTCATTGTGATCTTCGTGACCGGTCTGCCGCTGGCCTACTACGGCGCCCGTTTCAACACCGACCTTGACCTGATCAGCCGCGGTGCGGGCTTCGGCTACTACGGCTCGGTGCTCACCAACGTCATCTTCGCGACGTTCACGTTCATCTTCTTCGCCCTCGAGGGCTCGATCATGGCCCAGGGTCTGCTGCTCGGGCTGGGCATACCGCTGTGGCTGGGCTACCTGATCTGCACGCTGCTGATCATCCCGATCGTGATCTTCGGGATGGCGGCCCTGAGCAAGATGCAGATCTGGACGACGCCGCTGTGGCTGATCCTCATGGTTGGGCCGTTCGTCTACCTGGTGATCACGGACCCGTCGTCGGTCGGCAGATGGATAGCCTACGCGGGCTCCCAGGGGGGCACCGGCGTCAGCCTGACCGCGATCGGGCTGGGCGCGGGCGTCGCGTTGTCGCTCATGGCCCAGATCGGTGAGCAGGTCGACTACCTGCGCTTCATGCCGGCCAAGACCGAGGAGAACAAGCGCGCCTGGTGGACCGCGGTGATCGCGGCCGGGCCGGGCTGGGTGCTGCTGGGCGGGCTTAAGCAGGCGGCGGGCGTGTTCCTGGCTGTCTACATCGTCGCCGAGATCGGGGCGGCCACCGCCGTCGAGCCGGTGCAGCAGTTCAGCGCGACGTTCACCAAGATCGTGCCAGGCTGGGCGGCGGTCGCGCTGGCCGTGATCCTCGTCGTGATCAGCCAGGTGAAGATCAACTCGACCAACGCGTACTCCGGCTCGCTGGCCTGGACCAACTCCTTCACCCGCGTCTCGAAGCACTACCCGCGGCGGATCGTTTTCGTGTTCGTCAACCTCGCGTTCGCGCTGACGCTGATGGAGGCGAACATGTTCGCCTCGCTGAACGCACTGCTCGGGTTCTACGCCAACTGCGCGATCGCGTGGGTCACGACCGTGGCTGCCGACATCGCGATCAACAAGTACCTCCTGGGCATCTCGCCGAAGGAACCAGAGTTCCGGCGCGCCTACCTATACCCGTTCAACCCGGTGGGAGTCGGCTCGTTCCTGCTGGCCACCGGCGTGTCGTGGGCGGCGTACTTCGATGCGTTCGGCTCCGACGCCAAGTCGTTCTCTCCGCTGATCGCGCTCGTGATCGCGCTCGTCGCGACACCCGTGATCGCCCTGGCCACGAAAGGCAAGTACTACCTCAGGCGCCCAGACCTCCAACCCGAGGCCCGGTTCACGCCGGACGGCACGCCCACGACCACCACCCTTGAATGCGGCTGGAGAAGCTGTCCATGCAGTTCTCCACCCAGGAGACCGACTCGGCGGCCCACGTGATGGAGGCCTACGAGCGGCTGATCCTGGACGCAATGCGTGGCGACCACACCCTGTTCAACACCGCGGAGGGCATCGAGTCACTGTGGGAGCGCTCTGCGCCGCTGCTCGAGGACCCGCCACCGATCAAGGTCTACGGGCCGGGCACGTGGGGGCCCAACTCGATCCATCAACTCATCGCACCGAACGCATGGCGGCTGCCCTTCGAGCGGGCCTGGCGGACTGAAGGCTCCCGGAAACCTCGCAGGCCGTCCCCAGGTTGATGGGCTGGGGTATTCGGCAGGGGCTCGGGTGCTCGCCGTGGAGTTGCAACCCACGCCCGTTCCCTGGTGAGCTGTGACCAGGCAGCGAGGTGCGCACTGTCCTCCGGCCGGGACGGGGCGTCATCGAGGAGGCGTTGGTGCTGGTGGCGCCGCACAGTGAAGCGCCCAGCGCAGGTCCGTGAGGCCACCGGCCGGCGGCTGCGGACGGGCGCCCCGGTGGCGGCCGGGCCACCCCCAGCTGGCCGGCTCTGTTCCAGCGTGACATCCCACAAGAACCTGCTCAGAGCACGCTGGGTGGGATCGCTGGCGATCTCGCCGATGAGTCTCTGGCCATCGACGATGATCGACTCGCCGCCGGCTCAGCCCAGTTCGACCAGCAGATCAGCTGAGTGGTCGGCACCGGAAGTCCGTCGGGAGTGAGGTGACCGCAACCCGGTGCCCAGCCAGCGGCCGGGTACCGGGTTGCGGGCGCAGCCGAGTGGATCTGGTGTCGTGAACTCGACAGTACGGACGTTTCCGCGACAAAAAATGTCCGTGCTGTCGAGTTCACGACGTGCACGATCGCGATCGTCCGACTGGGCCGTCCTACGCCTCCGCGGTAGCCGATTGACGACCGCCCGCGCTGAGTAGGCCACCACCCACCAGCAAGGTTGCCACAGCGACCGCCAGGTCCAGAATGTTGTCCCCGTTAAATCCTGGCGGGATGGACAGCAAGGACCAGTAGCCCAGATAGCCGAGCACGGCGACCAGCAGTAACGCGCCGCCGACCGCGATGTTCATCCCCTGATTGCCGGCAGCGGTCAGCCCGAACGCCCCCAACAGCCAAAACACCCAAAGGATGAGGTAAATGGTGTTGTGGAAGCCGTTCGTCTGGAAGAGCCCGAGAATCGCATGGTCCGTCATCTCGGTGTAGTTGGCGAAGCCCGTCAGGATGAACCCGAGGATCCCGAGGACAAGCACGATAAGGCCGAGGAGCACGGAGTACTTCTGGTCGATCGTCCTGGGTCCCGGCTTGCTCTGAACCTTGATCCCGAACTTGTCTTCCGGAGTAAAAGCCAGGTCCATCCCCCTCCGCTCGACACTGCTGTACACGACGCCCACCGGCGCGGGCGCCACGTAACGAACCGGAGAGGTCCAACTGTTCCAGACCAGCTTCGGCACCGACCGGCGATAGCTGCGCACGTAGTCACGTCGTTGGCCTGGGTCTGTGGTCTCGGCAAGACAGGAGATCACTTCAGCCCACCAGGCCGTGCCCTCCTCGCCAGGTAGCAGGTTGCCTACCCAGCGCAGGGAGCTTGGTCCCTGGGCGCTCATCCCGGGCCTACCTCGTTGGTGGGTGTGGCTGGGAAGCGAGGCGGCTCCAGCAGCCGACTCAGACCACTGCGGTCACGACCGCGTTGCAGGGCGTGGACGGCGCGGGCGCGGCCCTCCACGGTCAGCCGGTAGTAGCGCCGCGGGGGGCGACCCTCGTTATGCGCAGGCTCGGGGTCCTCCCACCGGTCACTGACCCAACCGGCACCGCGGAGCCGCTGCAGGATCGGGTAGATCGTGCCCGGCTCGAGTCCGCTGGCCCGCACGATCTCCAATCCGTACAGCTCGGTGTCCGGGCGCTCGAGCAGTGCTCCCAACACTGCCAGGACACCCACTGTCATCCGCAAACCCGCCATAGGACCTAAGTCAACATAGCTAGTGTTCGTCTGTCCAGGCACGGGGCGTCGAATCATTCAGATGAAGCAGTACCGCGACCAGATGAAGCAGTACCGCGAACGCGGATCTGGTTGGAGGTCGCATCGGATCCGCCGCTGGCACACTGGTGCTGGGCCGACCGGGACATCACTGGTGAGGAGCTTTCCATGACGGCCGATGGGGCAGCGGAACAGTTGACGGGGCCGGTACGGCGGGTACGGACGCGAATCGGTGATCCGGCTTGGCAGGTCGACGGCTACCGGGAGATCAAGGAGCTGCTGACCGACCCGCGGTTGGGACGTTCGCACCCGCAGCCGGAGCAGGCCGCCCGGTACTCCGAGTCCGCCTTCCTCGGCCAGCCGAGCGGGACCGACCCGGAGAACGAGCGGGCTGAGCACGCCCGGTTCCGGCGGGTGTTGAGTCGATCGTTTTCGGCGCGCCGGATGGAGGCGCTGCGCCCCCGGGTGACCGAGCTGGCCTCGGGGTTGCTCGATGAGCTGGCCAAGCAGGCACCGCCGGTGGATTTCCACGAGCGGGTTTCGTTCCCGCTGCCGGTGCTGGTGATCTGCGAGCTGCTCGGCGTGCCATACGAGGACCGGGAGGAATTCTGCGCCTACTCCGAGCAGCTGGCCGACATGACCGACCAGGCCACGTCGAAGGCCGGGATGCAGGGACTGTTCACTTACATGACCGCGCTGGTCGAGCGCAAGCGCGCGCAGCCCGGCCTGGACGTGATCTCGGACTTGATCCTGGCACAGAAGACCGAGACGTTTCCCGCCGCGGGATCGCCGGTACAGCCGCCGGGCTGCTGTTCGCCGGCCACATCACGACGGTGAACGTCATCGACCGGGGGGTACTGCGGCTGTGTGCCGATCCCGGCCAACGCTCGGCGCTGGCCGCCGATTCTGGGCTGGTGGGGCGGGCGGTGGAGGAGATCCTGCGCTTCCCCACGGCGCTTCCGGGCGCTTCCGCGGCGGTACCGGTAGGGCTGACCCGGTATGCTCACGCCGACATCGACGTCAGCGGGGTCACGATCGCCGCCGGCGAGCTGGTCCTGCTCAACCCCAGGGCCGCCAACTGTGACCCTGAAGTATTCGCCGACCCGGAGCAGTTCGACATCGCCCGCACGGACAACCCACACCTGACCTTCGGTCACGGAGCGCACTTCTGCCCCGGTGCGCCGCTGGCTCGCATCGAGCTGCAGGCACTGTTCGAAATGCTGCCGGCGCGGTTCCCGACGCTGCGACTGGCGGTTCCGGTTGAGGAGCTGCGGACGAAGACCAACCTGATCTTCGGCGGCCTGACCGAGCTGCCAGTGACGTGGTGAGCCTGCAGTGAGTGACGTGGCCGGCTTCGGGCTGGCGCTCGCGGTGGTCAGCATGGCGGGCTTGTTGGCGGTGCTGTCCAACCGGGTCAGTGAACGGATCCGTATTCCGGCACCGGCGATCTTCCTGATCGCGGCGGCGGTCGCCTCAGATCTGATCCCAGCGCTGGGCCGGGTACCGGTGCTCACGGTCCAGCGGGTGGTCACCGTCATGTTGATCCTGTTGCTGTTCGACGGTGGCATGCACATCGGCCGGCGGCGGTTCCGCTCCGCCGCCGGTGCGGTGCTGTGGGTCGGCGTGATCGGCACGCTGGTCACCACGCTGGGCGTGGCCGTGTTGGCGCACCTGGTGTTCGGGTTCAACTTGCTGGCGTCGTTGTTGTTGGGCGTAGCCCTCGCCCCGACCGACCCCGCGGTGGTCTTCTCCGTGCTGGGCCGCCGGGAGGTCGCCGGCCGGTCCGGGACCGTCCTGGAAGGTGAGTCCGGGGTCAATGACCCGGTCGGTATCGCCGCGATGGCAGCACTGCTGACCGCTGGCACCACGGGGGGCTTGCCGGCCCTCGGTGCGGGGGCGGGCGAGTTCGCCCTGGAAATGGTCGTCGGCGGTGCGGTCGGGCTCATCGGCGGTTACGCACTGTCGGTCGCCATGTGCAAGCTGCCGCTGCCCAGTGGCGCGTTGTACCCGCTGCGCACGCTGCTGGCCGCCGGTGCGATCTATGGGCTGGCGACCGTCGTCCACGGTTCGGGGTTTCTGGCGGTGTTCGTCGCCGGCATCGTCGTCGGAGACATCCGCGCCCCGTACAAAGCCGACATCGAGCGATTCCACTCCTCGCTGGCCAGCCTCGCCGAGATCATCGCGTTCACGATCCTCGGCCTGACCGTCTCGCTGACCGACCTGGCGCACAGCAACGCGTGGTTGATCGGGCTGGGATTGGCCGCGTTGCTGGCCCTGCTCGTGCGGCCAGTCCTGGTCGGGCTGCTGCTGTTGCCGATCCGGCTCAGCCGGGGCGAGCGGCTGTTCGTCATGTGGTCGGGACTCAAAGGCGCCGTGCCGATCCTGCTGGGTACCTACATCCTGTCCGCCGGGGTGCCCGATGCCGAACGGCTATACCAGGTTGTGGTCGTCGTGGTGGCATTCTCCGTGATCATCCAGGGTGGCTTGGTGCCCACCGTGGCCCACTACGCCGGGGTCCCCATGCGGGTCGTGGAACCTGAACCCTGGGCGCTGGGTATGCGGTTTCGCCACGAGCCCGCCGGCCTGCGGCGCCACGTCGTTGCGCCCGGGTCCCCGGCCGACGGCAGCGCTATCGCCGACCTCGACCTCGGCGAAGACACCTGGATCAGCATGATCAACCGCGGTGGCGCCCTGGTAGCGGTCCGGGGCACCACCGCCCTGCGAGCCGGCGACGAGGTGCTCCTGCTGGTCGACCAGGAAACCGACGCCGACGTCGAGTCGCTGTTCAGCCCGTCGACCACCGCCACCCCGGCCCCATAGAACCCGGTCCCGGGTCCCGCTTGTGGCGACCCGAATTCAGTCGGTGTGATCGAAGGTCACCCTGCATCAGCCGGCGCGGCGGGCCACCGCCCCGCCCGCGGGTTGGCGCCGGGGGCGGGGCACCATGGTGGCCCCCAGAGCCCACCCTCCCCACAGATCTGAGCACGGAAAGCGACAGATGAAGCGACTTCTGGTCCTGGCCACCCTGCTCGCGCTCGCGGCGAACGGATGCACTGCTTCCCACGAGCAACCATCGAACGCGGGGCGTTCGAGTGCGCCGTTCGCCTCTCGGGTCCTGGCTACCGGTCTGGCGGATCCTTGGGAGATCGTCTGGGGACCCGACGGCTTTCTCTGGGTTACCGAGAAGGCGGGCAAGCGAGTTACCCGGGTGAACCCGGCTGACGGCTCGAAGAGCACCGTGACCACTATCGCCGATGTGTATTCCACGCAGAGCCAGGACGGCCTGCTCGGCATGGCGTTCCAGCCGAATTTCCTCAAGGGTAACAATGACGTCTTTATCGCCTACACCTACGATGCCGACTCTGGGCCGGCGGTTGACCGTCGCGCCAAGATAGTGCGCTTCACCTACGATCCGGCGACCCGGACGTTGAACCGGCCGGTTGACCTGATCGCAGGCTTGCCGGCGAGCACTGACCACGACGCGGGACGGCTGCTGGTCGGCCCTGACCAGAAGCTCTACTACTCGATCGGGGATCAGGGAAGCAACCAGTTCAGCCGCACCTGCAATCCGATCCGTTCGCAAGATCTGCCCACCGCGCAGGATGTCCAGATTCGAGACTGGGAGACGTATCAAGGCAAGATACTCAGACTCGATCTCGACGGCGGTATCCCCGCGGACAACCCGGTGATCAAGGGAGTACGCAGCCACGTCTTCACCTATGGACACCGGAACCCCGAAGGTCTGGCGTTCGGACCGGGAGGCCGGCTCTTCTCGACCGAGCATGGCCCCAAGTCCGATGATGAGATCAACCTGAACGAGCCGGGAAAGAACTACGGCTGGCCTTACGTATCCGGTTTCAAGGACGACCAGGCCTATGCCTACGAGAACTGGTCCGCGTCGACCGTGCCGTGCGCCAGCCTGCACTACGACGACTTCACGACGCCACCGTCGGTCCCCCGGCAGGCAGAAACATCCTGGAATAGTCCCGACTATATGGATCCCCTGAAGACGCTCTACACCGTATCCCGAGGGTACAATTTCCAGGATCCGACCTGTGGCGATCAATCGTACGTCTGCTGGCCGTCGATCGCGCCATCGAGCATGGTTTATGTGCCGGCCGGCGACGGGGTTTTCGGCGGCTGGAGTAACTCATTGCTGGTGACCAGCCTGAAGAACGGCGCTGTCTACCGCTTGCGACTCACCCAGGACGGCGGCTCAATTCAGGGTGACATCACCCAGTACTTCAAGACCGCCAACCGCTACCGGGCGCTGGCGCTGAGCCCGGACCACCGGAAGGTCTACATCCTCACCGACACCAATGGTCTGGTGGCGTCCGAGTCGGGATCCCCCGTTGAGCAACTCGCCGACCCCGGGGCGATCCTGGAGTTCAGCGTTCCCGCTTCCCGTTGAGCCGCCGATCGCTGGCCCTGACTGGGAGCTGTCCCAGCTCTGGTCCTCCCGAGCTCAACAGCAGAGCTGTTCCACATCGGTGACACCTTGTTAGAGGTACCCTTGGCCTGCGCAACTCATGCGCGGCGCGCCTATCAACAAACACCGCCGAGCGTATGGCCAGTCACTCCAAGGTACGTTTCGGGTCAGCTAGCAGGTAGAGCATGTAGGCCGCAATCGTGGAATCGTCGGTGACGATCCCGCCTCGGATCATGTCTTCTAAATCGACTTGGGAAAACTGGCGCTGGCGCATGTCCTGCTCTTCGTGTTCTCGCGAGTTCTGGCCAACTTCAAGTTGTTGAGCAACGAATACGGTGAAGGCTTGGCTGCTCATGCCTTTGGCTGGGTAAAGGAGACCAAGCCGGTAGAGGCGTCCTGCGCGAAGTCCGGTTTCTTCGGCGAGTTCCCTCCGCGCGAGTTCCGCTGGATCTCCATCCTCCCTATTGGGCAGGGTGCCCTGGGGAAATTCCCACGAACGATGGGAAACCGGATAGCGATATTGTTCGACGAGATGAAATCCGTCCCGGTCGACCGGGATGATGAGCGCGAAGTCCGGTTTCTCGACATAGGAGTATATTCCCTGAGATCCGTCGGGGCGTCGGATCTCATCCTCACGGAGCTGCATCCACGGATTTTGGTACACGATCCGGGACGAGATCCGCTGGATCGTCGCGTCGCTTGGGCCCGTTTCAGGTTGTGGAGTCATACCGGTAGACCAACTCGTGTCGATTGCCGACCACGATGCGATGGGTGAGGTCAAGGATTCGGTTGTTCTGGTCATAAGCCCGTCGCCAGAGCACGAGCACGGGCTGATTCATGTCTATCACCAGCTTCTCTTTCTCTTCGTTGTTGGGAAGCCGACATGTGACGGACTCTTCGAAGTGGACACGGTGACCGAGTTCTTCCATACGGGAGTACATGCCGCCCGGTCCGGTGTTGACCTCTCGAAGCAAGGGGATCTTGTCGACCAGGTCGAGTCTGAGGTAGCTCGTTGACAGCTGCACCGGTGGTGCGCCGACAATGCCTTGCCGGCGTGCTCGTCGCAGGACTGGTGTTCCGGTCGGCACGCCAAGGCCTCGACCTACCTCCACATCAGCCTCGACCTCGCTTACGGTCGTCTCGGTGAACGGCTCGTGACCTGCCTTCGTTGCCGAGACATGGAACCCGCGCCAGGTTCCAACCTGACGCGTCACATCATCAGCGGTCCTGCGCATGGACAATCCTGCTACGGGCACTTGCGCCCCGGTCGCCGTCGCAAGAATGACCAGGTGGCGCTCGGCCAGGATCCGTAGCGCCCGTCGAACGGTCGATCGATCCACCTGGTGCTCTTCGGCGAGTTCGCGCTCTGAAGGCATCCAGACACCGGGCGGGTAGGCACCTTCAGTGATCTTCGTGCCGAGCTTATGTGCCAAGCTCTGCGCCTTCGCGGGCGGTCGGGGCATTCTTCGGTTTCTCGCTCCATCGCGACTGGGGGTGCGGTCGAGGTAACCACACCGTAGACCACCGGCTGTCTCTACTGCGGCATCTTCAGAGTGTTGCACTGGTTCAACCGGCGGCCTTGTGTTGGTTTGACGTCGCAGGTGGCGTTCGGTATGTTCATGGTAGCCCTACCATGAACATACCGAACGACTCACCACTCATGCGCCGGGACGGCTGGCGACTACCCCACCACGAGGCCAGGAGGTGCCATGGCTGGCAGGCATCGCCGTGTCACGGCGCTGGGTTCGCGGCGCCGGACTGCACCTGTGACGATCACATCGCCTACGCTGATGACGATCGAGATGACGGACGGCCAGACCAATCTCACGCATCACGTGACGGATGAATCGATGGCGCAGGGTCGCCGTGCGGGTGGTCGCTATCGGGCGATCTGCGGTGCCCGGGTGTTGTCAGCGAGTCTGGCCGCACCGGTGCGACGGCGCTGCCAGACATGCGCGATGTGGCGTCGACGATGACCGCGCAGGGCCCGGATCTGGCCGCCGCGAAGCGACTGCTCGATGCCGCCAAACGCGGCGGGTTCCACTTCCAGCGGGTCGCACCCGGACCGGACGGACCGCTGTGGGGCGTGCGGGAAACCCTCCACTGGCGCGACACCATCTACCTCGCCGGGTTCAGCCAGGCCTGCACCGCCACCCGCGCCCGCACATCGTCCCTGATCATTCCCGGTGGGCCGCTGGTGACCCAGCGCCTGACCGGGGACGCGCTGAGCGTGCTGCGCACCGTGATGTGCGACTGGAACCCCTGAACCCCGGCTGGCTGTCGGTCGAGTGAGCGGCCCCCGACGCTCGGCTCCCGGCGGCCAGCCGGTCCCAAGACCCCCACAGCATCGGAGGCGAACCATGCCCGCTGACCCACCACGACCGACTCCAGACCGGTGGAGCGACGCCGAGGGCACCCACGTCTCCCTGTTCTGCCAGATTGAGCAGGTCGACGAGCACCCCGAGCCAAGCGCGCTGTTCTCCCGGTTGCACCAGCAAGGCGAGATCGTCGGCAGGGGCCCTGACCTGGTGTATGTGCGCTTCCACGGCGAGGCCCAAGTGATCGCCATGCCACCTTGTCTGCTGCGCGTGCTCGACACGGCTCCGGAGGGAAGCCGATGGGCACCATCGATCCGGCGGCCGGACCAGCCGAGATTACCCTCACGGGCGACCTGTCACCGACCCTGAACTACGCCTCACGGCCACCGGCGCGGTCGCCAGCTTCACCGTAGCGGCCCATGAACACCGCTTCGACCCGGCTACCGGCCACTGGGTGGACATCGGGACAAACCTTCTTGCCCTGTTACATCGGGCGCCACGCCGCTGACAACGTCGCCGAATCCCTCAGCAAAGGCACCCGCGTGCTGGTCACCGGCGTGCTACGACAACGCGAATGGGAAACCACCACCGGCGATAAGCGCCACGCCTACGAAGTTCACGCCACCGAGGTCGCCGTCTCACTCAACCAAGGCACGGTGCAGGTTACAAGACCGAGCGCAGACCGGGAATGCCGTCGCGGGCCGGATCTGACGCCGCTCGGTGTTCACCCACGGCCCGGGGGTGTCCCAACTGCGCGCATCACGTCGGAATCACTCCCACTCCGCGGTGATCTTAGCGATCGAGCATGGTCTCCGGACGCGGGCTATCGGGATGCCCGCTCCGGGTGAGGTCAGCAGCCGCAACCCCAGCCACCGTGCACAGTGATGCCGCACGGGCAGGAGTCTGCATCCGGAAGGGCAGCAGCTGCGGCGGCGCGCCGGGCCCTGTGTACCCGGTCGCGGCCGGGTACACAGGGCTGGCCGGCAGGGACCCCGCAGGCGGGGCAGGGCTGCTCGGTCACGAGCTGCTCAACAAGTTCCTCGAATCCAGCATTCACAATTACCACCCTCTAGGCTGTACGGATCGGATCGGATCGGATCGGATCGGATCGGGGCGAGTCGGGGTCGGGTGCCGGGCAGCGCGATACAATCAAACCTCAGTGCGATCGGGATCGGAACAAACTCCAAGCCGCACATTGCATGAACACTGCGGGTCGCGATCATATATTTGTCGCGCACTGATGCGACCCGGCGCGGCGTCCCACCGGGCCCGGTTGGGGGCGCCGAGCTCGTACGTCATCTGTTGTTCACCTGCAGTGGGCATAATGGCGGGCATGGCAGCGACAGGCGTAACCCGGGTTGTGGTGATGGTGCAGGAGAACCATACGACCGACAACTACCTTCGCGGGCTGGCACCGTACGGGGTCAACGTGGCTACCGATTGGCCGATCCAGCCCAATCCTCCGGCAAGTGATCAACCGCATGATCGGCATGCCTATTACCGGTGGTTGAGCGGGCAGCATACGGCCACCCATACTCAGTTCGACACCGACACGGTGCTGCCCTATTACGCCTATCTCGCACTGACCGGCGCGCTGCTGGAGAATCACTGCTCGGGGTTTGGCACCAATTCCACCCCCAACCACCTGCTGCTGGTCGGTGGGCAGACCCCGACTCTGCGCAACCCTCCGCGCTCCCAGCCGGCGCCGAAGTGGGACATGCCCTCGGTACCGGGCCTCGCGAGCGACCACGGCATGAGCTGGCGCTGCTACACCGCCAGCCGCGACTACCCGGTCGGCTTCTACACCCAGCTCAACGGCTCAGCCAACCTCGTGCCTTCTGACCGGTTCGTCACCGACGCCGCTGCCGGCATGCTGCCCCGGCTGTGTTACCTGTGGCATGACTCCCCGCGAGATGAGCACCCCGCCGCTGATGTCACCATCGGCCAGAATGCCACCCAGCACTCGGGGTCTCTCGCCTCGATGCCGACCCCGGCCTGGCCGGCCTCGTCGATCTCACACACCGCCAACCGCCACCACCCCCATGATGGTGCGCCGTCGAGATGACACGCGGGTCGGGGCGGACGTAGTTGATCGGTCGGCGCTACAAGCCAAGGACAGTACCCCGAAAAAGGGCCGTTGAAGGTGTGCATCCCCGAAACGCACTAGTGGAACGAAAAGGTAGCTATAGCGAGCGGAGAGTGACTATTGGAACCTGTCTTGGATCAGATGACGCCCGATTACCGTCGAGCACATGGTCACGCACTCCGCCGCTGCCAGGCGTGCGGCTACCCGTCCGGCGTAGCGCTCCGCCCGGGGTGGTACTCCTCGTTTCAGGAAACTGAACGGTGTACCGACGCCCACGACTCGGTTACCTCCCGGACCCCACCACCACCAGTCTCAACGGCGGGTTTCCACCGGATGTCACTTGTGCCCGGTTCGTCGGTGATTCCCCTGTCGGGCGACCCGTTCGGCGCTGAAAATCTCGCCGCACCTGCACCCTCCTCCACAGCCGTGCCTATTTTGGGATCAGGATCGGGAACCCGGTGACTTCCGGGTCCGGCACGCGCACCGACTCCGGAGGCGACGAAGTCCTGCTGGTTGCGCGTAGGGTCTGCTGCTGCTGGTGCGGCGGATCCGCGCCCGACCAGCTCCCGGAGCTGCGACTCCAGGTAGATCTTCAAACGGGTGCGGTACTCACCCTCCAACGTGCGCAGTTCGTCGACCTTCGTCTCCAGGATGTTCTTCTCGTCGCTGATCGAACCGAGGATCTCGGTGTGTTTGCGGGCCGCATCGCGCTCTAGCGACGCAGCCTTCTCCCGGGACTGCCGGTCCACAACCTCAGCTCTGATGCGGGCATCATCAAGCGTGGTCTCCGCCCGGGTCCTGGCCTCGTTGACCATGCCATCGGCCTTCGCCCTCGCATCGGAGAGCAGCTGTTCGCAGGTGGTGCGGGCTCGGCTCAACATCCTGGCCGCTTCGACCCTCGCATCGCCGGTCACCTGGTCAGCTATCTGTTGGGCCATCCCCAGAACCTTGGCGGCTTGGGCTTGGTGATCACCATCGGGTGGGGTCTGTCTCACCCTCGGCGGTGGCACCGAGGCAATCACGGGTCGCGGCGGCACCAGCGGGCGAACGTTACGCCCGCTATCGTCCGACGGCGCAGCGCGCCGCTGTTGATTGAGCTGCTCAACCCGTTTGCGGAGATCTGTGTTCTCCTCGATCAACCGGGCCAGGTCGGCTCCGACCAGGTCGAGGAAGGTGTCCACCTCGTCTTCGTTGTACCCCCGCTTGCCGATCGGTGGCTTACTGAACGCGACGTTGCGAACGTCGGCGGGAGTCAACGGCATCGGGTCACCTCACGCACTTCTCGTATTCATTGGCGAGATCACGGTTTCCCCACGGGCCGCGCGTTAGCGATGATCGGATCGCTACCTCCCGCTGTCATCGCGGCGGCCAGGCGGGCGGCTCGAATCCCAGCCCGGCCTGGTGGTGGAAGCTGGATCGTCATCGGGCGTTGCTCAGCGCGGGGGATGCGCAGGGAGGGTGGCGCCGGGTAGGCGCTGGCCGGAGCGTGCGGGTGTTGGGGATGCACCAGGTCGAGTAGTGCTCGCAGCGCCCACTGCGGCGGCCCTTCGTACGCCCACACCACGGCTTCGGGGGCGAACACGTCGACCCGCCCGGCTGGGGGTACAGGGACCCTGGCCGTGATGACCCGGTCGACGCGCCTGATGGCGACGAGATCGACATAACTGTCCCACTGATAAGACGCGACCAGAGCGAACGGCGCGGCGCTGGGGCCGCAGCAGTACAGGGCGAACCCGTCGGCCACCACGTCGAGCAACAGCCGCTGCACCTCCGAGGGTAAGCACACCTCACTGTCGGAGCACGGAACGGACACTGCGGGTGGCCTCATGGAGCGAGCACCGGGTGACCTGCCCGGGTAAAAATCGCGCGTCTGACCGAGTGCAGTCTCAGCCGCGCTAATGCACGGAAACCCACGACGCAACCTCCCCGCTCTGGGTGGTTCATCGGCACATCGCTTCGACTACCGTCCCAGACCTCGCATGCCGGTGCAAGAACGAATTCACCGACGTGCAATTGCATTAGGAGCGTCTCGTACTGATGCAAGAACGGTGTTAGCGTGGCCACGCCAAAGGGTTGCCCACGCCACCACGCCGGGTGCATGAGACGGCTCATGAGACGGCTCGTAATACTGTCATGAGACGGCTCATGACAGTATTACGAGCCGGTCGGAGTTCCCGCACTTCGATGTGGCGGCGGGCCAGAACCCACAGCACCCCACAGTTTCGGTCTTAGGATACCGAAACTAGGGAGGCGCAGTCCTATCGGTTGCTCCGATCAGATCGAGGATCATCACCGGAAACCCCCTGCAGATACGGCCCGCCAAGCGCGACTGATGTATTGTCCGCTCGCCGGGAGCCCGTAGCCGATGCCGATGACGGTTGCCCCGTGAACTACCCAAAGCAGCACATGGCGCGTGCGGCGTGCGGACCCCGCAAATAACCCGCTCACGGCGTACGCAGCCATCGTGGCATTCTGCGCCGCCAT
The DNA here is from genome assembly GCA_003244055.1 of Pseudonocardiales bacterium. GTDB lineage: Bacteria > Actinomycetota > Actinomycetes > Mycobacteriales > Pseudonocardiaceae. The sequence continues at coordinate 3,178 of QHBZ01000253.1, read as the reverse complement.
TGCGCACTTTCCCTCGGCAGTGGGTTGCAGCAGAGGGCCGCGATCGTAAACACCCGCCGCGCAACCTCACCATCCCGAAGTACCGGGGAGCACGCCGGCGTGTGCAGCGCGGAGCAGCTCATGCACGGCAGCTTCGTCGACCGGGCGGGGATTGGTTGGGAGAGCCTCGACGACCAGTCGGGCGGCCTCCGGAATTCGGCCGGGATCCATGCCGACCTGCGCGAGCGATGTCGGCGCCCCGATCCGCCCCGCCAGTTCCCACAGCGCACGGGCCGGATCCTGCGCGCCGAGCGCACGGGCTGCGCGGACCATCGCCGCCGGCGCCGCAGGAGCGTTGTATGCGGTGACGAAGGGCAGCACCGCGGAATGGGTGCCCGCATGCGGCAGGTCGTAGGCCCCGCCGAGCACATGGCAGATCTTGTGGTGCAGGCCCATTGCGGCAGTTCCCACCACCCAGCCGGCCAACCACGCGCCGTAGAGGGCGTCGGCCCGGGCGTCGAGATCATCAGGTGCGACGACCAGCCGCGGCAACGCGTCGGCCAGGACGCGGATCCCTTCCTCGGCGAGAACAGCGGTGACCGGTGAGGCATCGGGAGCGTAGAGGCCCTCGACGAGGTGAGCTAGCGCGTTCATCCCGCTCGCAGCGGAGATGTCAGCCGGTAGCGACGTGGTGAGTGCAGGGTCGTAGACCACTGTCGCGGGCAACACGGTGCGGTCGCGGCCGGTCGTCTTGCGACCGCCGTCAGTCAGTCCCCAGATCGGCGTCATCTCGCTGCCGGCGTAGGTGGTGGGGATCGCGAGGATGGGCAGCCCGGTCCGCAGCGCTACGGCCTTCGCCAGCCCGATCGCCGAACCCCCGCCCAGGCAGACCAGCAGATCCGCGCCGGATTGCTCGGCCCGCTCGGCTGCGGCGGTGGCCAGGGCCGCCGGGACGTGCATGACGACCTCACCGATGCGATCAACCAAGCGAGACCCGAGCGCGACCGCCAGCTCGTCGGCGTACTTCTTCTGCCGGCCGCCAGCGATGAGTAGCACCCGCTCGGCCCCGAGCCGCTCGACCTCCTCGGGCACCTGCCGTATCCGACCAGTGCCGAAAACAACTCTCGAGGCGGGCACGTCATACACGAAGTCCACTGAGTACAACCTCTTCCTGCCGCGAGAAGGTGCTGCCACTGTGGCCCCTGGGATCACCGCTGCGCAATGCTAGATGCGCTGCGCAATGCTAGATGCAATGGGTGAGGAGGCGCGATGGCGACGCCTGCGGTCATTACTGTCGCTATTACAGGGTCCATTCCGACGAAGGCGGACAACCCAGCCGTGCCCGTGACACCCGAGGAGCAGGTGGCTTCCGCGGTGGAGGCCATCGACGCCGGGGCGACGATCGTGCATGTGCACGTACGTGACGACCAACAGCGGCCGAGCTCGGATGTGGACCGGTACCGGGCCGTTCATGACGGGATCAAGCACGAGCGACCGGACGTGATCGTGCAGTTGTCCACCGGAGGCCGCGGTCGCAGCCCAGAGGAGCGGTTCTCCTGCCTGGAGCTGCGGCCGGAGATGGCCTCGCTGTCCACCGGCTCGGTCAACTTCGCAACGTCGGTGTATGAGAACCCGCCGCAGCTTGTCGAGCAGCAGGCCGCGCGGATGCTGGACCTCGACATCAAGCCGGAGATCGAGATCTTCGACTTCGCGATGCTCTACAGCTGCGTCGACCTACTCAAGCGAGGGCTGCTCGCTTCGCCGCTGCACGTCCAGCTCGTGATGGGGATCAAGAACACCTTGCCGCCCAGGGAGTCGATTCTCGACTTCTTCCTGTCGGAGCTGCACGAGCTGATCCCGGGCGCGACGTGGACCTGCGCAGCGATCGGCCGGTTCCAGTTGGAGGCCAACCGGTGGGCACTGCGCCGTGGCGGGCACGTCCGCACCGGTTTGGAGGACAACATCTACTACGAGAAGGGACGGCTGGCCCAGTCCAACGCAGAGCTGGTGGCCCGGCTAGCCGATCTCTGCGCCGAATACGACCGTTACCCGGCCAGTCCCGCCGAAACCAGGCGTCTGCTTCGGTGCCCTGTTGTCGCCGAGTTCGACGTGAAGGCTGCCCCGCTCGCTGCGGACGACCATGGTGTCGAACTCGGCGACAGTAGGGTTGGCCGCTGACTCAAAGATCTGCGGGACGCGCTCTAGCCTAGGCGGGGTCGACGATTTCGTCGGAGGAAAGCGTCGTCTGCGGCACCGAAGTGAGCATCCCATCGCGAGCCAGCTCCCGCACCGCCGGGACCGGGTCGGGGTCGGAGAACAGCGTCGGGTCGCCGTAGTCGGCGATCCGTCCGGTCGGGTCGACAACCCACCACGAGGCCTCCAGCGCGATCCCGTTGGGATCGTTGAAGTAGATCGACCGCACGAAGCCGTGGTCGACGACGTCGGTGACTTCGCAGCCATGCGATTTCAGCCGGGCCCGCAGCTCTTCCAAGGCGTGCTCATCAGGAAGGTTGAACGACAGGTGGTCGAACTGCGTCTTGCGCCGGTCCGGCACCCCGGCCGGTACCTGGAACCGTTCCACGGCAACGCCGCGGTATTCGAAGAACGCCACGGTCTGCTCGTCACCGAACTCGAAGAAGTAGTGTCGGAAGGATTCATTGCCCAGGTGTGCGACGAGCCGCGCCCCGAGCACGCCGTGCCAGAACCGGGTGGTGGCGTCCATGTCGTTGGTGATCAGGGCGAGGTGGTTGATGCCCCGCCAGAAGGGCCTAGCGATCTCAGTCATGGTTGAAGTCTAGGAGCGCACCGCACTGCATTCCAGCCGTGGGCGACGCCTAGGTCGTCGGCCAACGCATCGAGGTCAGCCTGGGCTACACCGGCCCGATCGTCGCTATCGAGATCAACGGGACCGCCTACAGCCCTACCACGAGCGGGGAGCGGCTGGTAGGAATCGACCCCGCACCACAATGGCGGGGGACCAACGAAAGGAAGCGCCCATGGGAATCACCGCACGACGTGGCCCGCGTTGGGCACTGTGGCTGTGCGCGTCGCTGGGAGCGGCAGCCGCCGTCAACGAACTCGGCGGCAAGCTGCTGCCGTTCCTGCGGCGGTCCTTCCTGCGCTTGCTGATCGGTGTGAGGCGTCTGCGCAGCGACTGGCCGGTGAGCGAAGGACGGGAGGAGGCACTGGCCGCATACGT
>QHBZ01000252.1 GCA_003244055.1 Pseudonocardiales bacterium | reverse complement strand
ATCATCAGGGCTGAATGTTTGCCTACGGACGCTTGGGCAACGGTGGATGCGAGCGAGAAGTGCATGAACATAGAGAAGCGCGAAAATGTGGAACATATGCCTCATGGGCGGACTACGTGGCCCAACATGGACATGCCCCGCAGGGTTCCTGTCAAGGGCATGCAAGGAGTTGCTGCGACTGTAGTCGTGACAGTGGTGCAAGGCAAAGTGTGGCTGTCAATCTCACCACCGTTTACCTGGGAAGCGATCATGGAGCCAGAGCAGGTCGATCAGGTTATCTCTATGCTAGAGCTGGCCCGGGACGAGGCCGAGAACGTGGCGACCGGCAACCCTCGCACGGCTATTGCGCGTGGCGTTCTTCCTCGATGACGATGCGCTTCGGGTCGAACTTCGGACGACCGGCCGACCGGACGGCGGGAGCGATCACAATCCGCCGATTCGTCAACGCTTGCCGGATAAGATTGCGCCGCTCGGCCACCGTGGCAGCATTCCATCGCGCCGTCCATTCCTCACGTGACGCGGCCTCAACGGTAGCGTCCGTGCCTGCTGTCGACACGCTGTCCAGCCCATCCAACTCGGCGCGAAGCTCGGCGATGCGTTTGTCCAACGGCGCCATGGCGACGTCATAACGCTTAAGTGTGATCTCCCGCCGACCGAGCCGCCCGGACAGCTCCTCGGCAAGGTGCTCGCACTCAGTCAACTCGGCGCGCAGCGGACGCCTCTTGCCCTCCGTGGCCTTGGCGGCAGCCTCGACAGCTTTGGCATGACGAGGGTCAGCCAGAATCCTCACCACCAGCGCCCCGACGTGCCGGTCTAGCTCGCGTTGATCAACAGTGATACGACCGCATCCGCCACGGACCGCGCGCGGTTGGCACCAATACTGCCGACGAACCTCACCGTCTGGGTACGGACTGTGCGACGTGCGCGGCCGTCCCGTAAGCCGATGTCCACAGTGCGCGCAGTACACGAGGCCCGAGCACAGGTAGACGTCAGAAAGCGGACGGCCACGGCGACGCGAGGCGAACAACGTATTCAGCCGATCCCACGTCTCGCTGTCGAGAATCGGCTCGCCGGGCAAATGGCCCACCACCACGCCGTTGTGGACGACCTGCCCGACGTAGCGCGCCCTCAACACAAGTTGTTTGAGTGACTCACGCGACCACTGGCCACCGGTGGACGTTGTCACCCTTCTCTGGTTGAGATCGACAACGATGTGATCTTGGTTCTCCCCAGCTAGCACCCGCGCGACCATCTCCCGAAGCACGACAGCCTCTGACTCTCGTACCGTGACGCCATCTTGCTCGAATCCGAACGGTCGCCACGAGTGGTTAGGCTCCCCTCGCGTCGCCTTGACGCGCTTACCCCGCTTGACTCGAGTCGACAGCCGATCGGATTCATACGCGGCGGCATTGAGTTGATCTCGGAATGTCTTGCGGCCGTTGGCCGTCGTCAAGTCGTACTCGCCCTCACTGTCGAGCACCACCAGGCCCCGCTCAGCAGCGAGGATCAAGCGCTCACCCTCGATAGGCCGACGAGAGAAACGCGCCATGTCGAACACGACCACACCACCCGTCACACCGGCTTCCAGCCGAGACATCAGCCTCTCCCAGTCGGGACGCTTCACGCGCGGGTTCCACGCCGAGCGCCCACTGTCGATGTGTACCTCGCCGACCTGCGCCCCACGCTCGACGATCCTGGCCTCGCAGTCCTCGACCTGACCCCCGGTCGAGCGTTGCCGATCATCACCAAGCCGCGACACACGCGCGTAGATGTCCAGGATGAGCGCCACAGTGGTTCCCCTCGCCTTGGGGTCACTTATCCTACCTTGACCCCGGCAAGCACCGATTGGTCCATCAGCAATGTGGCCAGGGGCGCCCGGGACCGCGAGATTCGTGCCCACGCAAGGTCCGGGTCGGCGTCCCGACGAAGCGGATCCGGCCCGAGCCGGGCACGCACCGAATCTGCCTCGTGGCCGGTAAGTAATTCGCAGGCCGTCGGCCCGCGCAGATCCGTCCAGTGCGTGGAGCCGATAAGACGCATGCGAACCTGCCCCCGGGGCGGCTGCACCGGTAACATCGTCTCGGTGAAAATGCCATAGAGGCCGAGGTGAACGTGCACCACGAGATCGGGCTGGTAGAGATGAAAAAGGTGCTTGCCATACGCTTCGGCGCGTTGTAGCACCAGTCCGTCCAGGACAGCGGCGGCTGCAGTGAATCGACCCTGCGGACTGGATAATGCCACTGGCGACCCGCCGTAATACCGTTGGTGGCGCTGGGCCAGCCGGTGTGTCGTATGTCCCTCCGGCATCGTTGGGGCTCAGCCTGCGGAGAGTGGGGGTGGCTCCCCGGTGGACTCGAAGTTCGAGATCTGGCTGATCCGGCGGCAGTGCCGCTCTCCACCGGAGAACGGCGTGGTGAGAAACGCCTCGACGATCTCTGCAGCCTCGGCCGCGCTATGCATCCGAGCGCCGATCCCCACCACCTGGGCGTCGTTGTGCTGCCGAGCCAGCCCAGCCGTCTCGGTGCTCCATGCCAGCGCGGCCCGGCAGCCCGGGACCTTGTTGGCGGAGATCTGCTCGCCGTTGCCCGACCCGCCGATCACCACGCCGAGGCTGCCCGAGTCCGCTACCACCTGGCGAGCGGTCGCGATGCAGAACGGTGGGTAGTCGTCGTCGGCGTCGAAGACGTCAGGGCCGACGTCCACCACGTCGTGGCCGAGACTGGTGAGGTGCTCCACCAGAAAGACCTTGAGCTCGAAACCTGCATGATCGGAACCAAGATAGACGCGCACGGCGTGCAACATTGCCATATCGCGGATCACTGGATGAGGCGGCACCGTGGCTGCGTTGGGGAGGGTTCGTGACGGCGCGGTGGGTTGAGTTGGCGGATGGGGTGCTGGTACGCCGGTACGCCGAGTTGGATCTGTCCGTGGGGCTGGTGATCGGGGGTCAGGGCGCTCTGGTCGTGGACACTCGCAGCGATCCCCATCAAGGCGCCGAGCTGCGTGCCGCAATTCGCCAGGTCACCCCTCAGCCGTGCACCGTGCTGCTTACCCACGCTCATTTCGACCACTGCCTGGGCACCGCGGCCTTCCTGCCGGCCACTGTGTGGGCCCATCCACGGTGCCGGGATGACCTGGCCAGGGGCGGCGCGGCGCAGCACGCTGAGGCGCTGGCCTGGTCCCGAGACCACGGCATGCCACGCGACGCGGTGCCGGTGCGTCCAGTCGTGCCTGACCACCTTGTCACCAAAGACGTCGACGTCGATCTCGGCGGCCGACGGGTGCGGCTCATCCATCCCGGACCAGGACACACCGATCACGACCTTGCGGTGTGGTCGCCCGATACGGGTGTGCTCTTCGCCGGGGACCTCGTCGAACAGGGCGCCGATCCCGACTTCTCCGACGCCTTCCCGCTGGACTGGCCCACCGCGGTCACCGAGCTTCTCCGGATGACCCCGCGCACGGTAGTCCCAGGGCACGGCGACCCGGTAGCCCCCGACTTCGTCGTCACTCAACGCGACCACCTGAGCGTCCTAGCCGATCTATGCCGAGCCGTCCTAGCCGCCGAGCTAGACCACGATGCCGCAGTCTCGCTCTCCCCCTTCGCCCCGGCAACTACCTACGCCGCCCTAGCCAGACTCCACGCGCGGGGGCAACCGCTGTCAGAAATCGAGTAACGGCCAGGAGGAACGACCGACGCACTGAACGAGACTATGTGCATTCCTACCCACCGATGTGGGAGCTGACGGTGATCACCGTCAGCTCCCTACCCAGCCCGGCCCTCAGTCATTTGAAGCACTTTGCGGTCGCGCGATCCACGAACAACGACGACAGCGGTCCAAGAATCCTTGGCTCTGGGGGTGCCAGTGGCCGTCTCTCAGCTAATTAGTACCGGCGGCGGCGAGTATCCCGCCCGCGAAACGCGTCCTTGACTTTCTCACCGGCCAACTTCAGGTTGCCCATCACCTCATCGACCCGGCCCTCGGCCTGAAGACGCCTACTGCCGGTGACCTCGCCAGTGTTCCGCTTGATACGACCGCGCAGCTCCTGGGCCTTGTCCATCAACTTGTTCGCGAAGCTCACAACAGTCTCCCTTACCTCATCGTCGAGGGTGACCCGGACGGGACGCCGCCGACTACTTCCGAACATACCCCGGTTGGAGCCGTGGCCCGTTGCGGTTCCGAACGGCTGGACCACTCGGGCGATCGGCCGGCGGCCCGTCCGCCGCAAAGACAAGTGGCTGAGGATGCCACCTTCTCCGGCCGACGGGGCTTGAAGAGGTGTCCACCGCTCGCCGGGCTTGTTCATGGCTGGAGGGCAGCAGCTGTGTGTACGTCCGCAGCGTGAAACCGGGATCCGAGTGGCCCAGGTAGTCCGCCAACTCCTTGATCGTGACGCCCCGCGCCAGCAGGGTCGAGACGTAGAAGCGCCGAAGGGCGTGCATCCCGTCGTTGCCCTGGACGTAAGGCCTGGCCTGCCCTGGTGAACGCGGGTACCCAATGCCGCCAGTTGAACGCGTCCCCCGCCCCAGCCTCAGGCCGGGGAGCCGAACTCCGGCTCGTCGACCGTGCGGATGGCGCGGTGCACCGCATCGGCGAATACCTCAGGTGCCTCGATGTGCATCAGGTGTCCGACGCCGGCAATGTGCTCCGTGCGGATGCTGGGTGCAACCGCGACAACACGCGCGCACAGCCGCCCGAACCACGGCATGCTCTCCGCGCCGAGTAGCCAGGTCACCGGCATCGGCAGTGCAGCGATCTTCCGCAACGGCACGTGCTCAACCAGCACACCGAACGGATGCGGGTCAAGCTCTGCCAGCACCACGCGGCTGTGCGCGAGCAGCCGCCGCTCGGGAGTCGGGGCGGTGTCGAACCCGTTGCTACCATCACGCCGGCCGGTGAGCCAGCGGTAGACTGTGGCCGCCCCCTCCTCTGGCCGGCCGCGCAGCTGCGCGAACTTCGCCGTCGCGATCATCGTCAACAGCGACGCCGTCGACCGCCGAAACCCATGGAACGGGGCCTCCGCGATGACCAGCGACCGGAAGAGCTCCGGCCGCTCGGCCGCCAGTGCCAGCGCGGTGTTGCCGCCGGAGCTCCAGCCCAGCACGTGTGCCGGGGCGCCGACGTGTTCGAGAACGACGCCAAGGTCGACAACATGCGTGCGGTAGTCACGCACCGGCCGGTAGATCGACCGCCCGTAACCACGGCGATCGTAGGCGATCACCCGGTAGTACCTGGCCAGATCGGTCACAGTGCGCCCCCAGGCCACCGCGTCCGCACCGGAACCATGCACCAGCACCAACGGCTGACCCGATCCCGCTTCGTCGTAGACCAATTCGGCGCCACCTACGGGGACTCGGCCTCCCTCATTCATCCGTCGCTCCCCATGACAGTTAGGTAACCTTCACAACGGCACCGTTGTGCACCGGCCTGCCCGGCGGGCAGTCCCAAGATTCTAAAGCTCTGGATTAAGAACAGGTGCCTCCGGCGGGGCTCCGCTCCGGGATGGTCCGAAAGGCCGCCGATGAAGGTAGTGGGTCACCAGGTGGGAAGCGGGTATCCCGTCGCGTCGACGCCGGAGGCTCGCTCCGCGGCAAGCTCTACTGGCCGCGCTGTAGCCCGGGACGTGCCCGGCGAGCATGCCGGGGGACGATGAGCAGGACGGTGACGCGGCGTATCAGTCGTTGTCCGGCTGGTATTCGTTTTTCTCGTAATACTCGAGGAGGTCGACGAACGTCGGGTAGTCATAGGTGACCAGCTCGTCGCCCTCCCACTTGGCGCCTAGCTCCTCGGCCCACTCCACCTCGTTGAGACCGAGCGGCGCCTCCTCGGACCAGCGGAACGGCACCATCGTGCTGACCTTGTTACGCCGACCCAGGACCACCCGTTCGCCCGCTGCTTTTGGCGCTGTCACAGGCGCCGATCGTACTCCCGAGGCGAGGTGGTCAACAGCGGTTCGCAGCGACGCTACTTGACCACGAGGCGAAGCCGCTGACGGTTGGGCTCCGGCCGCAAGGAGACAGGTGTTCGATCCCAACTGGTCGAAGCAATT
>QHBZ01000251.1:548-19045 GCA_003244055.1 Pseudonocardiales bacterium | reverse complement strand
CGGACCCCGAGCTATGAGTTCCGATCCTCCGGGAAGCTCTGCACCGCCTGTGGTGCGCTGATCGGGAACGTACGCGGTGATGATCAGTGCACGACCGGTGGCACGCGGCTGTCGCGGCGCGGTTGGGCAGTTCTCGCGACCGCTGAGTGATCCGGTAACAGTGTTCGAGCCCATGATCACCGAAAGTGAGCGCTGACCGTGCAGAATTGTACTGCCACAACTCAGTTTCGGCGATCATGGCCGGCGGTTGCACGGTTGTCTCACGCCAGGTCCAGGCCAAGGTCCAGGGCTGCGGCGGAGTGGGTGAGGGCGCCGACGGACAGGTAGCGCACGCCGGTTTCGGCGTAGGGCCGGGCGACGTCCAGGGTTAGACCGCCAGAGGCCTCCAGCTCGGTTTTCGAGCCTGCGGCGCGGCGGACCGATTCGGCGCATTGCCCGACTGTCATGTTGTCCAGCAGCACCAGGGACACTTCAGCGGCTAATGCCTCCTCCAGCTCGTCGAGGGTGCCTACCTCCACCTCGCAAGGCGACGCGGCCGCGTGCGAGCGCACGGCCGCGATCGCCGCAGTCACCGAACCAGCGGCGGCCACGTGGTTGTCTTTGATTAACACCGCGTCCCCGAGCCCCATCCGGTGGTTGACCCCGCCGCCACAGCGCACCGCGTATTTCTGCAACACGCGCAAGCCCGGCAGGGTCTTACGCGAGTCCCTGATCGATGCGCCCGTTCCGGCCACCGCAGCCACCCACGCCGCGGTGGCGGTCGCCACACCGGAGAGATGACACAGTACGTTCAGCGCGGTCCGCTCGGCCGTGAGCAGCCCCGCCACCGGGGCGCGGACCGCGAGGGCGATATCGCCGGTGGCAAGCCGGTCGCCGTCGTGGCGCTGCTCGATGATCTCGTATCCCCCGGCTGCAAGCACCGCGTCGAGCACGGCCAGGAACACCGGCAAACCGGCTAGCGTCCCAGGTTGACGTGGCGAGACGGCCGCCGTCGCGATAGCTCCGGCGGGTACGCAGGCCGCGGTGGTGGCGTCCGGTCCATAGCGCAGGTCCTCGGCCAGCGCGGTGCTGATCACCCGGCGTACCTCGTCGGCATCGAGTCCCCCGTTGCAGGCCTCGGCGTTCACGCCACCCCTCCCACCAGCGCCGGTTCGGCCGGCACCGGGTTTCCGGCATCGTCGAGCACCACGGCGATGCTGCGCCGCAAGCGCTTCGCTTGGCGGGGGTGATCGGTGCGCAGGTGGCAACCACGGCTCTCGGTGCGTGCAGCGGCGGCGGCGAGCACGGCGGCGGCGACCAGGGTGAGCCCAGCGTCCTCCGCGTCACGCGGCGTCCGGATCCGCCGGCGTGTCGTAGTCCCCGCGACCGCCGAAGCAGCGGCGAGCCCGGCCGAGTCGCGCCCGATGCCGGCGTGCGCACTCATCGACTGCTGGAGCACGTCGCGATCCGCGATCGGGCGAAGCTGGTAGCAGGGCAGCGGCGGGCCGGGGCATCGGGACACGGTCAAGTCGGCCGCCACTGCCTCTGCGGCCCGTCCGCCCATCACCAGCCCTTCCAGCAAGCTGTTGGAAGCCAGCCGGTTCGCGCCGTGCAGACCGGTCCGGGCTACCTCTCCCGCGGCGTACAACCCGGGCACGGTCGTCCGGCCGCTGGTATCGGTGACCACGCCGCCGCACTGGTAATGCGCGGCCGGGACCACCGGAATCGGCTCGTAGCCTGGATCAACTCCGATCGACCGGCAGGCCGCGTGCACCGTCGGGAAACGACGGCGCAGCTCCACGCCGCCGAGGTGGGTGGCATCCAGCAGGACGTGGTCGCTGCCCGTCACCGCCATCCTCCTGGTGATCGCCGCGGCCACCACGTCGCGCGGCGCCAGCGCACCGAGCGGATGCACACCGGTCATCACCGGGGCGCCTGCGGTGTCTAGCAGTACCGCGCCCTCGCCGCGGATCGCCTCGGTCACCAACGGCTGGCGGCCCCTCGCGCCCGTACCGAGGTACAGCGCCGTCGGATGGAACTGCACGAACTCCAGGTCAGCGGTCAGCGCCCCGGCCCGTAACGCCAGGGCCACCCCGTCGCCGGTGGCCACATCGGCGTTGGTGCTGGCAGCGTAGAGCTGACCGAGGCCCCCGGTGGCGAGCAGGACGGCCCGAGCGCGCAGCACACCGCCACCATGCTCGTCGAGCAGGGCCAAACCAGCCACCCGACCGGTATCGTCGCGCAGCACCTCGGTGACCGACTGCCCTTCCAACAACGCCATCTGTCGGCCACGGGCTGAGCCGGCCAACGCCCGCTCTATCTCAGCTCCGGTGGCGTCACCACCGGCGTGGATCACCCGGTAGGCCCGATGCCCGCCCTCCCTGGTGCGCTGCACATCCGCCCAACCACCGTCGAAGACGGCACCGTGGGCCCTCAGCGCGTTGACCGCAGAGGGGCCGGCGGCCAGGATCGTCCGGGTTGCGGCCTCGTCGCACAGGCCAGCGCCGGCCGACAGCGTGTCCGCCACGTGCGCGTCCACGCTGTCGCCGGATGGTGATAAACGCTGGCCGGGCAGCACCACCGCGATACCGCCCTGCGCCCACCGGGTGTTGCCGTCCTCGACCGTGGTCTTGGCCACGGCCACCACCCGCAAGCCGAGCTCGACCGCACGCAAGGCAGCGGTCAACCCGGCGACGCCAGTGCCGACCACTGCGAGGTCGGCGGTGACCTCCCAGGCCGTCACTCGTCGCCGCCCGGCCGGCCGATAGCGATCATGCGCTGCACCGCGCTACGGGCGCGGGCGGCGATGTCGGCAGGGACGATCACTTCGTCCCTGCCGTGACGCAGCGAGCGCAGCAACGCCGCGGGAGTGATCATCTTCATATACCGGCAGGAGGCCCGGTCGTTGACCGCTTGGAAGTCGACTCCCGGAGCCGCCCGCCGCAACTGGTGCAGCATCCCGACCTCGGTGGCCACCAACACCTCGTGAGCTCCGGTCGTTCGGGCGGCATCGAGCATGCCGCCGGTGGACAGGATCCGCACACGTTCGGCAGGTACCGCACCCGCGCCCGCGAGGTACAAGGCGCTGGTCGCGCAGCCACATTCCGGGTGGATGTAGAGCTCGGCGTCAGGCGCAGCAGCGGCCTTCGCGGCTAGCTGGGAACCGTTGATCCCGGCGTGCACGTGGCATTCCCCAGCCCAGATATGCAGATTCCTCCGACCGGTGACGCGCTGGACGTGTGCGCCGAGGAACTGATCGGGCAGGAACAACACGTCCCGGTCCGGGGGGACGGAGTCGACCACCTCAACGGCGTTGGACGAGGTGCAGCAGATGTCGGTCTCGGCCTTGACCTCGGCGCTGGTGTTCACATATGACACGACGACGGCCTCGGGGTGCTCAGCCTTCCAGTCCCGTAGCTGCCCGGCGTCGATGGAGTCGGCCAGCGAGCAACCGGCCCGCGCGTCCGGGATGAGGACCGTCTTGGCCGGTGCCAGGATCTTCGCGGTCTCGGCCATGAAGTGCACGCCGCAGAAGACGATGGTGCTCGCCGCACAGTCGGCGGCGATGCGCGACAGCGCCAGGGAGTCCCCGACGTGGTCGGCGATATCCTGGACCTCGGGCACCTGGTAGTTGTGCGCGAGCAACACTGCATCGCGCTGCCGGGCGAGTTCGCGCACCTCCAGACGCCAATCTCGATCAAGCTCCGGCCCTGGGTAGCNNGGCGTGGGTCCACTCCGACGCAGCGGTAGCGGCCATGTCGCCTCCTTCGCCAGCACCGACGCTGGCCCTTCCGTAGTTTTCGCCTTATAGTCGAAAACATGGATGATAACAGCCGCGGCCTCGCGATGCACGAAGTTCTCGCCGCTGTGCTGCAGGTCCGTGACGGGCACCTGCAGGTGCTGTTGTGGCAACGCGGCATCGCGCCCGATGCTGGGCGCTGGGCGTTGCCGGGCGGCCGGCTCGGCGACAGGGAGGACGTGCAGACCTCGGTGCTGCGCCAGCTCGCCGAGAAGGTCGACGTCCGCGAGGTCGCCCACGTCGAACAACTCGCGGTCTTCAGCGCGCCGGATCGGATGCCACAGCGGCGGACCGTCGTGACGGCCTTCCTCGGGCTGGTGCCCTCCGTGGCCGATCCCGCGCTGCCCGACGACACGGCATGGCACCCGGTGACCGATGCCCTACGGGAGGTGTGGCCCACTGCCTTCGACCACGGCCTGATCGTGCGTCGAGCCAGGGACCGGCTGCGCGCCAAGCTGTCCTACACCAACCTCGGGTTCGCGCTCGCGCCGCCCGAGTTCACCGTCTCCGGTCTGCGCGAGCTCTACTCCGCTGCGCTGGGCTACCGAGTATCGGCGACCAACCTGCAGCGGGTGCTGGCCCGCCGAGGGGTGCTGGTCCCCACTGGCGGTACCGCCGCGCCGGGACCGTCTGGTGGGCGGCCCGCGGCGCTGTACCGCTTCGCGGAGCGCGGCATGCGGATCACCGATCCGTTCGCCGTGCTACGCCCACCGGAACCACAGCATGCCCTGGAAGGGGCCATTCATTCAGCGGATCCGCACGCGGCGCCGTAACGTTTACCTGTGGCCGAGACCGTCCCGCTATTCCCGCTGGGCACTGTGCTGTTGCCGGGCGCATTGCTCCCGCTGCACATCTTCGAGCCCCGTTACCGTCAGTTGACCGTCGACCTGGTGACTGGCGCCGTACCCGGCCGCAGCTTCGGGGTGATCGCGGTCAAGCAGGGTCTGGATGAGGAGGAGATTCACGACATCGGATGCACTGCGCTGCTCCAGGATGCCCGCAGGCTGCCCGATGGTCGCTTCGACATCTTCACCCGCGGCAAGAAGCGGTTCCGGGTGCTCGATATCGACAACACCACCGCGCCGTACTTGGTGGGCAATGTCGAGTGGGTCCCTGATGAGGACGTACCAGCAGAACAGTCGATGCTCCTGCCGGTGCTGGCCCGATCGGCCCGGGAAGCCCACCGGCAGTACTGCTGCGCGGCGTGGCAGCACGGTGATTGGGAGGAGCCCAAGGAGGACGTCGACGTCGCAGCGTTGGCGCACCTGATCGCCTCGGACTGCCTGCTGACCCTGGAGGACCGGCAAGCCCTGCTCGAGGAACGCGGCCCAGCCGATCGGCTACGCCTGGTGCGCACACTGCTGGTGCGGGAGGCGGCGTTCCTGCGGACGCTGCGCGCGGTGCCGGTACCGTTGAACCAGTTCGCGGAGAAGGCCAGCCGCAACTGACCTCCTCAACGGTCAGCTGAGCCGGCACCGAGGTCCTCGCTGCCGTTCCAGGCGGTCGTGAGGCAGTAGGTGGCCGCAACGCCGAACGGTTGCGTGATGATCACCCAAGCCGACGCGAGCACCGGCGCTCGCGGAAACGGCGCGCCGGTCCCCGCCCGATCGGGGTAGTGCGCTGCGGCCAGCCACAGCCCGGTGCGCATCGCGAGCCACGCCGCAACCAGCGAGCCGAGCACCGCGGCGACCAGCACCAGGGGGCCACGCCGCCGACGGAATAACCATAACGCCGCGCCGATGAGCACCCCGGCGGCCAGCCCGAGTAGCACGAAGGTCGCCATGTCGTCGAAGCGGTGCTCGCTCTGCCCGACGAACGGCAGGACGCCGCCTGGCGTGGGAGCCAGCGCCGAGCGCGCAACGAACTCGGGCGGTGCCAGCCAGGACCACAGGACGCCCAGCGGCAGGCCCAACACCGCCACGGCACACAGCACGCCCAGCGCCGGAACCAGGTCCGCCCGGACCACCGCAGGGAGTCGAGCCGGCACCGGCTCGGCAGCCTGCTGGACCTCCGGCTGCGCCGCGCTCATCCCACCGCCAGCACATCGACCTGCGGCCGGGTCACGGGTTGCTCCTCTCGACGGCGGTCCATCCTTGCCAGTCTGCCGCATTCGCAACGAGGGGGCCGCGATCACCTGCGAGCACAACGGCCCACGTCCCAAGAGGCGCCTGGCGAGTGTTGGTGGGCGTGCCGGTTGTTTGAGGGCGACCGCACCGCCTGTCAGGGCGACCGTGGCCGTATGAGGGACCACTACAGGCACACTATCCGCCTGCGGGGACGTTATCTCGCCAGGAGTTGGTGGCGAAGCGGGGCTGGTCGCCGAATATCTGCGTACTGAGCCTGTCCACAAGTTCCTCCGAGAAGGTCCAGAGCGCGGCGACATAGCGCCGGTAGAGCTGCCGATCGATGATTACCTCCTCACCGATATCCCGCCAAGGTCCCTCGTCCACCGCGTCCAGCGCTTTCTGATCGATGCGGCCCATCCGATGCAACAGAACGTTTCTGATCTCACCGAGCTTGTTCAGCGTGTCCCTCAGGTCGTGAGGCAGCGGACGGCCCCGCGCGCCGAAGCCGACGCGGCGAAGAGCGTCTTCCCAGCGATCCACCGCAGACATACCTTTACCGAAATTCTTCACCGGCGAATCTGGAAGAGATTTTTCAATACGCAGTCTGCGCAACCTTCTTTATTATTGTATTTCGAATGCCGTCACTAATCTGCGCTCTGCTAGCATGCGTCTCCTTGCTGTATTGACTGATAATCCGACGGATGCGCTTTTGCAGCCGCTCATACTCCTGGCCTCGGTGCTCCACTACCGGGTGCCGTAGGGTTTTGCAGAGTGCGTCGACGTAGCCCTCGACGATACCGAACAAATCGATGATGGTCATCGCGTTCAGCTGGTTCTGCACGGCAGTGTAATCAATAGCTGTTGCCTGGGCTAGCGTACCGCTCTTGGCCAGGTCCTGCGCCGAGATAGCCCGAAGCCCCGCCATCAATGTCGACCTGACCTCAACCGCACGAAGGCGCAACCGATTCAATTCCTGCGGGCTGGTCGAACTCTCGTTCGGTTCCTCAGCGGCACCGGATGTACTCATGGTTCTACCAGGTTGCCACTGGTCGTGTGGAGTGGAGACGCCGGGTGTGCATTCAGCCCTACTCGGTCCCAGACCCACGGTCGTTTCAAGATCGTATTGGTGGGTGGAGAATCCGCGGCAAGCCGCTGCCTGGTGGTTCCGGCTGGACCTGGCAGTGCCACGATCACCCGATAACTCAAGCATCACATACCCGATGCACTCTCAGTGAGGTCCGGGGAAGGACCAATGCCGCGTGGGGATGTGGAGAGTCGCCGGGGGGAGTTTCACCCCCCGGCGACTCTCCACATCCCCAACGGACCACCCCACCTCCCCGTGGGGCAGGAGTGACGGTGGGGACGAGCACCGGGGTGCCACGATCAGCCCGTACCACTACTGCATGACATGCCTCCACGTGGCCAGCGACGTCGCCGAGACCCCGCGCCATGGCTGACCGCTGGCTGACAGGGAGATGCAACCGATTGCATCGCAACATCACACAGATCTTGAAACGGCCGTGGTCCCAGGCCCCTGTGCTGTCCCGCGTCTGGAAACGCTTGTCACCCTGATCGGTTTCGAACGTTGAACGCTCAGTCGACGGCGGCGTCCTGGATCCAGTCAGCGATGTAGCCCATCTTGGCGCTCACCAAGTCGGCATGCTCGGGCGAAACCACGATGTGCCTGCCCTGTGAGTCGGTGATCGTCACTTCCGGCATCCGCAAGGTAACAGTGACTGGCCCCTTGCCTCGCAGCCGAGCTGCGCATCCTGCGCGAGCAGGCCGGACTGTCCGGCGCGGAGGTGGCCAAGCGGCTGGGCATGTCACCCAGCAAGATCAGCCGGATCGAGACGGGCAACAGTGGCCTGCAGATCGAAGACGTCGCCGCGCTACTGGGCCTCTACCAGGTGCCCGCTTCCACCCGTGATGAGCTGCTCGACCTGGTGCGACGCTCCGAGGAACGCGGCTGGTGGACCCGCCAGCCCGGGCTGCCCCAACTGTGGCGCACCCTGATCGACTTCGAAGCCAAAGCCACCCGGGTACAGAACTACGAGGCACTGGTCGTGCCCGGGCTGCTGCAGACCGCTGGAGTACGCGCGGGCGATCATCCAGGGCGTTGAGCCGACGATCTCCGAGGCCGAGCTGAACAATCTGGTAGCTGCTCGAATGGCCCGCCAGGCGCTGCTGGCTCGCGCAAGTGCCCCGCAGTTCTTCGCGGTGGTAGACGAGGGGGCCTGCGCCGCCCGGTCGGCGAACCGGGCGTGATGCACCGGCAGTTGCGCCACCTACTCGGAGCGGCCGAGCAACCCCACGTGACGCTGCGGGTGGTGCCGCTGGCAGCCGGCGCACATGCGGGGCTACGCGGGCCGTTCGTGATCCTGGAATTCGCCGAAGAGCCAGCCCTGGTCTTCGTAGAGAACCACGACACCGGATTAGTCCTGGAGGAACAGGCCGATCTGGCGGCCTACCGTCTGGCGTTGGGGACTATCCTGCACGCAGCCCTTGCCCCCGCTGCAACAGCGGAACTGATCATCCAGATCGCCGCCGAGGTTGGCTGAGTCCGTGGGCGCGAAGGGCCGCACGAGCATCGGCGAGGAGCCCGGGATGCTCGCGTTGGACCTCAGCGGCGCCCGCTGGCGCAAGAGCAGCCGCAGTACCAACAACGCGAACTGCGTCGAGGTCACGTTCCTCGACGGCGCCCGCTGGCGCAAGAGCACGCGCAGCAGCGCCAATGCCAACTGCGTCGAGGTGGCCGTCGCCGGCCCAGTGGTGGCGCTGCGCGACTCCAAGAACCCGGCCGGCAGCGTGCTGGCCATCCCCCCGCACGCCTGGGCCGCGTTCACCACCGCCCTGCGAACCGACGAGTTCAGCTGAGCTGCTCGCCGCACGGATTAAGACAACAGCAATCCGTGGGCGTGCCGGGCGAGCGGCTCGGCGAGGTCGGGGTAATCACCGTCGTCGACGCGACGGAGCATTCGCGCGATGACGTAGAGCTGCGCGACCCGGCCAGTGGGTGTGTCGAGCGCATCGGCGAACACCTCGTGAACCTTCTCAGCAGCCGTCGGCACCAGCAGGCTGTAGCAATAGAGCGTGGCGGCATCCGTCCCGGCTGGGCCACGGCCCCAGAGTTCCCAGTCCAGCAGTCCACACGGTGAGTGCATAAGGTTGGACCAGTGCAGGTCGCCATGCACGGTTTCCCAGCGGAAGACGGCCGTGTCGACGGCATTACCAAAGCGATCCTGGATACGCTGGGTAACCTGCTGTTGATTGCTATTCGTTCTGTCGGTACTCGTACCAGCGAGAAATTCCAGCGAGTTCTTCAGATCAGACCACCACGTACGGGGCAGCGCCAGCGGTGAGCGCAGAGCATCGGTCGGCGAGCACGCCCATCCTGGCAAGAGTGTCATGACTTCAGCGCGTTGCTGACGCCCGTCGGCCCATTCCAGGACTTCGAGTACACGCGGCTTGGGGACGTCGACGATACTGTTCGCGTCGAGCGTTCCGGTCCACGGGTCACCTTGCGCCCATTGAGGATCCTGGGAAACTACTCGCAGCCACCGGGATCCCTGGTTTCCGTGGGCCCGAGCACTGATCGAACGAAGGCGCCATCCAAATATCGGCCGCGCTGTGATCTCAAGATTGAAATGCGACGCCGCGACGTCGAGGTTCTCTCGCATCCATGCAGCAAAGTGAGTGTCCGCTTCGTCGATGTTCATGAGTCGACGATGTGTCTCAGGTAAGAGTTCGGGTTGTTGAGGTAACGACGCCAGTGATCGACTAATTCGAGCTTGTCCCACGACGTCCGGCGCAAGCCCTCCTCACTGATCTCGACGATGTCCGCGCCAGGGGTAGCTGCGAGGAGTGGCGAGTGGGTCGCGCAAACGACCTGCGCGCCGCTCTGGCCGAGCTGCTGAATAAGCGCGACGAGCCGCAGGCACGAGGTGAAGGACAGTGCCGCCTCGGGCTCATCCAGCAGGTAAAGGCCGGGCTCGCGAAACATAGCGGAGAAGACCGTGTGGAACCCTTCGCCGTGGCTCATTTGTGACGTATCCTCGTCCCAGTAACCCCGCATACCACTGACCGCCTCCATGAATCCGAAAGCGGTTTCGGCGCGCAAGAAATAACCCTTCTGCCGCTGGCGGGATGCTCGACGCAGACGAGCACCGTCGGCGGTTGACTCTAGGCGCACGACTTCACCGAGCAGCGTCTTGGGACGATCGTTTCCATACTTGCGCCCTGCTCGTCCACCGCGCGCATCCAGGCCGTATGCTTCCGCGAACGCCTCGATCAAAGTGGACTTGCCAGAGCCGTTCTCGCCAACAAGAAAAGTGACCGGCCGGTCGAACGTCATACCGTGCTCGGCAAGTTCGGCAACACATGGCACGGTGAACGGCCATTCTTGGAAGTCCCGGGGACGCAGGGACTCGGGGATATAGGCGCGGCGGACGAGCACAATTAGTTCCCTCAGTAGTTGGGGGCACAGTTGCCGGTCGGGCGACAGTTATTTGCTGGCCTGCATGACGGGCTACAGGACGGCGAGCACTGCGGATCGCACATGGTTGACGGGCAACACAATGGATCACAGCCGGGCCTTGCCGGATCGCTACCGGGGTTTCTCTTCACCCCGGCGCTGATTTGCTGCTCTGCGTCACTCATCGCGGGTCCGATCACGATCTCGGCGAGAGACTGATGTCTGACGTTGCCGACCGGCATCCAGCGCGAGAATACGCAGGGCCACACATCCCCGTTTGTTGCAATAGCGATCTTGCCTCGAGCACAATGGCCGCACAGTTGCGCCACGTCGGGTTGCAGGTCGCGCACGCCGCGCCCGACCTGGCGCAAGCGGTCGACGCCGAACTCAGTGACGCCCAGCGCCGCCAACTCAGCGCGGGCGTGCTCGACGCGCTGTCCGTCCGCCAGATCGATCAGCCCCACCCGGAGCGGGATCGACCGGCGCACTGCCTCAATGATGTTTGTTTTGGTTCGCGTATAGCTACCGCGACGTTTCGTGATCGACTCATGCTGGTCAGCCTGGTCGGCGTAGTAGCTGGTGGCAAGCCGCATCCTCGGTTGGCTGAAGACCTCCCACAGCGGTTCCGACACGTGCACGAGGTTACTGAACACCTCAACCTCCAGCCCGCGCCCGAGCGCGTGCCCCACCAGATCGGGCAAAGCACCATGCAACGTCGGTTCGCCACCGATGAACTGGACCATCCTCGCCCCCAGTGCCGCAACTTGTCCGATCACGGCCACCCAGTCTTCGGTCGCCATCGTCCCGTGAGCACCCTGCGGCCCCGAGTCCGCGTAGCAGTGCACGCATTCCAATTGGCACTTTCCGGTGATCTCCAACCACACGAACGACAATCCGCTCATCGACCTCTCCCAGGCTTGGACCAGCCAATTCAGCATCCACGCACCGAAGTCACACTCTCCTGCGGTCGGGATCCTAGAGTTCACCGGAGTAGAACTGTCGGTGCTCACCGGCAGCATGCGACCATGGTGGTGCTCCCGAGACGCACGGAGGTGAGCTGCGGATGGTTTCGCCTGCCCAACCCCAGCTGGTCGACCATGTCGGACCGTGGACCGAGCAGGACTATTTCGCCCTGCCCGAGGACCGTCGCCGCATCGAACTGCTCGACGGGGGACTCCTGGTGAGCCCCGCAGCGGGAGGCCGGCACCAGCGGCTGTCGTCCCAGCTCTGGCATGCCTTGGGGCGGGCGGCACCGAGCGGGTTGGAAGTGCTGGAAGCCGTCAACGTCCGGGTAGCGCCAGGCCGGATCCTGATTCCCGACCTGGTAGTGGTCACCAACCCCGGGGTCGACCTCAGGGTGTGGGAGCCGGCCGAGGTGGCAATGGTCGTCGAGATCGTGAGCCCCGGCAGTGTGGCGGCTGATCGGGCGATCAAGCCGCCGCTGTACTCGGCCGCGGGAATCGAGCATTACCTGCGAATCGAGCTCGGGAGCGCGGGCCCCAGTGCGGTGGCGTACCGGTGTCAACATGGACGCTACGTCCAGGTCGGGTCGTCGAGGCCGGCCCAGCGCATGCGGCTGGCCGAGCCGTTCGCAGTCGAGTTCGACCTCGCTGAACTCGCCGCCGCCACCCGACCGCCACACTGACCCCACGCCGATCAGTGGGCGGGTCCGACTGACTCGATGTTGGCGACGGCGAAGTCGCGTTGGGCATTGCGCAGGTGGCACCAGGAGTCGAGCCAGCGGCCGTAGAGCTGTTGCGGCCGGATGGCGCGGGTGCTGCAGCTGCCGTTCTTGTCGCGGTAGACGATCAGCACATCGTTCTGGTGGTCCACGGCATCACACAGGAGCTCCAGCTCAGCGTCGTCGAGGTGACAGTTGAGCTGGGACAGAACCTCGAAGGTATCCGAGTCCGCGGACACCCCTACCGCCTTGCCGAGCGGGTCGGCCATCAGCCGCTGAACCAGCTCAGTGGCGGACAGCGCAGATCGCGGTGCCGTGATGACCGCGCGCTCGTGCGTCGGCGCCTGGTGGTCGTGACGGGCTTCGAGGATCACCGTGCCCTGCGCATCCTCCGCCATCGGAGACAGGCCCACCTCGCGCAGCCGCTTCAGGACGTCGTCCAGACTGGATGGGCTGGCGAGAACGGTAGGGGCGAGCTGACTGAAGTGCAGCTTGCCCAGAGATCGAGTGTGCAGGACCTCGGTGATCAGGGTCTCGTCGGCGACGACGCAGGACCGCATCCCGCGCACCCGAAGCTGTCCGTGCCGGCGGGCGGCATCGGTGATCAGATACTCCAGTGGCTGGGGCACCGGCCGGGCCGACATGGCGGCCAACTCGGCGATCAGGTCCTGGGCCGTCCACCCGGTGTCCAGTGCGGAGCGGACACTGGCCGGGCTGAACCGCCAGGTTCCTGCGGACCCGTGGCTCTCGGCCACCGCCGCGCCGTTGAGCAGTCGCGCCACAGCCGCGCTCGGCTGGCCCGAGACCACGGCGGTGAGGTCCGACTGCAGAATCACACTGCACGACGTTTCGGGAAGCAACACGGTGCAACGCCGGGCCAGCTCCGCGACAGCGTCCTTCGGAGCGGACTGCGGTGCGTCCGTGCCGGTGGACCCCATCACAGCCAGCAGGTGCTCGCCGAGTTCCGACAGCACGTCGGTGGCGATCACTCCGAGCAGTTCGGCTTCGCGGACCGCGGCGGCCACCTTCTCCACCCGTTGACCCGGGTCGTAGCCGTGCAACGGAAAGAACCAGTCGATCACCTCCCCCACCGCGCACACGGACCGTCCCGAACCGGCCGCGTCCAGCAGCGCGCGCCGCAACAGCCCAGCGGCCGATCCGAGCGGCAAGGGCGGTGGAAGTTCCTTGTCTCCCTCGATCCCTCGGCTGGTCGGCGCGTGCTCAAGCGAGTACCAAGCGTCGACCAGCACGGCCCATCGCCAGCCTGGTTCCGCGCCGCGCCATTCCGCATAGGACTGCGTCGGTGCATACCCGGCCTCGGCCCTACCCAACAGGCCTGCGGCGTAGGTCAGGTCGATCCACAACAGGAGAACGTCCTGCGGCATTGACAGCCGCTTGGCGAGCCGAACCCGTTCCCGAGGCCCCACTCCACCCTTCTTCAGCGCCGTGATCGGCGTGGCGCAGGCCTCGTCCAGCAGGGTCGTCACCGCCCGGAGTGCCTCCTGGGCCGCTGCCGTGGCAGCCCGGCGCGCAGCCAACTCGTCGGCGCCGGTCCGAGAGATTTGCGGCTGCCCGGTCAGGGTGAGCCCGCGTTCGCCCAGCCAAGCGGCGACCGCCACCTCCCTGGGCAGTTCGAGCCCATAGTTGACGGGGAGCAGTAGGCCGGCCGCGATCAGTAGCTCGGTCGGATCACGATGTCCTGGGCCGCGCGGCCGGGAGCGACCGTAACCCGAGTAGTAGTCGGAATAGCCACGCCGGTACTCGCCGAGCCGGTCCCTGGCCGGTCTGGGCAGCTCGGCGATCACCTTGGCCAGCAGGGGTGGATCCGCCATGATCGCGGACAGTCGCGCGGTCAGGTCCGTCTTGCGCAGGCCATCCGGCACCGGGCCGAACGCGCCGACCGCTGCGCGCAGGTTCTCAGCGAGAACCGAACCTGCGATCTTCGCCACCGGCCGGCCGCCGCCGATCTCGGCCAGCCAGTGCGCCTCCAGCCGAGGCGACAGGCACAGGATTCCGGAGCTGTCCCAGGCAAGTCCCGTCTCGTACAGCTGGGCCACTCCATCACGCACCGCCTGCTCTGAGGCATCCAGCAGCCGAACGAGACTGAGAATTGTCGCCGAGGCGCCGAGGGCGACGATGGCCTGACTGGCACCGACCGTGTCCCGGTTCGCCGTCCGTAATGCGGCGGCGAGCGACTCCGCACCACCCAGCCGCTGCGCGAGCTGGTCGAAGCTACGCGGAACCGGCTGTACCAGGACATCCGGACGCGCGCGGAGCATGGCCGTTAACGGCCGCTCGCCCACACCGGACAGGTACTCGGCAAATGATCTTGCGCACACTCCGCCATTCTGCCGTCCGCCCCCAGTCTCCGCGTGCACCGGGTGCGCCTGGATCGTGGACGGCTTGGACCACGACTACCCGGCCGCGCACGCCCCACGCCGTCGCCACCGGTTACCACCGCGGCTTCTCCAACGGTTTCCCATCGAGTACTCGAATCGCTGAAAGCTATCGCCAGGGTGGCACTCATTGTTACATCTGTAACGCCTGGGGCTAGTTCGGCGAAAAATGAACAAACCGCGTACACCGACGTCGCGGGACCTACGAAAGAGATCTCATGTCACCGATCGGCTCGCGCTACTACTCTCGGAGAGTAGCCGCCTCCCTGATAACAATCAGCGTATTTTTCATTGGTAGCGCCACGATTGCAGGATGCCAGAACGGGACATCGACGCAATCTTCCGGCCCGCAATCTTCCACTCAGGTGAGCAGCAGTTCTACGGTCCCGTTGCCTGGTCCGCCGCCCCCGACGACCGCACCGCCTACTGTTGGCGCCCCGGCACAGGTGGCAGCGGCAGCCCCTCCACTAGCGGCAGCCCCTCCACTAGCGCTGCCGCCGCCACCGGCCCAGGTACCTGCGCCGCGTATCGGGGCAGTCGCTCCCCCATCTGCCGGATCAGTGCAGGAAAGCGGCTCCTGCGACGCGGACTATTACCGCAACAGCGACGGCAAGTGCGTCCACCGACCCCAGTCGGCGGCCGCAGCACCCGCCGGTGCCACCGCGCGGTGCTCCGACGGCCAATACAGCTTCAGCCAACATCACCAGGGCACCTGTTCAGGCCACGGTGGCGTCGCCCAATGGCTATGACCGCAGTAGTCGTCAGGTGATACTGACGTCGATGGCAACCGCACTCAATAGCGGCAGCGGAGCACGAGCATCGCCCTCGCCTGCACCCGCAACTTGCCGCCCGGCACGGCGTCACGCTGCCTGCGTTTGACGTTGGCCAGCAGCGGATCGGTGGTATCCACGACGAACTCCCAGCTCCGACCATATACCGAGTCGGGCAAGGTGAAGATGACCTGTCGGTGGTGGGCGTTGATGAGGAGTAGGAAGGAATCGTCGATGATCCGTTCGCCGAGATCATCGCGTTCGGGGATGCCCCCGCCGTTGAGGAAGATCCCGACGCTCTTGGTGGCTGAGACGTTCCAGTCCTCCTCGCTCATCTGCCGCCCGTCAGGGCGCAGCCAGGCGATGTCCTCGATGTTGGAGCCGCGGATCGAACGGCCCTGAAAGAACCGGCGGCGACAGAACACCGGGTGATCAGCGCGCAGCCGGGCGAGTTGGGTGGTGAACTCGGTGAGGACCGAGTTCAGCCGCGCGTCGTCCCAGTCCACCCAGCTGATCTTGCTATCCTGGCAGTAGACGTTGTTGTTGCCTTCTTGAGTGCGGCCTAGTTCGTCTCCGTGGGAGAGCATCGGAACGCCTTGGGACAATAGGAGGGTGGTCAGAAAGTTACGTTTCTGGCGTTCTCGCAGCGCGATGATCTTTCCCGTTTCGGTAGGACCCTCGATACCGCAGTTCCACGAACGATTGTGGCACTCGCCGTCCCGGTTACCTTCGCCATTCTCCTCATTATGCTTGTGGTTGTAGGACACCAGATCGTTCAACGTGAAACCGTCGTGCGCCGTCACGAAGTTGATCGAGGCGATGGGTCGGCGACCGTCTGCTTCATAGAGATCCGATGAGCCGGTGAACCGCGAGGCGAACTCCGCCAGCGTACCTGGTTCACCGCGCCAGAAGTCGCGCACAGTATCGCGGTACTTGCCGTTCCATTCCGTCCACAACGGGGGGAAGCCGCCGACCTGGTAACCACCCTCGCCGACGTCCCACGGTTCAGCGATCAGCTTGACCTGGCTGACCACCGGGTCCTGGTTCACCAGGTCGAAGAATGCCGACAGTCGGTCCACCTCGTGGAACTCCCTCGCCAGGGTTGCCGCAAGGTCGAAGCGGAAGCCATCGACGTGCATGTCGAGCACCCAGTACCGCAGCGAATCCATGATCAATCGCAGCGATTCGTGATGCCGCACATTGAGGCTGTTCCCGGTGCCCGTGGTGTCGTAGTAGTGTTTCTTGTCGCCGTCGACCAGCCGGTAGTAGGCCGCGTTGTCGATGCCTCGAAAAGACAGCGTCGGTCCGAGATGGTTGCCCTCAGCGGTGTGGTTGTAGACCACATCGAGAATGACCTCGATGCCGGCCCGGTGCAGCGCGCGCACCATGGCCTTGAATTCTTGCACCTGCTGGCCCCGGGTACCGAAACAGGCGTAGTCGTTGTGCGGGGCGAAGAAGCCGATGGTGTTGTATCCCCAGTAGTTGGACAACCCGCGCTCGACGAGTGTGGAGTCGTGTACGAACTGGTGCACGGGCATGAGCTCGACCGCGGTCACCCCGAGATCACGAAAATGCTTGATCATAACCGGGTGCGCCAGACCAGAGTAACTACCGCGGACGTCATCAGGGATTCGAGGATGACGCATCGTCATGCCCTTGACGTGCGCCTCGTAGATCACCGTTTCCTGGTAGGGAATTCGCAGCGGCCGATCGTCGGACCAGTCGAAGAATGGGTTGACCACGACCGAGGTCATCGCGTATGGCGCGGAGTCGGCGTCATTGTAGGAGTCCGGGTCACCGAACCGGTAGGCGAACAGGGCCTCGTTCCACTCGATGCGGCCATCGCACGCCTTGGCATACGGGTCGAGCAGCAGCTTGCTCGGGTTGCACCGCAAGCCCGCCGCCGGGTCGTAGGGTCCGTGCACCCGGTAGCCGTAGCGCTGGCCGGGGCTGACCCGCGGCACGTAGCCGTGCCAGACCAGGGCGTCGCGTTCGGGCAGCGGGATCCGGGTTTCGTCGCCCGCATCGTTGAAAAAGCACAGCTCGATCCGGTGCGCGGCTTCCGAGAAGATCGAGAAATTGGTGCCGCCACCGTCGTAAGTCGCGCCCAGCGGGTAGGGCGAGCCTGGCCAGATGTCCACACGACCTCCGTAGATCCGCGCTGTTCCTGCGGCGTGACGCAGCAGCCGCGCGGTGTCTTTGTATCGTCTGCACACAACGATCGCCACCTCAAAGCTGCACCGGGCGACAGCGCCCCATGGCACGGCCTGGGACAATGGGGCATGACCGGATTCATCACAGGGGTCATTACAGGAACGGAGGATGCCCGGTTTGACTGAGCACGAGGTGCGCTCGCTGATCGGCCAGGTCGAGGCCGCTGTCCGCGATGCGATCGATCGGGTCCTACCCGAGATGGCCGGCGCTGACCCGGTCGTTCGACGCTCCGAGCACGCCGATTTCCAGTCCAACGCCGCGCTCGCGCTCGCCAAACGCGCCCGGACCAGACCCGCGGAGGTGGCGGGCGCCGTGGCGGAGGCGCTGCGGGCCGCCGGGTCGGAGACACTGCGCGGCTCGCCGGTCGCTGAGGTCACTGTGTCCGGACCGGGGTTCCTCAATCTGACCCTGGCCGATGGGGCGCTCTGGCACCAGGTCGCCGCCCGGCTGGCCAGCCCGCGCCTGGGTGTCGGCACTCCAGAGCAGGGCCGGCGCACCGTCGTCGACTACTCCGCGCCGAACGTGGCCAAGGAGATGCACGTCGGGCATCTACGCACCACCGTCATCGGTGACTGCCTGGTCCGGGTACTGGGCTTCCTCGGTGCCGAGGTGATCCGGCAAAACCACCTCGGGGACTGGGGCACCCAGTTCGGGATGCTCATCCAGTATCTCGATGACCACCCCGAGACCACCTGGCACCACGACCAGCTCACCGAGGGCACGTCGACCGTCTCCGCATTGGACAACCTTTACCGTGCCGCTCGCGCCGCATTCGATGCCGACCCCTCGTTCGCCGAACGGGCCAGAGCGCGGGTGGTTGCGTTGCAGGCCGGCGACGACGACACCATCGTGCGCTGGAAGGAGATCGTCACCGAATCGGAATTCGCGTTCCAGGAGATCTACCGCCGGCTCGGCGTACTCCTGGAGCCCGAGGACTCCGACGGCGAGTCGTTCTACAACTTCCTGCTGCCCGAGGTCGTCGACGAGCTGACCACCACCGGTATCGCGGTGGAAAGCGACGGCGCGCTTGTCGTGTTCTCCGATGAGGTCACCGGCCCCGACGGCAACCCGGTCACGCTGATGGTCCGCAAGCAAGACGGCGGCTACGGCTACGACACCAC
>QHBZ01000251.1:0-482 GCA_003244055.1 Pseudonocardiales bacterium | reverse complement strand
GCCGGCTGGCTCACCGACGGCATCGACGCCACCCATGTCGCGTTCGGCGCTGTGCTCGGCCCCGACGGGCGGCCGTTCAAAACCCGCTCCGGCGACACCGTCAAGCTCATGGAGCTGCTGGACAACGCCGTCGATCGGGCGAAAGCCAGCGTCACCGAGAAGGCTCACGGGCTCTCCGAGGCGGACTTCACCCGGATCGCCGAGCAAGCCGGCATCGGGGCGGTCAAGTACGCTGATCTGTCGACGTCGCGGGTCAAGGACTACATCTTCGACGTTGATCGGATGGTGTCGCTGCAGGGCAACACCGGGGTGTATCTGCAATACGCGCACACCCGGATCTGCTCCATTCTCCGCAAGGCCGGCGACGGGATCGTAGAGGTTGATCCGGCGCTGCCGCTGCATCCTGCGGAGCGGGCTCTCGTGCTCGTTGTGGACGCATTCGGCGATACCCTCGCCGAAGTCGGCCGGGTCCTGGAACCGCA
>QHBZ01000250.1 GCA_003244055.1 Pseudonocardiales bacterium | reverse complement strand
CCCTTCCGCTGGACCTACGACGCCAAGCTCCTCAGAGCCGCATGAACCCCCGAAGGACTTATGCGGCGCTGCACTAGCCAGCAGCAACGGCTACAAGGACTCAATCCTGCCCACCGGCGCCTTCGCCGGCAGCCCCCAAGACACACTCGACTGCGCCTGCGATCTATACCTGACACGCTCCGGCCACTGAACCAACCGGCGCACATGCCCAGACATCGTGTCAACCCCCGACGGACTTCCAGTGCCGACCACTTAGCCGCCCACCGGGAGTCGGTGTCATACGGCGAGGTCAGGCGCGTTCTCCCCGGCGGAGACCGTCTGTGTCGGCCTCCCGCGCCCTGATCACCTCCCGCCCTGCGGTGTCGGTGGTGATCAGATAGTGCTGCACCAGCACCCGGCGCAGCACCTCGACGGCGGGCAGTTCACGCAGCCAGTGCGGGGCGCCGGTGTCACCGACGGCGCGCAGCAGCACCAGCGCGTCGGTGCCGTAGGCCGCCACCAGCTCGGCGCGCTTGGCCTTGGAGGTCGGCAACCGCCAGGTATCGACACGGGCGCCGTAGCGGCGACCCCAGTCGGCGATGTCGATCACGGTGGGCAGCCAGTCCGGTGCCACTGCCGCGACGGCCTCCAGGGCTGCCCGCACGCTCTCCCCGGCCAGCTCCAGCCGGTTGAGGTCGCGCACCGCGGAGATCACGTGGGTGGAATCGGTGCGCTGTTTCCCACCCGGGCGCACCAGCTCCTTGACCGTCAGCGGGCACCTAACTGGCCGTGTTTAGGAGTTTCTCGCGGCCGCCGACAGTGAGGCCCCGGCAAGGTCACTTGAGACGATGGCGAATTACGGTCGAGACCTCCAGCGGCAACAGTCGGCGACTTTGATGTGCTCGGTTGGATGGGATGCCGCCCCTCGCCGCCACCATCCAGACCCGGTCAGCCGACACCAGCACGCCGGGCGCGGACCTGGCCACGCCACCATGGCCTGAACAGGATTACGCTTCGCAAGTACCATCTGCGTGTTGCAACGATCGCTGGAATCCGCCCGACAACCAACGGCCCAATCCGTTGACGAGGCCCATCGCGTCCTGCTGTGGACGGCTCAGTCGCTCCCGCAGTAGGGCTTTTTTCGACGCTGCGCTTCAACGCCGAGCGTCGCCCCCAACGCTCGAGTCTGCTACCTGGCAGTTACCCGGGACTGAACTCACACCAGCAAGAGACGACGAGTGATCGCGGGCACGGCAGTTACAAAGTGCAATAAAGTGGTTACGTAAAATTACGTGGGTTACGTCAAGCGGGTGAACTAAGAGACAACATATTCAGCGTTGGTACTGTGTGGCGTTCACTAGGGAGGTGGTTCGCCTTGGGATGCGCCCTAACGGCGGTTGCGCGTGTTCGGTAGGTTACAAGCCGTGTCCGTTTCCGAGTCGTGGCGTCACGAAGGATCGAGACATCACCAGCAGTGGACAGCCTTTGGTGTCCGGATGATGATCACTCTGGTTCTGCTCACTTTTCCCGCGGTACGCCCGGACCTCGCCTTCGACGGATATTTGGTAATAACCAGTGCCTTAATTGCGATCGACACGGCAAGCGCCTGTCTTAGCGACATTGCAGGCCAGGTGATGCGGCTCCGCTCGGCCGCGTGGATTAGTCCCGCGTTAGCTCTGTACCGCGCTGGCGGTCCGACCGTTGGTCAGCCTTCAGCCGATCTTCGACCGAATCGAGATCACGCAGTCGTCCGCGCAGGTGGTGGCTTCTGGACGGTCGTCGGGTTGTTCGCCGTAGCAATACGACGCCCGCGGATCGTCGTTGGCTGGACCAGCTGGGTGATAGCCGGATGCGGTCTTCTCACGATCTTGACTGTTGGGCAAAAGGTCGGAACGGGCTTCGACAGTCTTAATCCTCCGCTGTCGGTGACTGTAACCAAAGCGGCGTTGGTGACTACCGGTTGCTGTCTCTCGACCACGCTCGCTGTCAAGGGCCGGCGGGATAGTAACAGGTTACCGCACCTAGCAAGTGTCGGAATGGTGGTGGTCGCAGCAATAAACTTGTACGGGCCTTTTGGTGGCTCGCCGGAGGTGAATCTGATTTTTTTGACACCCTGGCTGTTTGGGTTGGTGCTTGTGCTGCACGCACAAGTGCAGCTGCCGCGCAAGGCTCGGAGTGCGCTTAGTGCTGAATACGGCAAAGTTTCGGCGGCGAACCGGAACCGGATAGATCGTGAATCTCTCGATGTGATCACGAGCTATGCGAGTGTTTTAGCCAGTCTCCCCGGATTGAACCTGCTGCTCTACGTATTCAATGCGACCGACAACAACACGAGGCGATCATGTCAATACATTCTGACCAAACACAGCCTAGACCGGAATTCGTCCTCTTTCTAAACCCACGGTCCAGACAGCGTGTCGAAGATTGTGCAACGCGAAATCTGTACCAGCTGCCGCGACAGGCTCGGTGGCGACCGGCAGCAGTAGAGTTCGTTAACCCTGACGATGTTCGCGCGCGGGCCATCGATCGCCCCGCACCTCGCGGCTTGGCTAACCGTGGGTCAGGTTTCCCCGCAGTTATTGCCGACCGAGAGGAAGCCGTCTCGAAAGTGCGGTGCGGCTGTCCACAAAGTTCACGGTGCGGAGAGGGGCGAGAATTATGAGCTTGTCGAGCGTCCTACGGGCGGCGCTTCGTAGATGGTATATCACGGTCCCGGGTGTCCTGCTCTCGTTAGTACTAGCCAGTACAGTCTTCAGCTCCCTGCCTCCGAAATACACCTCAAGCGGTATCGCGGTTCTGGTGCGACAAAACAACCCCTCGGTGGCGAACGCTATCAACCCTGCACTGGGGAGCGATGGTACTTTTACTACGACTACCTTGACCCTCGTGCAAGCGTTAGACACGCCGGCAGTTAGGACGGAGCTCGGGTTAAGGGAAGGTGTCGATAATTTCACGATTAGCAACGTGGGCAAGTCCACGGCCGTCGCCGGGGCTGATCACCCATTTCTCTACATCACGACGCAGAGCTCAAGCCCTGAGAAAAGCACTGAAATTGTGGCGGACGTAATGGGCGTCGCGCGCCAGAAGTTAGGCGAGCTTCAGAATGGCTTTCATGTAAGGCCTCAGAACCAGATCAAGGTGGAAAGCGTAGTTGATGCCACCCCGCCTAAAGAGGTTATGAATATCTTGTTCGCCGTGGCGGGTGCGGTGCTGGTGCTCGGTATCGTCGTCACATGCATCGTGGCTTTCGCATGGGATGCACTCATTGTCACCCGAGAAAGACGGCACATCCACCGATCTACGTCCCGTGCTCAAGAGAATGCAGACCCGCGAGCGGCAATCATCTGAAACCGTAGAGACTCTGGTTAGTGTAATGTTTGCAGGTCGATCGTTTTGTTCCCGCCGCGTTCAAATCGGGCAGGCGCTGGCCCCCATACGCTGCGCGGAGCGAAATGGGAGGAAGCGGCGGCGCAGCCGCCTCCGTTGCGTTCTTTTCCGGGATGAGCATCGGGTTATGGAACCTCGGTGTCGATTCAGCCTGGCGGGCCGGTTCGTAATCGATCGGTGCGAGCAGCCCGATTGAGAAGTGTCGGCGAGTGCGGTTGTACTCATCGACCCATGCGGCGACCCGTCGGCGCGCGGCGGTCTTGGTCGGGAACTGCTCGCGCGAGCGCAGCTCGAACTCCAGGGTGGAATGCCACGACTCGACGATCGCGTTGTCGTAGCATTATCCGCCGATCGACCTCGTTTTCTGGTGTTGGCCGGTCAGCTGTAGCTGACTCGAAAATCTAGTCGGGGACGGGCAGGGTTGGACCCGGCGGAGCGCAG
>QHBZ01000249.1 GCA_003244055.1 Pseudonocardiales bacterium | reverse complement strand
GGAATTTCGGCGAGCGCCATCACCGGCGCGGTCATCGGGTCATCCCGACACCGGCCCGGCCACCGCCTGCGGATCGGCTGCTGCTGGTGCGCTGGTCACCACCGGTCGCAGCACGGTGGTTTGCAACGCGATGATCAGGCGGGTCAGTACCCCCCGCACCAGGAGGTAACCGGCCACACTCACGACCGCGCCCAGCAGTAGCCCGGCCAGCACGTCCTGCGGGTAGTGCGCGGCGACGTACACCCGGGACAACGCGATCAGCAACGCCGCGGTGACCGTGACCCAGGCCAGCGCCCGGCGGGTCACCCACACCAGCCCGCCGGCCACCGCGCCGGCCATCACCGCGTGGTCGCTGGGAAACGACGAGTCGGTGCCGCACGGGGCGATCACCACAATGTTCGACAGCGCCCGGCAGGGACGCACCTCGCCCACCGCGGCCGCGATCGGTTGGTTGATACCCACGGCCAGCAGCACCCCGATCGGCGCCCACACCGCCGCGGCCATCACCCGCGGATCGGGCTGCTGGCGGGCCACCCACCACCCAGTCAGCAGCAGCGCGGCGAACAGCACAACACCGTAGGTGGTGTAGATCAGCATCGGGGTGTGCAGCCACGGCGTGGCCCGGGCGAACCAGTTGATGGCCTGAAATATTTGCGTGTCCACGCTCACGATGATTGGCCCCCAGGGTCTGTGTCCGTCGTCGTTGCCGGTTGCTCGCGCTGTGGGTGGTGGTCACATCTGGTGCAGGGCGGTGAAGACCCGCTCGGTGTAGTCCTCCAGCCGCTCGGTGCAGTGCTTGAGTTGCTGGTCGGCTTCGGCGGCGGCCGGGGCGCCGAACACATCGCGGGCCTTGAGGTCCCGGTGCCAGCGACGCAACCGCTCCAGGCTTTGCTCCTCCTCCTCCAACTCGGCCAGGGTGAACTTGCCCTTACCGATCTCCTGGTCGATCTCGGTGTCGAACTTGCCGCAGTCCGCGAGGAACTCGACCCACTCGGCCTGGCGCTCAGCGGTGAACAACCCGACCAGGGCGGCGGCGTCGGTCTCACCGCGGCCGGTGGCCTCCAACACCACCACCTGCCCCTCACCCCGCTCGGCCAACTCGATCACCCGGGTGATGCCCTCGGCGAAGGCCGGCACATCCGGTGCCGCCCAGCTGCCCTGCCCCAGCGACACCGCACCCATCCGGCGCAGCTCCCGCCACACCGCCACCCGATGCCTTGAGGGGCCGGCCGGGACCCGCACCACCAACACCACCCACCGCGCCAGGACAGCATCAGTCACACCAGGTACTGTATCAATTGTTACATCCGGGTCGGTGGCGATCCTCGGGAGGTGCGGGTGCTGGCGATCCTCGCGGCGTTGGGCAGCGCCGCGTGTTACGCCCTCGCGGCCACGGTGCAGCAGCGGGAGGCTGAGCGGGCACCAGCGCAGCGGCTGGCCGCGCCGGGCCTGCTCTGGACACTGGCGCACCGGCCGTGGTGGGTCGCCGCGGTGGGCGCCATGGGCATCGCCGCGAGCCTGCACCTGTGGGCGTTGGCGCACGCGCCGCTGCTGGTCGTCCAGCCGATCGGGGTGACCGGGCTGGTGTACGCGGTGGTGCTGGCTGCGCTGCTGCGGTCCCGGTGGGTGTCCCGGGCGGAAATCCTCGCCGCGGTGACGATCTGCGCCGGGCTGGTGGGGCTGCTGTCGGTGCTGCCTCAGCAGCCCGGGTCGCCGGCGCCGCTGCCGGGCGAGGTGGTGCTGGTGATGGGTGGCGCCCCGGTCGTGCTGGCCGCGCTGGCCGTGGCCGCGGCGCGCCGGGTCCCGGGCACCAGCCAGGTGGGCCGCACCAGCCGCACGGTGGTGCTGGCCTGCGCTGCCGCGGTGGCCTTGGGCACCAGCTCCGCGCTGGCCCGCTCGTTGCTGCCACGGCTGTCCCGGGTCGGGCCGGCGGCGGTCATCTCCTGGCCCACCCTGATCGTCGTCGCCCTCGCCCTGCTCGGCTTCTGGCTGGCCCAGTGCGCCTACCAGGCGGGTAACCTCGGCGCGGCGTTCGCGGTGATCACCGTGGTCGACCCCGTGACCGCCGGCAGCTGGGGCGTGCGACTGCTCCACGAGCCGCTGCCCACCTCCACCCTCGGCGTGGCGACCCTGACCGCCTCGGCCACGCTGATCCTCACCGGGATCGGCGTGCTGGCCACCTCCCGCGCCGCCCGCGCCGCACCCGGCCCCACCGAGCCGACCCTCGCCGCTGCCCGCCGGCCAGCGGGCACCCCATGACACCGCGGCCCACCCACTGCGCTGCCGCCCGCGCCCGCCACCTCGTGCTGGTCACTGGTGTCGCGCCGCTGGGGTGGTCGACTGCTTATCGGTTCTGGTCCAGCCAGGGTTTGCTGTCGAGGTAGTGATGGACCCGATCGACGTAGCGCTGTGCGCCGGCGGATCCCTCGCCGCCAAGACCTACCGAGGGCAGCTGTGGAGTATATGGCCGGGATCTCTACCAACAGAAGCTCTCTACCAGCGGGAACGTGCTCGTCTGCGGCTGGTGACAGCAACCTTCACGACCTGTCTGCCGTGGGTTCAGCGAGACTGAAGGTGGTTCGTGGTGAACTCACGGGCTTTTCCCGTGTGATGGTTGAGATTGGCCTGGGTTCGGTTGAGATGGTAGCGACACTTTGAAGCTTGCGCGTGCCTAGTCGATCCGGGCGGTGCGGAAACGGGATGCCGCGAGTGTTGCTGAAACGATGAGGAATCCCGCCGCCGAGATTGCGAGCATCTCCCGGTATCCGATCGTGTCGGCGAGGTGCGGCGTGGGTGCTCGCCCGATGCCCGTCC
>QHBZ01000248.1 GCA_003244055.1 Pseudonocardiales bacterium | reverse complement strand
TTAGCCGGTGGATCCAGGCTAAGCAACTCCAGCATGGGGGCGGTTCCGATGATTGCTCAACGTTGAGGGGGGTGGCCGCGTTCTGGCCACCCCCGTTGCCGACGGCACCGCACCCGATTGTCTGACCGGGCGGTAGTACTGCTCAGCTCACTGGGCTGCTGCACCACCGGCCATACCGGTGTCGTTTCCTAGCACTCGACACCGCAGGCCATCATCAGCTCAACTCAGCCGTTGACTCAGCCACGGCCCCCGGCAGCGCCGCCACCGTTTCCATCGCTGGCGTCGCCACCGGTGGCCGTACCGGTGCCCAGCACGCCCAGTCCGCTCAGCACGTTCACGCCGACGCCACCCTGAGCGGCGCCACCCTGGCCACCGTCTCCGCCGCCCTTACCCAGGCTGAACACGGACATGACGGTGCGCGCGGGGAGCAGCTCCCCGTGCTGGCCGTCGACCTCAACAAAAACTCACTACGTCAGACATTCAGGTTCTCCTCATATAGTGGCCCCCAGCGGGCCTGGAACGGAACACCTAATCGACACAATTGCCGACTCGGCTTATCCAAATATGCCAGGCGAAGGCCGCGTGACAACACGCATCCGGCCCCTAAAAATTCGCACACCGATACCTAAGGGGGAAGCAGATTTCAGCTACTTAGTCAGGCGTTGAACGGTTACGGAGATTCGAGGAATCGAGTATTCACACCGAACGTTCGACGAGGTTTCAAAAGATGCACCCGGGTCACGTTGCTGCTGGTGGGAAACCCTGCTGCGCTCGGACGCTGAGACGCCGCCCACGACGTGGCGAGTACCGGATGTGGACCGACCCCGTCGCCGCCGACCCCGGAGCAGCACATGTGCGGTTGGAGCAGGATCCAGGGATCGCTACGTACATTCCCCGGGCGTGACCACCTAGTTCCGAGACGGTCCAACTAACTCCGGTGCGCCGTGCCACACGCGTGCCACAAGGAGGGGTCAGCAACGGTCAACTGGGGTCACCCATGACCACGGTTGACCGCAGGTCACAGCCTAGACTAGGGCATCGTTGTGGAGTTCCCAAGCTCACAATCAACCCGTTGCGAAAGTTCTTCTTCGCGACCCGGGCGCTAGGGCGCGTATAGGGCGCAACCAGCCGTGAACAGCCGAACACGGCCGGACAGCGCCGGACACAACGAAGGTCGACCCACGACGGCGTCTGCACAGGTCAAGGACCGTTTTGCCTGCGTGGCGGGTCAAGGATTCGAACCTTGGAAGGCATCAGCCGACGGATTTACAGACCGCTGCCGTGCGACCCGAGCGTAGTCGCACGCTCAACAGCCTCCTGCGCACCAATCGCCACCGGCCCGCATACGCCGATGACCGTGGACAGGTTCCGCGCGTCGGGGCCGTCTGTGGGCCGTCTCAGCCGACGGAACAACACTCAACAGCGAGATGCGACGCCTACGACAACGGGTATTGCCGCTGGTCAGCGCCTGTCTCGGGGCTGGTCAACTGGTCACGTCTCGTCCTCAGGTCTCTCTCGCTTTGCCTTCCGACGCTCTCGTTCCTCGTGCCGCCACTCCTCCTGAGCGCGGTAGCTCTCTTCGTGCATTTCGTGAACGATCTCCAAGCTCTCAGCGAAGTCTTTCAATACGGCACTGATCCAGTCTTTTGGTGGCTCATCGTGCAGCTGTGCGGTGACCAGTTGCTGCATCGTGGACGTCGCTCGACGGCCGACATGGTCCGAGCCCGGACCGAGCAGTGCGCGTTCTCTCAGGGCCTCGATGCACAAATCGAGTCGCTGACGATCTTTTCGCGGAAGGTCGGTAACGAGCACGGCCAGCTCCTCGCCCAAGCGATCCACAGCGGCCGATGCATCGACATCGGCGGCATCGCACCTCTCAAGATCGATTTTAGACTCGTAGTCGAGCGCCTCACCAACCCGAATCAGGACGCGAAGGACGTCTTGACGCGCCCTCTGCTCACGGTCCTTTCTGGCCTGCCGACCCCGTCCACCACGACCCGAGCCATGAACCGCCAGCGCCGATGACACCACCGACCACGGCGCCAGCAAGTGCAGTAAACGATCCAGAGTCGACAGCCAGACGCTACCCTTTGGCGCCCCACCACTGCCTGCGCCCAGCCCTGGGGTGATCCCGGAGCGACAGGGCCGCCTGAAGTACCCTCTCCACCTGGCACCGATCTCCCTCTCTGGCAAGACGGGGTCTAACACCGCAGGAAGGGCGGTCGCGCCAGGCCGTCCATAGGTGGTCATCGTGTGTAACGAACGGCATGCGCGCAGCGACTGAGAGCCGTGATACGGAACCCTCGCAGCAACCTGTCGTCGAAGGTCAGACCAGTCTTGGGCGCCTTCGTCGTAGCTCTGACCGTGGCCGGCTGCGGCAGCCAAGGCAGCTCGCAGGACGCCTCTCCAGGCAGCAGTACCGACATCTCCGAGGCCACCTGGACAGACGGCGAATGGCCGTTCACCGTGCCGCGAGGGATTTTGGGCTGCACCAAGCCCCAGTCCGTCACTTTCAACGTCAACGGCACGCTCTACGGCGTGAACGGAACCGCGATCGATCACGGGAACCAGCCGGTCGATCCAATTTGGAAGACCGCATCGCCG
Organism: Pseudonocardiales bacterium; assembly: GCA_003244055.1. Lineage (GTDB taxonomy): Bacteria > Actinomycetota > Actinomycetes > Mycobacteriales > Pseudonocardiaceae. Next base: position 11,284 of record QHBZ01000248.1, on the reverse strand, counting down.
GGACCCCGTGTCGATCTCGGTCCCATGATCCAGAAGGGCCTCAGTCTCTGTAACGGCTGAACCTACGGTGGCCACGCGCCGGTCTCATACGATGAGGCTGATCCTCTGCACCAGTGGGCACTGTGATCCGGGCTGATCAGTGATCGACACCTCTGACGGCGCAATGGGCAGCCTTCAAGCTGGAGCTCGCGAAACGCGAAGCGGATGCGAAATGACCACGAGTCCGACCACCGATAAGCAGGACAAAGCAGCACGTCAAACGCCATACACAGTCTGCTACCGACGAACCATTCCTAAACCGTGTGTCGCAGAGCAATCCTGTCGGGGAACGACGCTACCACTGGCGAAGGTCCCTTCTGAGGCCACGGAGCCCTGGTGGTCTCATCTTTGGTCTCATCCGCCTACGGTTCGTCCAAGTCCATCGGCGTTCGCATCAATACAACAGCGCACGTCACGGACGTAGACGTAATTCGGCGAACTATTATCTCAACTCCTGAAAATCGGAAGGTGGCCGAGGGTTCAGTCATAAGCCCCGACCTCGGGAAGTTGGCAGGATGGCGGCGGATCAGGGATAATCACGCTACAAGTAACACACGGAAAGTCACTCCAGACCATTTGAACACGCCGTCGGAAACTAACTAAGAGTTGGAGAGTCATGAACCTCAATGCGGCCAGCACGGCAGAGCTTGTAGCAAACTACATTGGAGCACTTGGAACATTATCAGCAGTCCTTGTAGCGCTTTTCCTGCAAGTTTTTCTGGTTAGTAGACAAAGGCCCGAGCTACGAGTGACCCTCTCGGATGAGATCGACGACGAAGACGTACATCTCCTTGAAGGAGATAACAGCTTCGAATACTACCTGAGGGTAAAAGTGTGGGCGCAACCAAAGAGAAGGGCTGCGAATCGAGTCCAGGGGTTCCTGCTCAGGGTTACTCGACCAGAGGAGGCTGGGGATACCTCGACGAGGAGAGTGCCAGACGGCACGCTCAGATGGGCCGGAGCGACACTGACAGAACAAGTCGACATTGCCCCGGGCACATGGCGACGTCTAGATATTCTCCGTTATCGTTGCGTACGCGATTCAGGGAAATCGATCCTAACTCCTGCCATGAACAGGCCAGCAACTAGGACGCAGTGGCCTCCATCCATGCGCTATCAGCTGACTGATACAGGCACCTATACCCTTGATTTTGTTGTCTCATGCGATGAGGCGATCCCTACATTTTGGCGATTGACATTTCACCTGGGCGCTGGCGACGCGAAGAGTCCTGCTGACCTGGCAAGCGCCGTGAAAAATCCGAGAATCGAAAGGATCCATGGGCTGCACTTGTCATGATTTTGAACGAATGCAGCCCATCCAGCAGACTGTCTACCATTGCTTGGGTACACATAGCAGCGATGTCACTAAATCAATCGTTACACAGCGGATGTTCACCGTGTTTCGGAGTCTCTGCCAACTTCCCGCGAGGTTCCGGGTCGCGGCTCTGACCACCCGCGTACCCGTAAGGGCATCACGAACGACCGCCCGACTGGGTAACCAACGCAACGCGGCAGTATGGCTTAGGAACATCCGCCGCGCCGCCAGCATGATGCACAGTGTCCCCCGGTGCGAGTTGACGACAGCGTAGACGACAACCTGGCACCAGCAGCACCGTGCGAACCCGGGGTCGCGGCGCAGATCGTCGGAGGAAGGGGGGCTTGCCCGCTCCTGGGGGTCAAGTGGGCTCCCTCCTCCGGGTCATCACGCAGAGCGCCGGGCGGCCACCGCGTGACCGCAGTTCTGACCGCAACGAGCAGCACCATGCCGCACCCCAACACCACCCGGCGAACGCTGCATGGCCACGTCGCGCGGTCCGATCAGGGGCCTGCCTGCATCTGTTAATCGCAGGGTTGTTGGTTCAAGTCCAACTCGGGGAGCAGCCACAACACGAGGATCGATCCCTGTAGGAGCCGGTCCTGACTGCACTTATTGGTTATGTATCGGCCTGATCGTCCGGGCCGAAGAGTTGCCCGAGGCGGTCGACCACATCGTGCTGCACATCCCGGAGCACGCCGACGTAGATCGCGCTCGTCATGCCGATCGGGCTCTGTACCAGCAGGTCCCGGATCGTCTGTAGGTCGACGCCTTGGGCGACGAGCAGCGTGGCGCATCAGGGATGCATCTGGATGTCAGATAATGAGCCCTCTCGCGGATGTCACCGTCTCTGCGAGGTCTTCAGGTAGGCGTCCTGCGCAGGCGCTGTGCGGGGCGTCAGTTGCTGGATCGGTATGTAGTGCGCCGCAGCGGTCGATGCGATCGTGCATGGGTCCATGCCGGTGACCGAGAGCCCGTGGCCGGATTCGGTGAGCACCGTCGCGCCCATGGCGGTCAGTACCTTGGTCAGCCCACTGCGGCGGGGTGAGCGCACGTACACGTCGCGCCGGACCTGTTGGGTCAGCTCGCCTACCTCGATCATGCCGACAATGTTGCCGCGTGCGGGGCGTGCGCACATCGGAGCAGGGTCCGGGGTTTGGCATCGGACCCTGCTCCGAGACACGACAACAGGTGGCGTAGCACCGCTGCGTCGCGGTCACGGTTCGTCTGTCGCTGGTCATAGTGGGCGCGGGCACACCACAAACGGTCATGCACTCTCCAGCGAAAGCCTTCATCGACCCCACAATTCAGAGGTCTTTGAGGGTATCTCTGAGAAATGTCATTGTTTCCGTGGGCGAATTGGCCTGGACGCATAAGCGATCCATGACCATCAAATAATGCTGGACGTCCTGGCTCTTGTCCAGGTAGAGAGCGCTGGTCAGCTGCTCAAGATAGACGATATCTGGCAGATCGGGCTCAGAAAATCGCAAGATCGCAAACGGACCACCTATCGCCACATGCACACCGAAAAAGAGCGGTATTACCTGGATTCTGACATTGGGAAGTTCCGCCATCTCGATCAAGTGCTGGATCTGTTCTCGCATCGTCGAACGCTCATCGAGTCGCCATAACGCGGACTCATCGATCAGGACCCAGAGGCTGAGCGCGCCAACTTGGGTGAGGATTTCCTGACGTGTCATTCGGAGTGCGAGGCGGCGCTCGATATCGTCAGCGGATGCGTCTGGGTATTCGAGCTGGATGACGGCGCAGGCGACCTCTCGTGTCTGCAACAGTTCGGGCACGAAATGGGGTTGATAGGTGCGTATGACTGAACTTGCCTGCTCCAGACCGAGGTACATCTCGAACCAGCTCGGCAGGATGTCGCTGTACTGGTGCCACCAACCAGGCATGTTGGCCTGGCGGGCCAACGCTAGGAACGTTGCCCGCTCGTGTTCGTCAGTGATGCCGTAGACGGTGAGCAGATCTGCCACGTCGCGCTCCTTGAAGCCGACCCGTCCGAGCTCCATGCGGCTGATCTTGGCGTGGGACGCCCGGATCGCGTAGCCAGCCGCTTCGGCAGTGATGCCGTTCGCTTCGCGGAGCCGACGCAGCTGAGTGCCCAACGCGATGCGCAGCACTGTGGGCCCCTGCGGTCGCATCTGAGCGTGACCGCCGGTCGGATCCTGATTCGACCAAGGCGTGCCCACTCCATTCCTCCTACCGACGAAGTACTACCGATGAAGTACTACGGACGGGACTCACTATAGTCCCGTCCGTCATGCCACCCGGACCGGTGCGCCCCTCCCCATCCAGTACAGAGGACACGGGTTATACCGTCACCTCACTCGCTCCTCTTTTCACGCGAATCAACGAACGCGGTCGTCTCGGCACGGTTGGCACCACGCGCTGGATGATGCGCCAACAAGGCCGACGTCAGGGCTTTCGCCCGACACCGCTGAAATGAAACACCTCTATAGGGACACCGACCTCAGAGCGGTCAGGTCGCCACAGCGAACATGAGACCACCCCGGGATCCAGGAGCTCCAGACGGTCAAAGAAACGGACGAGCTCCTGACGGCTGCGCGCTACGATCGGCGCTGCGCCGCTTTGGTTCCACAACCGCATGGCCTCTTTCATCGCCTCGCCGTCAATCTCTCCGGTTGGATGCGATATCACCAGGTGGCTACCCGAGGGCAGCGCGGCCATGAACCGGTTCACAATAGCGTGAGCCTCGTCAGTGTCCGGTATAAAGTTTAGGATCCCTAACAGCATGAGCCCGACTGGTTGAGTGAAGTCCAGTATACGGGCGGCTTCCTCCAGGATCATGTCCGGTTCGCGAATATCGGCATGAACGTAGTCGGTGGCACCTTCTGGCGTGCTGGTAAGCAGGGCACGCGCGTGAGCCATGATCAGGGGATCGTTGTCGACGTAGACGATGCGTGCCTTAGGTGCGATCGCCTGAGCGACCTCGTGAGTGTTGCTAGCTGTGGGCAGACCGGTTCCTATATCGAGGAAGTGGCGAATCCCCGCGGTTCGTGCCAGATGCTGAACAGCGCGGACCAAAAATCCCCGCTCAGCGCGAACAGTGTCGCGGAGGCTCGGGATGAGCGCGAGGATCTGCTCCGCGGCATCGCGATCGACCGCATAGTTGTCCCTACCGCCCAGAAGATAGTTCCAGAAACGGGCAGAATGCACCACGGCAGTATTAATCTGCAGCCCCTTTCCCTCGCTAGGTATACGTAAGCTGTCCGTTGCAAGTGTGCTTTTCTTTCGCACTGCATCAAGACTCACTGTATATCGCCTCGCATCTATCCGTGATACGACCGATGACGTGTTGAATCCCGAACCGTTGTCAATCTACGTGTTTCCGGTCACAGAAAGTGATCGTCTCAACATCCAATCCGCTTATGGTGTGCCATCGTTACGTCGCCTTGTTTTCGGGCACCGCTTCGCGAGCTGGGGGATGGGCGGCCGGCGACGCTAGCGCCCTGAGAGCCAGCATGATGACAGCGAGTCCAGCAGTGGCCACCAAAGCTGCGAGCCCGACGCGACGAAAGACGCTGGCTACCCCGTGTAGCGCATCGCCGGCGCCCGATCATCACAGTTGATCACGGTACTCTCCGGTACTGGCCCTCACATCACCCGTTCGGCCGGTCGCTCTCCTCGAATGGGCGAGGCAGTTGACCTAGAGTTCCGACTGGATGCACCGCCCGTCGTAGGATCTCAGGAGAGCCTCACAGCGCGTTCAGAGCTGGCATCCAGGGTGCTCGGCGGCTGGTCAGACCGGCTACGGTGGCTCGACGCGAGCGCGCCGCTGACAATGCAGCGGTCGCTATACCACCGGGTTCACACGGCGGGTTCCCAGCGTATCCCCCTCGTAGCTGGATTCGCGATGATCTCCCTGTTGGGCGGCTCGCTCCCGGCTGGAAGCACCGCCACATCAGACCCAGCCGTGCCTAGCTCGGTTCAGAAAGGTGGCTCCCGGAATCGGCAGGGTCGCCGAACCAAGCGGCCACAACCTGCTGCGGGTTTCGCGTTGTGTCTGCCAGCGCGGCGGGTGCGTGGCGGTCCAATTGGAGGAGTTGTGACTCCAGGCAGGTCATCAAGTGGTTCCGGTAGTCACGTTCGAATATGCGCAATTCGTCGACCTTCTTGTGGAGGACACTCTTCTCTTGACTGATCGAACCGATGATCTCGGCGTGCTCACGGGCGGCGTCACGCTTGAGTGACGCAGCTTTCTCGCGCGACTGCCGGCCCAGCGCCTCGGCCGTGGTACGGGCGTCATTGAGCATGGTCTCAGCTCGGGTCCTGGCCTCGTTGACCATGTCATCGGCCTTCGCCCGCGTATCGGCGAGCAGCCGCTCGGACTTGATCCGGGCCTCGCCCAACACTCCGTCCACCTGAGCTTTGGCGTCGCCGGTCAGCAGATCAGCAACCTGCTGGGCCATCGCCAATACCTTGGCGGCTTGGACATCGTGCTCGGGGCCTGGCGATGTCTTTGCCTTCACCCACGGCCGCACCGAACCCCTCATGGAATGAGGCAGGTCCAGCGGACGGGGGCGAGAGCCAGTGGCGACCGGCACAGCGCGATGCTGATCGAGCGGCTCAACCTGATTGCGGAGATCCTTGTTCTTCTGGATCAACCTGGCCAGCTCGGCCCCCACGAGGTCGAGGAAGACGTCCACCTCGTCCTCGCTGTAGCCCCGCTTGCCAATGGGAGGCTTACTGAACGTAACGTTGTGAACGTCGGCGGGGGTCAACGGCATCGGATCACCTCACCCGGAGAAACCACAAGGATGCAACCTCCCTCGCATGGGTGGTTTTATCGACATATCTTCGGTTACCGTCCCAGAGCTTGCATGCGGGTGCAAGAGCGAATGCACGAAGGTGTAATTGTCGGTCGATAAGAAGCCCGTACCGATGCAAGAACAATCGATCTGTTCATACAAACGTCGCGTACAGATGCAAGCACTTCCCCCGGGTCCCTATGCTTAAGCTCGCCTAGCCGTCGCGAAGCCAGCTACGACAGGTTGGCGAAGCGCGCCACGCGGGGGCTCAACGAGCGACTGAATTTGTCAAGAGAGCGCCATCCATCGAGTAATCCACATGGTAGCTGTTCAGTTGGTGGATGGTCATGGAGTATCGTATCGAGTGCCGAGGTCGTAGCATGATATTGACGGGTCGGGTTTGAGACCTGCGTGGTGCGTCAGGCCGCCTGGCCCGGGCTGGCCGGGGACTCCGGCAGTTGATCGGGATTCGACTGGGTATCACCGACTCCGGGGCCGGTGTCGTGCCACCACCGGTGCAGGCAGCCGGGACATTGGAGGAATACCAGCCGCGCCTCATTGGCCAACAGGTAACGCCAGTGCAGCTCAGGAGAGGATCCGAGCGCGCAGGTCGAGCAGCCGTCGTCGCAGCAGCAGCGGGGACAGGGCAGCCATGCGCGGCGGCCCAGGTCGGCATCAGGGTCCAGCATCCAGAACACCTTCCTCGCATAGCAGGTCGTAAACGGAGCGCTGCTCGGTGTTCAACCCCGAGTACAGCATTGAGTGCGCCTCGACTTCTGCGGCGAGAACGGCAGCAGGATCCCAGTCCGGCATCGCATCCAGGACTGCGGTCATCCTGCGGATCTCATGTGCGGTGAGATCAAAGATGAACGGCATGAGGTGGGTCCCCGGGCCCTGTTGCGGGCTGCCGGGAGTCATGGCTGGCATACCCATATATACCCCGCGGATCGGGGCGGTCGGAACTGGTCGTGACCGAGATTACAGGTCGCTGTGACCAGGCCCACGATCGGCAAGATCGCTGGTCAGGGCGGTGAGGCGCGCGGCGCCGTCGCGAGCATCGCTGCCATGGATGAGTGCTCGCCCTCGCCCTCTAGTGTCTGCCCTTCACGAAGGGACGCTTGTCCGAGCCGTCCACGTTATTCCTGTCTCGCACGAAATCTCGCATTGCTTCATCGAATTCTGGAACACCGCCACGATTGCAGTCCACGATGATCCCCATGCTCTGGGCCATGGGCCAGACCGGTAGATCTGGATTGAATACGACATTTCTGTTGCGAGCTGCTTGCACGAGGAGTACAAAGCCGTCGTAATCGTCTTCTTCGATCGTCTGTAGAGCTCGCAGAACAGCAGCTTTATCAATCTTCTTACGAATCACCAGCCACCACCCTCAGATCTGAATTTGTCATCGTTGAGCAACGTTGGTAGGACGATTGATGCTACAGCATAACTAATCAGACATGGCGCCGCCGTGCGCATCTTCAGCAACTGCGCGGCACCGTCCGCGCTCGGCTACTCCGGTCTCACGGCGCCACTAGGTGGGTCTGGCTGACAGCGAGGGCAGTAGTAGGTGTTCCTGGCATAGACGTCAGCTCCCTGTACAGCGTGGGTCACCCGCTCCCCGCAACGGCGGCATGGCCTCCCTCCCCGCTCGTACACCCAGTGCTGGCTGCCAGGGGCCAGCTCCCCGGTGGTGGACTGTTCCGGACGGTCGGCGTTGGCCAAGAGAAGCCGACGAGCCAACGCCACCACAGCGTCGGCATCGACGTCGCGGACCGGGACCCAGGGTGGTACCCCCAAAAGGAAGCACATCTCCGTCTTGTACAGGTTACCGATCCCGGCCATGATCCGCTGATCGAGCAGGGTCAGACCGAGTTCTGCGCCGGGTTGTCCGCGAAGTCGGTGCGCGGCCGTGGCGGCGTCGTTGTCGTCCCAATCGGGGTTGAGTAAGTCGGGACCCAGGTGCCCCACGAGCCGGTGTTCGTCCTGCGTGGCCAACAGTGCCATGTCGTGCAGGAGAAAACCCACTGCTACTCGATCCTGCGTGGTCAACACTGCGCGGGCTTGGTGGTTCGGCCGTCGCCAGCGCTGTCCCGGTCGGTAGAGGTGCCAGCTGCCGTCCATCCGGAAATGCGTGTGCAGGCTTCGTTGGTCATCGAAACGGGTGAACAGGTGCTTGCCGACGCTGTGTACTCCCAGCACGGCGCGTCCCGACAGATCATGCTCGGCGAGCCGGGGGTGGCGCAGTTCCCCACGGGTGAGGCGCTGGCCGCTCAGCGCGGCCGCCATCCGCTTGGCTGCCAAGTACACGGTGTCGCCTTCGGGCATCAGGCAGCGCCCGGGGCCCGGTGCAGGGACAGGACGCCATCGGCCGGCCCGGTCTGAGACCAACTGCCGGAGTCCATGGTCCAGGTGCGCCCGTCGAAGGTCACCCGGTCGACGCCGAGGCGCGCCGCGTGGGCGACCAGCCAGCTGCTGATCGACCAGCCGCGAGCCACGGCGTGCACTCCGCTGAGAGTGGCATAGCCCAGCTCGGTGACCGCGGTGGCGACCAGGTTGGCGCTCGACGGGCTGATGGCCAGGTCGCGGCAGGTCAGCGCGCCGGGCGCCTCCCCCGTGAGAGCCGCCGCGGCGGCTCGGGCCCGCGGTTCCCACTGCGCGTAGGCACCCGGCGCAGCCGAGCGCTGGACGAGCTGAGCGGCTTCGGTGACGCTGAGCTCAGACCAACCCGGTAGGGTGCGAAGCCGCTGGTAGAAGGCGGTGGACGCGTAGACCGGGTCGAGGACCTGCGCTCGGGTTCCCCAGCCTTGGCTGGGCCGTTGCTGGAACAGACCGACCGAGTCCCGGTCGCCCACCGGGAGGTTGTGCAGGCCGGACTCCTGCAGCGCCGTCGCCAGCGCGATGGTAACCGCGTGATCGGGCATGCCCAGTTGGATACCGATCGCGGCGATGGTCGCCGCGTTGTCGGCCTGCTCTCCCGACAACGGGAACGTCACGGGGCGACCAGACACCGGGTCCGCGACAGCGGTGACGGCGCAACCAGGCGTGACGCCGAGGTTCCGGATCAGAGGCCACGCGACCAGCGATGCGACCACCAGCACCACGACCACAGCCAGGGCGATCAGGCCCTTCCGAGCGTTCCACACCGGCTGTCTCCCTTCCGGGCCAGTGTATGAGCCGGAGCCGATGGTCATGGGCGGATCAAGGTCATGATCACGTCGTCGACGATCTCGATCATCACCTGGTCGGGGATAGGTGGGGGGTGGGCCAGGAAATACTGGCGGAGCAGGTCGGGGCCAACGGCGGCGATGCGAGGGGTGAGCGCGGTGGACCGGACCTCGCCGCGCGCGGCACCTCGCCGCAGCGCTTCAAGGAGAAGGCCGACATTGGGTTCGATGAAGCGAATCCGAACGACCTCCATGAGCTCGGGGTTGCGGAGGGTCTCGGCCACCAGACCGCGGATCGCTTCACCGGACAGACCGTTGAGCAGGGTGGCGACTGCGCGCAGGCAAGCCAGCAGGTCCTCGCGCACACTGCCGGTGTCCGGTGGCTCACCGAGGCTGGGCAGGGTGTGATGGACCGCATCGGCGACCAGCTCAGCGCGACAGGACCAGCGCCGATACAAGGATGCCTTGCTCGCCCCGGCCCGCTGGGCCACATGTTCGATCGTCAACTCGACGTAGCCAACCGCGCTCAGCTCCGCCAAGGTGGCATCGAAGATGGCTGCGTAGAGTGCCGCGCCGCGGCGTCGACTCCTCTTACGGTGATCGACCCCGCCATTCCCAGACCGGCACGCCCCTTCGACGCTGCTCACCGTCCACGCCTCTCCCGCGCCGGGTAGTACCAGTGTTCCGGGCCGAAACGGAAGAAAGGATTAGAGTACGAGTCGTTTCGATGACACAGTGGTGGTGTGACTCGTCCTGCTGTGACACAGCCCTCGGTGAGACCCGACGGGACAGCCAGCCGGCTGGATGGTGGCGTGCCGGCTCGCGGCATGGCCCAACCCGCCGCGGGGTGGGGGTTGCCGCTGACGGTGCTGATCGCCGGGATGTTCATGTCGATCCTGGATACCACCATCGTCAACGTGGCCATCCCCACCATCCAGAACGAGTTCGGGGTGAGCACCGACGACGTGCAGTGGGTGGGCGTTTGCCGCCGGATCCGCGCTGTGCGGACTGGCCTGGGACCTCAACAGCCTGGTGGCCTTCCGGATCTTCCAAGCGATCCCGGGCGGGATCCTGCCGGTGATCACGCTGTCAATCCTGTACCGGATCGTGCCACGGGACCGGCTCGGCGCCGCGATGGGGCTGTATGGCTTGGGCATCGTCTGCGCCCCGGAAATCGGGCCCACCTGGGCGGGTACCTGGTCCAATACGTGAACTGGCTGCCCCAGGCGCTGGCGATGGCGGTGCTGATGCCGCTCGCCGGGCGCGTCTATGACCGAATCGGGCCTCGCTGGCCCGCGGCGATCGGCCTGACGATCACCGCCGCTGACCTGTACGTGCTGCACACGATCACTCTGGAAACCCCCCGTGAGCACGTCATGTGGATCCTGGTGGGGCTCGGCGCCGGCCTGGGGATTGCCATGCTGTGCTTACCGCGATCCTGACCATGCAACGGGCACAGCAGATGGCCCTGCGCGCCACGCTGTTGCCCGCAGGTACCCCCACCCCACAACTCGGCCCACCCGGGACCCCGGACTGGGTGGGCCCCTACGCCACCTACCAGCAGACCAGCTGCAGGTATTCGTCGCAGCGATCGACGACCTGTTCCTGATCGCGGCAGCCATGGCCGCTCTGGGGGCGCTCGGGGCGCTGATGCTGCGATCCGGGCCCGCCCCCGCAGCCCCGACCGGCTCCACCCCGGCACCGCAGGCAACGCCGTCCGCGCTCCCAGCCAACGGGCAGGTCCAGGACAGCGCCACGACCATTGACCCGGCCCGAGGCACCAACGGGCTGGTCGGTGTCAGGGGTCGGCGGAGCGGCTAGCTGGGCGCCTGCTCGCGGAACTCCCGGACGGCATCAGCGATGGCATCCACCTCCAGGACGTCGACCATCAACCCGACCTGCTCCTCCCACACCTCCTCGGGAACGGCGGCGCGCAGCTCGGCTTCGAGGACGTGGTACACGGGGAGGCCCAACTGGAC
>QHBZ01000247.1 GCA_003244055.1 Pseudonocardiales bacterium | reverse complement strand
AAGATCGGGAAACTTGGGTCTAGATGATCGATTCCAAGAGGTCAGTGGTCGTAGACAGCAATGACCGTTTGATCGGCTGGCCGGTGCGGTCGTTGTGCCAGATGGCGGCGGTCAGCGCCAGGACGCGTTGCACGACGCGTACCCAGACCCCGGCGGGGGTGTGGCCGCCGTGCTGTTCGAGGTTGAGCTGGCCTTGAAGGTGTCGTTGATGGACCCGATGACCCGCCGTAACGGCTTGAAGAACTCGGCCCCGGCCCGCGGGGACTCGCCCTTGCGAGCGGGGCGCAGCAGGTCCACCCCAGCCTCGGCCAGGGTGGCCTCGAACTCGCGGCCGAAGTAGTTCTTGTCCCCGATCACGATCTGGGCGGGTCGCCCGGCGGTCAGCGCGGGATCGGCGTCGAAGATCCCGCGCAGGGTCTGGCGTTCGTCGGCCTTGGCTCCAGTCAGGGCGAAGGTGACCGGCAGCCCGTGCAGCGTGCACAGCAGGTGTAGCCGCAGCCCCCAGAAATAGCGGGAGCGGCTGGCGCAGTAGCCATACTCAGCCCACCCGGCCAGATCCGAACGTAGCGCCGCCTCGCGGGAACGGTCGACTCCACCGGGGTGGAGTCGACCACCCAGACGTCATCGGTCCACAACGTGGTGTCGCGGGCCAGCACCCCGACCAGCCAGCCGATCGTGTGGCCCAGCCGACGCAGCCGCTTGTTATAGCCTGGCTGCTGAGCCAGGTAGGGAAACAAATGCTGCAGATGAGCGCGGGCGTAGCGCAACCAGCGCGCCTCGCTGGTGTGCCCCAGCAAGGCCTGCATCACCGACAGCGTTGACCAGCTCAGCGTCGGTGATCCGCGGAGCGATCCCGACTGCGGGGCGCCACGGCGCCCATTCGGGCGCGGCGTTCAACAAATCGTCGGTTCGCACGTACAGTGCCGTCGCGAGGGTGTCCAAGTCAGCGTCCACGAGAGCCTCCTGCTCATCGTCTGGGTTAGCAACGCTGATCTTGGGCACCCTCCACCACTGTCCGGGCACGCCACGCCGCCCGAACCCCTTGGAATTGGTCATCTAGTGGATCGCTGGGTGTTCGGAAGGTGTGGCAAGTCATAGGTGTCCGCAAGTCATTGGGTGGTCCGGGGCAACGCCGGCTGCCCCGGACCACCCTGCAATGAAACTCAGCCGCAGAGCAGCAGGCTGATGTCACTTCCGGAGTCGCCGCGGCGGCGGTCGCGGTCGTGGCAGTCGTCGTAACCGCCAGCCGGCTCCATAGCCTGCAGGTCGAGAAGAACCATTGTTTTCACCTCCCCACGTATGTCGACGCGTACGATGTATGTCGACGCGTACGATGGCAGCGCTCGGGCGCGCCGTCGGCACCCCCGCCAATACCGCTGGTTCCTGTGATCGTGCGTACCGCCTAAGTCAGGAAAATCAGGCGGCACCGGGAAATGTTCGGCGGTGACCTCGGCGAAGTCTTCCGGCTTCCCGGCGTCGAGCCGGATCACGGTGGTCACGGCACCGAGCGCCCGTCGGGTTCATGATCACCCAATTCTCGAGAAACCGCCGTTCCCACCCATCGGGGACCGGACGTGTCACCGCATCGAAAGACTCCCACCGGTCGGCCCCGGACATCGAATCGTAAAACAACGGATCCGCGATGCAGTACACCTCGTAACCGTTGTCCATTGTCTCCCCCTTGCCGACCGATCATCGCTATGCAGCAATAGTCGTACCGACACCATGGGTGCGGCAAGTGGCGTTCGTCAGGCTTTCCATGTGAAGGAATCACTGGTGTCGGCAGTGATTCACACGCCATCTCGCGCGCGTGATCGTCAGCTCAGACAACCGGGACCGAGCAGGGCCTTGAGATCGCGCATCAACGCGCTACTCGGGGTCACCCGCAGGCTGTCATCGAGCCTCAGCCCGCACCAGCCGCGCCACCGAGCTGGGTGAGGTCGGGAACCACGAGGTCGTTGGCGATCAGCGAGATCAGATCGTCTCGTTTGGTTACCCGGGCCTTGACCAGCACGATGTGGTCTTCTGCGACGTTCATCCCGACGACCGAGTAGGTCTCGGAAAAGAAGAGCACCTCGATTCCGGCGGCGAGATCCTCTAGCTGGGCGGCCGCCCACGGCTCGCCGTTGCGGTTGACCCGTCGAGTCACGCTGGCGAGGATCCCTCCGACGATCACCTGCGCACCGTCACTGACGGAGCCATCGAGGATCGAGGCAATCGGAGTGTCCGCCTGGCGAGCCAGGGTGCGCTCGACGCCGTGCAGCGGGTGCCCAGATACGTACAGACCGAGCATCTCCCGCTCCAGGGCGAGCTGGTGCTTGGTGTCCCATTGCTCGGCGGGCACCGGCACGTCGAACAGGTTCAGCCCGGCGCCGGTGCCGGGCTGGCCGCCGAACAGGTCGAACTGCCCGATCGCCTCAGCGCGCTTGGAGTCCATGACCACGTCGATAGCCTCGGCGTGAACCAGGTACAACCCTTTGCGAGGGTGTCCTAGCGAGTCGAACGCCCCAGCCTTGACCAGCGACTCGACGACCTTCCGGTTGCAGGCCACCGCGTCGACCTCGCGAAGGAAATCCGAGAAATCGGTGTAGGAACCCTTCTCGGTACGAGCTCGGGTGATCGCGTCGACGACGTTGCCGCCCACATTGCGGATGGCGCCGAGCCCGAACCGGATATTTTTGCCGAGGGCGACGAAGTCGCGCTCGGAGGAGTTCACGTCCGGCGGCAGCACCGTAATGCCCATCTTGCGACACTCGGCGAGGTAGATCGCGGCCTTGTCTTTGTCGTCACCCACGCTGGTCAGCAGCGCCGCCATGTACTCTGAACGATAGTTTGCTTTCAGATAGGCAGCCCAGTAGGAGACCAGCCCGTACCCTGCCGCGTGTGCGCGGTTGAAAGCATAATCGGAGAACGGCAGCAGGATGTCCCACAGTGGCTTGATCGCGGCCGCCGAGTAACCGGCGTCACGCATCCCACCGGAGAATGTCTCGTACTCCTTGTCCAGGATCTCTTTTTTCTTCTTGCCCATCGCCCGCCGCAGCAGGTCGGCTTTGCCCAGTGAGTACCCGGCCACCCGCTGGGCGATAGCCATGACCTGCTCCTGGTAGACGATCAACCCGAAGGTTTCGTCCAGGATGTCTGCCAGGGGTTCGGCCAACTCCGGATGGATCGGCCGCACTTCCTGGAGGTCGTTTTTCCGGTCGGCGTAGTCGTTGTGCGCGTTGGCGCCCATCGGCCCGGGACGATACAGGGCCAGGACCGCGGAGATGTCCTCGAAACTGGTCGGCACCATGCGACGGAGCAGGTCGCGCATCGGTCCCCCGTCGAGCTGGAACACCCCGAGGGTGTCCCCGCTGGCGAGTAAGGTCATAGGCCTTGGTGTCGTCGAGCTCCAGATTCTCCAGGTCCAATGCTGGCTTGCCATTGAGCTCTTTGTTGCGCAACGCCTCGTCGATGACCGTGAGGTTGCGCAGCCCCAGGAAGTCCATCTTGAGCAATCCGAGCGTCTCGCAGGCGCCCATATCGAACTGGGTGATGATCGCACCGTCGGAATCCCTGCGCTGGATCGGGATGATATCGATCAAAGGCTCGCTGGACATGATCACGCCGGCCGCGTGCACGCCCCACTGTCGCTTGAGACCTTCCAGGCCGCGGGCCGTGTCGATGATCTCCTTGACTTGACGATCAGCGTCGTACATTGCCCGGACCTCGGTTGCCTCGGCGTAGCGCTTGTGCTGGGGATCGAAGATCCCAGCCAGCGGGATATCCTTGCCCATCACCGGTGCTGGCATCGCCTGGGTGATCCGGTCGGCCATCGAGTAACCAGGCTGGCCGTAGAGCACCCGCGCGGAGTCCTTGATTGCGGCGTTCGCTTTGATCGTCGAGTAGGTCATGATCTGTGCGATGCGGTCCTCGCCGTACTTCTGCGTGACGTAGCGAATCATGTCGCCGCGCCGGCGCTCGTCGAAGTCCATGTCGATATCGGGCATCGAGATACGCTCGGGATTGAGGAACCGCTCAAAGGTGAGCTTGTGCCGGATAGGGTCGAGATCAGTGATACCCATCGCGAAGGCCACCAGGCAGCCTGCCGCCGAGCCGCGGCCCGGCCCCACCCGGATCCCGCTAGATTTGGCGTGGCGTACCAGGTCGGCGGTGACCAGGAAATAGCCCGGGAAGCCCATCTGGCAGATCACGCCGACCTCGTAGTCGGCCTGGCGGCGGTGGGTGTCGGGCAGACCACCCGGGAAGCGCTGCTGCAGGCCGCGTTCTTCACTCCGTGGGCGTTGGCCTTCTTCCAGAACTCGAAGGCTCCGAAGACATTGCCGTGGTCGGTCATCGCTAGGGCCGGCATTCCCATCCGGACGCATTCGGCGAACAGGTCGTCCAGCCGCGCCGCACCGTCGAGCATGGAGAACTCGGTGTGCGTATGCAGTGTGGACGAACGAGTCGCTGGACACCCGGGTCATCGCCTTGAGCAACGAGCGGCGATAAGGGCCATGACGGCGAACGTGACCGGCACCGCACCGGCACCAAAGCCACCCGTTGGGCGCCGCTGGAAGCCCGAGGCGCGTGACCGGCCCTTGCCTGGCAGTCTCACGGATAGTAGTATCGAACATGTGTTCGACATTGATCAAGGCTTGTATGAGTGGCCGCCACCGCCGGGAACCATCCGGCCCGAGGATGTCATCGACCGCTTGGTCGAAGATCCGCCCGATGGCATTGCGGAGCCGGTGCGGTGGTCGCAGTACGTTCCCGACGGCATGCTGGCTGACCTGCTGACCCAGTCGGCGGACACTGATCCGGAGCACCCTGAGTTCGAGGACCTGGAGCGGGTCGGGGGTTGGGAGCGGGTGATCGCGTGGGCCCAAGCCCGCCAGATCCGGGAGATGACCTCGTTCATGGCCAGCGCGGAGGCTCGCAACCGGTCGCTGGGAGCGTGCGATTCGCCGGCTCATGACTCGGCGGTAGCCGAAGTCGGCCTGATGCTGACCGTCTCGGCGGGCACCGCGGCGTGCCGGGTAGGTGATGCGTGGTCGTTGTGTACCCGGTTGCCGGCCACGCTGGCGGCGTTGGAAGCCCGGCCGGATCACGCTGGCCAAGGCCCGCATCATCAACGCCGAGACGATGAACCTGTCCGATGACCACCGGCCATGCCTACCAATCCCAACCACCACCACTGACCGACCCCGAACCCCTCGCCACCCACCCGGCATCCGACCTGGAGGAAGGCTCGCCCGTCTGATCACCGCTTTGAGACGGGCGCTCAGATCGTTCGAAAGCGGCTACCCACGCGGCCCCGCCCGGTCGACGACCGGCGCTGCGTCATTGCGACTTATTGCCTCCGAGCGTGCCGGCTGATCGTCACGATGATGTTCCCGCGTCTTGTACACGCTGGCCACAGTCGTCGCCAGCAGCACGCAGACGATCACGGCCAGCGAGGGCACGATGCCCACCGTCGGTACCGCGTCCAGTGGTTGGCCGTCGTTGAGGAAGGGCAAGGAATTTTCGTGCAACGCGTCGAGCACCAGCTTGACGCCGATGAACCCGAGAATCACACCGAGCCCGATCGGCAGGTAGACGAGCCTGGTGAGCAGCCCACCGATGAGGAAGTACAGCTGCCGCAACCCCATCAGCGCGAAGGCGTTCACGGCGAAGACGAGGAAGGCTTCCTGGGTGAGCCCGAAGATCGCTGGAATGGAGTCAAGAGCGAAGACCAGGTCGACCGAACCGATCGCGACCATCACAACGATCATCGGGGTAAACCACCGCTTACCGTCCCGCTTGACCGTGAGCCGCGACCCGTCGTATTCATCGGTCACCGGGATCCGCTTGCGCAGCGTACGCAACACGATGTTCTCCCCGAATTCCGCCTCCTGCTTGCGGTGACGGATCTGACGCCAGCCCAGGTAGATCAGCAGCGCTGCGAAGAGGTAGAACACCCAGCTGAAGTGTGAGATCACCGCCGCACCAGCCGCGATGAAAAGCCCCCGCATGCCCAACGCGAGCACGATGCCGATCAGCAGTACACGATGTTGCTGGATGGCTGGCACCCTGAAGGCGCTCATGAGGATCAAGAAGACGAACAGGTTGTCCACCGACAGTGAGTACTCGGTGAGGTATCCAGCGAAGTACTCGACCGCGAACGTGCCGCCGGCGAAAAGCCAGATGCCCAGCCCGAAAACCGCCGCGCAGGCCAGGTAGAACACCACCCACCTCGCCGCCTCCGCCATACCTACCTCGTGCGGCTTACGGTCGACGATGATCAGGTCGAGGGCGAACAGAACACTGATGGCGCCCACTGTGGCAATCCATACCCACGCGGGCACATCCATGAGTCAACCTCCGGGCAGACGGCATGCGTCGGACACCCGGAGGTCTCTTCCACCGGCGAACCGGTCGACGGCACCGGGCCCCGCAGCACTGCGGAAAACCGTGTTGACGATGCCGCCGCGAAGGAATACTCCCCTCCACGTACGGGCAAGTCTCCCGTATCGCTCGCATTGGCACCACCCCGGGTGGCGCCCCATCGTGATGACGCTGGTCACCAACGGGGTGTGGAGAATCGGCTGCGGCACCGGCAGCGGTCTGTACCGTCGGTGGGGTGTTCCGAACGGCCCGCCGGCACCTGCTCGTCGTGCTGGTGGTTATCACAATGATCGTGAGCGCCGGGGTGATGCTGGCGATCAGAGCAGCGGCCTCCGATCTGCGGCCGGTCGCCACCGAGAACGTCACGATCGATGTACCGGAGGGACCGGGTAGCGCTGGTCAGGTGCACCTGGACGCCACGGTGTACCGGCCGGCGGTCACGCCCGCGCCGGCCGTACTCGTGGCCCACGGCTTCGGTGGCAGCAAGGACTCGGTGAGTACCGAGGCGACCGCGCTAGCCCGTCGTGGGTTCGTCGTGCTTGCCTGGAGCGCTCGGGGATTCGGCGCGAGCACCGGGCAGATCGGCCTCGACTCCCCCGATTACGAGGTAGCCGACGCCCGCGCGCTGGTGGACTGGCTGGCCAAGCGTCCGGATGTGCTGCGCGACGGGCCCGGCGATCCCCGGGTCGGTGTCACCGGCGCGTCTTACGGCGGCGCGCTGGCCCTGCTTTTGGCGGGAACCGACCGGCGGGTGGATGCGCTCGCGCCGGAGATCACCTGGAACGACCTTTCGCAGGCGCTGTTCCCCAACGCCGCGAGCGAAACGCCCATCGCCGCGGCCACCCCGGCGGCTGGCGCCTTCGCCCCGGACGGAGTATTCAAGCGGGATTGGGCGGGGTACTTCTTCGCGGGTGGCCCTGCCGGAACCGGCATGTGCGGACGGTTTCGCCCTGAGGGGTGCGCAGCCTACGTCCGGGCCGCTACCGCCGGTCGGCTCACTCCGGCGATCATGGAGCTACTACATCGCTCGTCGCCCGCCACGGTCGCCGGCCGCATCACCGCGCCGACCCTGCTCATCCAGGGTGAGCACGACACGCTGTTCGGGCTGGACCAGGCCGACGCCACCGCCCGTCAGCTCGCCTCAGCGGGCGCCCCGTTGAAGGTGATCTGGTATGCGGGGGGTCACGACGGCGGGGCACCCGACGCGGCCCTGCAGGAGCAGGTCGGCGCCTGGTTCGACTACCACCTACGCCGGATCGGTAAGGACCCGGGGACCGGGTTCGATTACCAGGTGCCGGGAATCTTCGGCACCCGCAGTGGTGTCCCCCAGCGCACCGTTCACGTCCCGGCCTATCCCGGCCTGGACGGCGTCCCGGTGCAGCGGCGGGAACTGGCGCTGCACGGTGGGCCGCAGCCGGTGGTCCGCCCGCCCGGTGGCAGCCCGGCGGCGCTGAGCAGCCTGCCGGGCCTCAGCGCGGCACTGCCCGCAGGCACCGCGAACCTCGACGGGGTGGCGATGGACCTGCCCGGGCAGACCGCGACGTTCAGCACCGATCCGCTACCGGACCCGCTGGAGGTTGCTGGAGCGTCGCGAATCCGGTTGCGGGTGGCCGCCGCACCCAACGGCACGACACCGCCACTAGCGGAGGGGGCGGTGCTGTTCGTCAAGCTCTATGACGTCGGACCGGACGGGCGCCGCACACTACCCGGGGGTGCGGTGGCCCCGGTGCGGATCAGTCCGCTGGCCGCCGACGGTGCGCCGACCGAGGTCACCGTGACGCTGGCCGGGGTGGTGCGACCGGTCCAGGCAGGGCATCGGCTCCAGGTCGCAGTGGCCACGACCGACCGCGGCTACGCACTGCCCCCGCAGCCTGGCGGGTACACGGTATCGCTGGCCCCGGGCAGTCGCCTGGCGGTGCCGGTGGTGCCCGGCGAGCAGGCAGCGGCGCCACTTCCGGTCGTCCAGCTCGCCGGGTTGGCGGCCTTGACGGCACTGGTGGTGGCGCTCGGAGTGTTCGCCGCGGTGCGCCGGCACCACGCCGATGACGCCGATCCAGAGCTCGCCGATGTGCCGCTCGTGGTGTCGGGCCTGACCAAACGCTATCCGGGCGGCCTCACCGCCGTCGATGACCTGTCCTTCCGCGTCGAGCACGGGCAGGTGCTGGGCCTGCTGGGGCCCAACGGCGCGGGCAAGACGACCGTGCTGCGGATGCTGATGGGGCTCGTCACGCCGACCGGCGGGGAGCTGCGGGTCTTCGGGCACCGGGTGAGCGCCGGTTCCCCGGTGCTGTCCCGGATCGGATCGTTCCTCGAAGGTCCCGGATTCCTGCCGCATCTGACCGGAGCGGCCAACCTCCGGCTGTACTGGGCTGCTACTGGTCGACCCGCTGTCGATGCCGGCATCGACGAGGCACTGGAGATCGCCGGATTGGGCCACGCGGTGCACCGGCGGGTGGCCACCTACAGCCAGGGGATGCGGCAACGCCTGGCGATCGCCCAGGCCATGCTCGGCAGACCTGACCTGCTGGTGCTTGACGAGCCGACCAACGGCCTGGACCCGCCGCAGATCCACGCTATGCGGGAGGTGCTGCGCGACTACGCCGCCCGCGGCGCGACGGTGCTGGTCTCCAGCCACCTGCTCGCCGAGGTGGAGCAGACCTGTAGTCATGTGGTGGTGATGCACCGGGGTCGGCTGGTCGCCGCCGGCACCGTCGCTGAGATCGTCGCCACGGCCGGCATCGGGGTCGACGGGGTGGATGCGCGCCACCAGCTGGAGGAGGCGTTCCTGCAGCTGGTGGGGCGGGAGGCTATCGAGTGACCGCCCACGGGGCGGCGCCCGGCTACCGGGTCACCGCAACCTTGCCGCTGCGAGTGGAGCTGGTGCGCCAGTTGCGGCGCCGGCGCACCGTGCTCACCTTGGGATTTCTCGCGGTGCTGCCGTTGCTGCTCTGGCTCGCCTTCAGGGTCGGGCGAGACGACCGCAACCGCCGCGGTGGCGCCACGCTGGTCGACCTCGCCACCGCCAGCGGCCTGAACTTCGTGGTGTTCACCATGTTCTCGACGGTGAGTTTCCTGCTGGTCGTGGTGGTCGCGCTGTTCTTCGGCGACACGGTGGCCAGTGAGGCATCCTGGGCGAGCCTGCGCTACCTGCTGGCCGCCCCGGTTCCCCGTGGACGCCTGCTGCGGCAGAAGGCCGTGGTGGCCGCGCTGCTGTCAGTGGTTGCCCTGGTGCTGCTCCCGGCGGTGGCAATCGCGGTCGGGATGATCGCCTACGGAGCAGGCGACCTGGTCTCCCCCACCGGCCAGTCACTGGGCTTCCTGCCCGCCGTGAGCCGGCTGGCACTGGTTCCCGCCTACCTGGTGCTGCAGCTGGCCTGGGTCGCTGGGCTGGCGCTGCTGCTCTCGGTGAGCACCGATGCGCCGCTGGGGGCCGTCGGTGGTGCGGTGATGGTGTCGATCCTGTCCCAGATCCTGGAGACCATCGAGGCGCTCGGCGACCTGCGGGACTACCTGCCCACCCGGTTCAACTCGGCGTGGGCTGATCTGCTGGCCTCCCCCATCGACTGGACGCACCTGGCCAGCGGAGCGTTCTCCGGTCTGGCCTACGCCATGGTGTTCGGGCTGGCGGCGTGGTGGCGGTTCGCTACCAAGGACATCACCAGCTGACACCGGCAGTTCGCGTACCCGACACCAAGCGTCAGGGAGCAAGCAGCCTCGACTTCATCTCGTGCTGGTGCGATGACAGTAGGTGACCGCACCGGTTGACGAGGGGACACGATGCTCACCCGGCGCAGGCGGGTCTCGATCGTCATCGGCCATCGTGGCGCCGCAGGCTACCGGCCGGAACACACCCTGGCGTCCTACGAGCTCGCCGCTCGACTCGGCGCGGATTTCCTGGAGCCTGACCTGGTGGTGACCAGCGACGGTGTGCTGGTCTGCCGGCACGAGCCCGAGATCGGCAGTACGACTGACGTCGCCAGCCACCCCGAGTTCGCCCGTCGCAAGACAACCAAGATCCTCGACGGCGTCGCCACCACGGGCTGGTTCACCGAGGATTTCCTCCTCGCCGAGCTCAAGACGCTGCGCGCGATGGAGCGGTTGCCGCAGATCCGCCAGCACGACACCCTGTTCAACGGGCGGTACGCGGTTCCCACGTTCCAGGAGTTGCTGGACCTCCGGGCACACCTGTCCGCCGAACTGCACCGGACGCTGGGTGTGTACCCGGAGACCAAACACCCTACGTTCTTTCGCAACGCTGGCCTGGCGTTAGAACCTCGGCTGTTGGAGATCCTGCGGCGCAATCACCTCAACCAGCCGGACGCCCCGGTGTTCGTGCAGTCCTTCGAAGTGACCAATCTCAACCAGCTGCGCGAGGCCGGCCTGCGGACGAGGTCGGTCCAGCTGCTGGCTACCTCCGGCGCGCCGTTCGACGCCGTGGCAGCCGGCTCCGGCCCGACCTACGCCGACCTGTCTACCCCGGCGGGCCTGCGGGGCGTCGCGCGCTATGCCCATGGGATCGGGCCCGACAAGCTGCAGGTCATCCCCCGCAAGGCCGACGGCACGCTGGGCTGCCCCACGGCGCTGGTGGCCGATGCGCATGGCGCGGGCCTGGTCGTTCATCCCTACACATTCCGGGCCGAGAATAGTTTCTTGCCGGTCGACTACCAGACCTCAGCCGCGCCGACCGACTATGGGAGGGCGATCGACGAACAGATCACCTACCTGCACGCGGGCCTCGACGGTCTGTTCACCGATCAAGCCGACATCAGCGTCATCGCTCGCGCCGAATACCGCGCCACCGGGGCGACCGGTTGGCGCCCTGCGGCCAGTTACGCGTCGTCGGCGCCGAAGACGAGGATTGACGCGGTGAACCCGTGCAGGTAATTGTGGCCCGCCACGGGGCCGATCTCCCCGGCCGCGAAGAACCCGGCCACACCGGTGGTATCGAGGCCGGCACGCACCGCCTGCACATCGTGATCGGCGCTGGGGAACATGGTCGCGCCGCGGCCGTTGCAGGAGAACAGCAGCGCACCGCCCACCGGACCGGCCTCGGCACGGTATCGGGTGAACAGCTCTTTGAGATCCTCGTCGGCCGCGGACGCGTCACGCACCTGGAAGCGGACCGTCCGACCCACCTCTACCACGTCTCCGATGGCGATCGCTCCGCGCTGCGGGTCGGCACCCACGACGCCGCGGATGAGGAAATCGCCGCGCTCGTGCTGCTCGGCGTATTCATCCATCGCGACGCCGACCTGCAGGCCGCGTACGGCGGCGGGCCGATCGTCGGCTGGAAGTCCGCCGATGATCTGCTCGAGTTTGGCCAAGGCTGGCATGCCGGCCAGCTCCAGCAGCACGTTGCCTTCGGCCTTGGTGACGATCATCGGAGGTCCGATGGGGCGACAGCCCTGGCTGACCACCATCCGGGCCGCGAGGGGACCGCCGAGTACCACTCCTACCGCACCGGCCGGCACGCTGCGCCCGTCGAGGAACAGCCGCGCCGATTCCCCGCCGCGAGGACCGCTGGCGACGCCGCCGATCAGTGGCAGACCGGTGAGGTCATCGTGGGAGCGTTGCACGAAGTCCGCGACAGGGAAGGTGAAGGGGTCGGCCAGGAGCACCGCGACGGCGTCGTCGTCGCGCCGGTCGGGCATTCCGATGACAGCGGCGCCGTCAAGGGTGCGCACCAGCTCCAGATGAAACGGAGTGCACCTGACCCCCGGCAGGCATGCCGCGAATGCGCTCACCGCGGGTATGCCCTCCACCCCCCGACCAGCGCCGATCACGCCACCAGCACTGCTACCGAGGATCGTGCGAGCGCCGGTAACCTCCATGGCGCGGGTGCCCGCCACCTCGACCATCGCTGGGTCGTCACCGCAGACGAACACGCACAGCACGTCAGGACGCTGCCCGTCCAGCGGGGCCAGCGCCTGCGTGACGGCGGATTCCGCCGCCGCAGCAAGATCGGGGCCGGTCGCAAGACCGTCCCCAAAGCGAGACGTCAGCAGATTTGGTGGGGCGGACACCCAAGTCACCTCCGACCTTCACGGTACTGCAGACCCCAGTGTGCTGCAGCTAAGCAACCGGCGACTGCACATCCCTCGTTCGCTGTCCGTTTAGGCGCCGTTATGTGAACAGTCATATCCGACCCGTCTCATTCGGGGGACCTCAATCCCGTGGTCACCGATGGAGCGGGCGCGATGTGGCTAGAAGTAGGACCCGGCTCGCCGTCATTGCCTCAGCCGCGGCCATCGCCGCCACTGTGGCCTCGGGTTTCCCGTCCACAGCGGGTGCCCAGGGCCACGACCAGCAGAGCACTGCTACACCGATCGAGCACCTCGTCGTGATCTTCCAGGAGAACGTGTCCTTCGACCACTACTTCGCCACCTACCCGAACGCGGCCAACCCTGCCGGTGAGCCCACCTTCCGGGCCACGCCGCACACTCCTGCGGTGAACGGCCTCACGCCGGCGCTGCTGACCCACAACCCCAACACCGCCAACCCCACCCGGCTGGACCGGTCCGAGGCGCTGACCTGCGACCAAGACCACGACTACACCCCGGAGCAGAAGGCTTTCAACGGCGGAAAGATGGACAAGTTCGTCGAGAACACCCAGACCGCGTCCTGCTCATCCCCCGACATCAGCAAGCCCGGCCTGGTCATGGACTACTACGGCGGCAACACCGTCACCGCGCTGTGGAACTACGCACAGCACTTCGCGATGAGCGACAACAGTTATGGCACGGTCTTCGGCCCGTCCACGCCCGGCGCACTCAACCTGGTCTCTGGTCAGACCCACGGCGCTACGCCCACCTCGGCGACCAATCGGGTGGCCGGGGGCACCCTCATCGGCGACCTGGACCCGACCTTCGACGACTGCTCACCCGGCACAACGGTAGCGATGAGCGGTCCCAACGTCGGTGACCTGCTCACCGCCAAGCGGGTGACTACAGCGCGCACCACCAGCCGTTTCAGTATTACGCCTCCACTGCCAACCTGCACCACCTGCCGCCGTCCTCCGCAGCCGCCATCGGGCACACCGACGCGGCCAACCACCAGTACGATCTGGCCGATTTCACCACCGCGCTGCAGAGCGACCACCTGCCTGCAGTGTCATTCCTCAAGGCCGCCAAGTACCAGGACGGCCACGCCGGCTACTCCGACCCGCTTGATGAGCAGCGCTTCCTCGTCGACACCATCAACGCCCTGCAGAAGTCCAAGGACTGGCGCTCCACCGCCGCCGTCGTCGCCTACGACGACTCCGACGGCTGGTACGACCACCAGCGCAGCCCGATCATCAACCCCAGCCAGTCGCCGCAGGACGCGCTGACGGCAGCCGCGGTCTGCGGGTCGACCGCGCCGCCGCTCGCTGGCTTCCAGGACCGTTGCGGGTTACGGACCGCGACTGCCGCTGCTGGTGATCTCGCCATTCGCGAAGCAGAACTTCGTCGACCACACGGTCACCGACCAGACCTCGATTCTGCGTTTCGTCGAAGACAACTGGCTAGGCGGTCAACGCATCGGCGGCGGCTCGTTCGACGCCCAAGCGGGGCCGCTCACCGGCATGTTCGACTTCCCGCACCACCACGCCGACCCTCTCATCCTCGACCCCGCCACCGGCACCCGGCCGCACGGCGGCTGATGCGCGCCTGCCCGGTCATTTGGGCGGTCCGACCGCCAGCTGCACCCCGGCATTCTGCTGCTGACCCGACTGGTCCGCCCACCCGACGCGCACCAGGTCTCCAGGATGATGGCGGTTAAGCAGGCTGGTGAGCGTGGTGGGCGAATCCACCGCCGCTCCGTCCAACGACACAATGACGTCCCCCATGGTTAGCCCGGATTGCTCACCCGGCGAGCCAGGAGTGACCCCGGCGACGACGACTCCGGGGACCGTAGAGCCGTACCGGCTCCTCAACTGGCCGTGCCCTGCCTGGGCTCCCGGCTCCTGGATGAGTACGCCGAGGACACCGGTCGGCCCGACATGGATGTTGGCTGCGCCGGTACCGGTATCGATCTGCTTGCTGATCGCGATCGCGTCGTTGATCGGGATCGCCATTCCCGCGCTTCCCGAGGACCGGGACCCGGTAGTACCCGCGGTGTCCACACCGATGACCTGCCCAGTGGTGTTCACCAGCGGCCCCCTGAGTCACCGGGCGCCACGTCGGCTGCGACTTGGATCAGCCCGTCGAGCTGCTCACTGCTTCCGGTCGCGTCGTCGCTGACGGTGATCGCCTGATCGAGAGCGGACACCGTGCCCGCCGCGACGCTCGGAATGCCGCCGACGCCACCGGCATTGCCGATCGCCGCGATCGAGTCCCCGACTGCGACCGTGCTGGAGTCCCCGATCGAGGCGGTCTGTAAGCCAGTCGCACCCTGCATCTGCAGCACGGCGACATCGTGGTTGCGGTCATAGCCCACAACAATCGCCGGGTAGGTCTGGCCGTTGCCGATGTCGGTCACAGTGATACTGGTGGCACCATCGATCACGTGGTTGTTGGTCAGTACCTCGCCGGACGGGCTGAGCACGATTCCGGTACCGGCACCCTCGCCGTTCTGATAGCCCATCCGGGTATTGATGTCCACCAGACCCGGCGCAACGCTGGCGACCAGCGTCGACGGGTCCGCCGATCCGCTCGACCCACCGGATGAGCCGGCCGGCGGCAAGACCGACGACGGCGCCCACGGTGCCGGGACTGCTGACGGCGCCCGCAGCGATGACACCAGTGGCGAGGTGAGAGCTGCCTGCCAGGCTGCGCTACCCACGCCGAGCGCCACCGCGGACAGCATGGCCGCGACGACCAGAACCACCAGCAGGCGCAGCGGGTGCCTTTTCCGGGGAGTGGGAACTTGCGGGGCCCAGGAGCCGCCCGGACG
Source organism: Pseudonocardiales bacterium (assembly GCA_003244055.1). Taxonomy (GTDB): domain Bacteria; phylum Actinomycetota; class Actinomycetes; order Mycobacteriales; family Pseudonocardiaceae. Next base: position 9,730 of record QHBZ01000247.1, on the reverse strand, counting down.
ATCGTCCTCGCTCACAACCCCTCCTCACCTCGCCAACGGTGCTTCTCTATCGAGTAGACCGCTGCAACCTGAGAGGGGCCTGGGTGCAGGTTGTGAGTCTCGCCCAGCGGACCGGTCAGCCCTCGAACAGCGAACGTCCCCAATACCCGGACGCATCCGCGACACCCTGCGGGCAAGCGAACACCGCGGAGCCCACATGACGGATGTACTCGTTGAGCGCGTCGTGTTGCCCGAGTTTACGCTGCAGCGCGATGAACTGGGCAGGATCCTTCTGGAAGCTGATGAAAAACAACCCGGCGTCCAGCGTGCCGGTCCGAGCGTCGATGCCGTCGGTGAAGGAGTAGCCGCGGCGCAGGATCCGCAAGCCATCGTTGGCCTCGAACGCGGCTAACCGGATGTGCGCTTTGTCCTGGATGGTCGGCTCGCCGTCGGCAGTTCGGGCCGCGAAGTCGGGCGGGTCGAACTCGGCTTTCCCAGTCAGCGGGGCACCGGTGTATTTCGCGCGGCCGAACACCGCCTCCTGGTCGCTGAGCCGGTCCCGGTCCCAGGTCTCGACGAACATCCGGATTCTGCGCGCCACCAGGTAGCTACCGCCGCGCAGCCACTCTTGCCCCGCCTCAGCACCGACCCACACGAACTTGTCCAGGGTCGCCGAGTCGTCGCTGCGGATGTTACGGGTGCCGTCCTTGAACCCCATCAGGTTGCGGGGTGTCTGCTGCCCGGTTCCCGTGGCGGAGGTACGACCGAAGCCGAGCTGCGTCCACCGGGTGACCACGGCACCGCGCCCCAGCCGGGCCAGGTTGCGCACCGCGTGGAACGCAACCTGCGGGTCGTCGGCGCAGGCCTGGATGGCGATGTCGCCTCCGCAGCAGGCCGGGTCGAGGATCTCGCCGGGCAGCGGCGGCAACTCGGCCAACACCGTTGGGCGGCGGGGGGCCAACCCGAAACGTCCGTCGAACAGCGCCGGGCCGAACCCGATGGTGACGGTCAGCCGTGCAGGCAACAGCCCGACCGTCTCACCGGTATCCGCCGGCGGCACCTGGTCGGCGTGCGAGTCGCCAGGAACCATGACGCCCCGGCTCATCGCCGCCGCTGCTGCCGTCCACGTCTTGAGCATGTCCACGAGGTCCTCGCGACGGGTGGCTGTGGCATCGAAGGCAGCGAAAGCCAGGCGGTCCTGCACGTCGGTGGTGATCCCCGCCTGCCGACTTCCGTGGAAGGGAACAACCTGCTCGGCAGAACCGGCGGTATCGGCGGTGCTCGCGGCGCAGCTGGTCAGTCCGGCACCGGAGGCGCCGAGGATCCCGAGCCCCGCGACACCGCCCAGCAGCCGGCGCCGCGACATCGCGCCGCCGAAGATCGGGCGAGCGGACGTGGGTGTCATGTCAGACCACCAGCCCAGCGACCTTGGACATCGGCTCGGCCAGCGCGTTCACCGAGTTCGCCAGCGCGCGCCGCTGGTCTTCGCCGACCGTGCTGTAGTCGATGTAGCCCTCGTCCTGCCGGTACTTCGACAGCCCCGCCGCCACGTCGGTGAAGCGAGCCTCCAACTGTTGGACGAGGTCCGGGTCCTTAGCCACCACCGCCGGCTTGAGCAGCTCGAAGCACTTGCGTGCGCCGTCGATGTTCGCCGCGAGATCCCACAGGTCGGTGTGCGAGTACCGGTCCTCCTCACCGGTCACCTTCGTCGTCGAGATCTCGTTGAGCAGCTCGCCGGCACCGTTTGCCAGCTGTGCCGCCTGGTACGTCTCGCCGGCCACCTTCGACTTGAGCGTGACCAGGTCAGCGTCAAGCTTGTCGGCCATGGGGCTCATCCCATCCAGCGTCTTGTCCTGCCACAGCGCCTTCTCGATCCGGTGGAAGCCGGTCCAATCAGCAGGGTTGTCGACGTTGTTGACGCGGGCGTCGATGCTCGCATCAAGGTCTCCGAAGCTCTCAGCCACCGGCTCGACGTGCTCGTAGTGCACCCGCGCCAGTGGAAGCATCTGTTTGGCCTTGTCCATGTCGCCGGCGCGTATCGCATCGGTGAGCTGCTTGGTTGCGGTCTCCAACTGGCCCACCTCGGAGACGACATAGTCGTGATAACCCTCAGTGGCGGCAGCCAGCGAAGCGTTGTCGAGGACGGCGCCCGGCGGTTGGCTCGGCTGAGCCGTGCGTCCCGGCCCGCCGCAACCCGCTAAGAGAACCGCGGCGGAAAGCAGGAGGACTGCACCTTCGCGGAGCCTGATCACCACTGTGGGTAGCATGCTTAGCCTCACCTAACTCTTTGGTGGTAATGAGGTTAGGCTTCGCTAAGCAATCGTGTCAACGGGCGCTGTGAAACTACTCAGTGCGCACAACCATTCACACCGCATGCAGGGCCGTGCGGTGCTGACATCGTCGTGGCGGACCCGCCGCGGCAGACGGCGCGGGCTACCTCGGAGGCCGTGATTCGGGTCGGGACGGCCAATCGCACCGCTGGGTTCAGCTGAGTGCTGACCGAAGCTTGCCGAGCTCCTCCGACGACAATTCCCACTCACCAGCGGCGGCATTGGCTCGCACCTGTTCAGGTCTCGTCGCACCCGTGATGACCGAAGCAATTGCCGGCATGGCCGCCAACCCGGCGATTGCGACCTCCAGCAGCGAGCGTCCGTGCTCCGCGCCAAATCGCTCCAATGATTCGAGCTTGTCGAATACGTCGTCGGTCAACTCCGACTCGCGCCCGGCCAGGCGCGTCCCACGAGGCGGAGCCTGTCCGCGACTGTACTTGCCGGTGAGCAGCCCATTCGCCAGCGGAAAATACGGCAACACGCCAACTCGGCGATTTACGCACGACGGTATGACTTCCCGTTCCGCGTCACGTTGCAGGAGGCTGTAGTGATTCTGCGCCGACACGAACCCAGCCTGATGTTGGGTCCGCGCAATCCAATCGGCATCGGCGACCTGCCATCCGGCGAAGTTCGACGAGCCGATATAACGCACTTTACCGTCCGTGATGAGATCATCGAGTGTCGCGAGCGTCTCCTCAAGCGGAGTGACACCATCAGGCGCATGGTACTGGTAGAGGTCGATGTAGTCGGTCTGCAAACGGCGGAGACTCGCCTCCACCGCGCATCGTATGTACTTGCGCGATCCCCGCGCAACTGTCCGGTCACCCATGTCCATGCCGAACTTCGTCGCCAGCACGACGGACTCGCGCCGGCCCGCCAGCACCTGGCCCAGCACGTCCTCTGATCCGCCTTTACCGCCGTAGATGTCGGCGGTGTCCACGAGCGTCACGCCGCAGTCGATTGCGGCATCGACGACGCTACGCGTTTCCTCCAGGCCGACACGACCGCCGAAGTTATTGCCTCCGAGCCCCACCACCGACACCGTGAGACCGGATTCACCCAACTGGCGATAGCGCATGTCATACCCCCTAACACAGCGCAGAACACCGATTATGAGTCATCCCGCCCCCACCGGTACTCCCCCAGCTCTCTCCTCCCGAACTCAACCAGAGAGCCGTCGGGCGGGGCTTGAACAGCTCTGCTGTTGAGTTCGGGGGCTACGGGGCTTTCCCCGGGGCTGGCGCTGAATCACGGGAGCTTGGTCGCGAGGACGTCGATCTTCTCGATCTTCGGCGAGCCGTCGAACAGGTCGGGCGCCTGGGCCATCAGGGCCTCGGCAACCCTGCCGGACAGATGGGCGTCACGTCCGGAGTCGTCCGGGAACACATCGAAGATTCCGTAGGTGGACCCGCCCAGCCGGATGGCGAACCACGCGGTGGTCGCCGGCTCGTCGTTGACCAGCGCCAGCCCGCCATTGAGAAACTCCTCGACCGCGACCTCTTTGCCGGGCTTCGCGCTCATCGTCACGAGCAGGCCAACCGTGGGTATGTCCGCCATGGTTTATGTCTCCTCCGGGTAGGGCAAGTCAGCTATCACGACCGTAGCTCAAGATCGCTGCCACCGCCTCAGGACGAGAGCGCCCCGCAACCGTCGATCTTGGCGGTCAGCGGCTGCTATCGATACCGGAAACCGTCGAGGAAACGCCGAAACAGGCCGCCTTCGGGCTGCAGCGCAGGACCGGGTGGCGGTGCGGTGCGATGCTGGCGGGCGATCGGCTGCTCGTAGTCAGTTCTGGCGATAGCGTCCACCACCTGAGACTCATCGAAGTCCTCAGAGCCTTCAATTACGGGGACGAAGCCGACGAGGACACCGTCGCGCATCACTTGCGCTTCGAGGGTCGCCGTGCCGTCGGAGTCCCACATCGCCTCTCGCCCGTCGGGCAGCGAGACGCGCACTCCGCTCTGGTACACACCGACCATCGCCAGATGCGCGTCGACGCCGCGTTCGCGCAGCGCGTCGGCGATCCGTCGGGCCCTGTTCTCGTCCATCTCCAAAACCTACCTCCGCCGCCTCGATGACATTGGCGAGCGGGGTCACGCCCGGCGCCCGTCAGCTCCGGCGCGCTCGGGCGAGCCAGGCGGGCAGGTCAACCAGGGCGCCGATCGGACGGCCGAGTAGGTCGGCGTGGGTGCTACCGGTGATGACACCTCGGTACCGGCTTGCGCGTAGGTCCTCCAGGACCCATCCGTCCCCGAAGGCATCCCGGATCACCGTGTCACTGATCTGAGGTCCAAAGCCCGGCCCGGTGTCAGCCAGCGCCAGTACGTGGACCAGCGCGCCCGGGCGGCAGGCGCGGTGCAGACTGCGCACGTACCGGCCGCGGTCTCCCACGTCGAAGATGTGGAACAACGCGCTGTCCACCACCGTGTCGTAGGTCGGGTCATCGCCGAGTTGTAGCGCATCAGCGACCTCGAACCGAGCTGTGACGTTGCGCTCGACGGCGTTGGCACGGGCCTGTTCGATCGCATGCTCCGAGGCGTCGATGCCGAGCACCTCGTAGCCGAGCCGAGCGAGGTGGATGGTGTGCTCCCCGGTGCCGCAACCGGCATCGAGCACGCTGCCGCGGATCCAGCCGCTACGTTCCAGGGCGACGATCGCCGGCTGCGGTTCACCGATCACCCACGGCGCGGTGCGGGATGTGTATGCCTGGTCGAAGACGCTGCTCATCGTCTGACCATAGAACTCCAAGTGCAGTTCAGGTCAAGCGCAACGGCCGCTCGTCACGCGGCGGCGGCGATGGTCGCCGATTCGAGGGCGAGCTCGAGCACCTCCCGGACGTCGCCAACCAGCTGCACGGTGAGCTCCTGGCGTACCGACTCCGGCACGTCGTCGAGATCGGGCTCGTTGCGCCGGGACAGCAGCACCGTGGTGATCCCCGCCCGATGCGCGGCGAGCAACTTCTGCTTCACCCCACCGATCGGCAGCACCCGTCCAGTCAGCGAGACCTCACCGGTCATCGCCACGTCGGCGCGCACCGGCCGTCCGGACAGCAAGGAGGCCAGTGCGGTGGTCATGGTGATCCCGGCGCTAGGTCCGTCCTTGGGCACCGCCCCGGCCGGCACGTGCACGTGGACACCGCGCTGCGCCAGGTCACTGACGGGCAACTCCAGCTCCGCGCCATGGGAACGAAGGTGGGACAGCGCGATCTGAGCGGACTCCTTCATCACGTCACCGAGTTGCCCGGTAAGGGTGACGTCCGTCGAACCGGTCTCCTTGCCGCACGATCCGGCCCGGCAGCGCCCCGACATAGGTCCGGCGGTGTCCCCGGATCTCCGCTTCGTCGCGCACGCCGCCCAGGGAGACGCGGACGAACTTGCGTCCCATCGCCCTGGCCACTGATTCGCCGAGCGAGGTCTTGCCGACCCCGGGCGGCCCCACCAGCGCGAGCACTGCCCCGCTGCGCCGGCCACCGACCACTCCCAGGTTGCGGTCAGCGCGCCTGCGCCGCACGGCCAAGTACTCGATGATGCGGTCCTTCACGTCGTGCAGGCCGAAGTGGTCGGCGTCGAGTACCTCCCGAGCGCCCGCGATGTCGAAGGAATCCTCGGTGCCGGAGTTCCACGGGATCCCCAGCACGGTGTCCAGCCAGGTGCGGATCCAGCCGACCTCAGGTGAGGACTCCGCGGTCCGCTCCAACTTGTCGACCTCGATCAGCGCAGAGCCCGATACTCCGGGGCCAGCTCCTGAGCCCGGACGGTGGCCTGCACCCACAGCGCGGCACCGGGACCCGTGGTGCCGGTTCCGATCCGGACCCGGGCGGTCGCCCGGACCACTGCCGCCTGTTCTCCACCGGGCAGCCGGCCGACCTGTTCCACCACGCCCCACGCACCCACCGAGGCGTACTTGCCCTCAATCCGGGGTACGAGCAGAACCTGCGACTCGGCGCCCGGATCCTCAGCGGTAGCGGCCCGAGCAGCATCGATAGCGGCCCGGATCTCGGCGTCCGTCAGCCGCACCGGGACCACCATCCCCGGCAACACGACAACGTCGGTGAGCGGCAGGACCGGCAACTGCACAGTGTTAGTCAAGATTGTCACACCCCACGGCGAGAAGGTTGAGTCAAGTAAGCTCAACCGGCACGGCCATCTCGATATTCCTAGGGCAATCAGCGCTCGACGGGCCTGGATCATGCCCTACTAGCGGGTGCCTCGATCGCGATCACTTCGGCGTGCTCCTCCCCCGATGGCGATCGGTAGATAATCGTGTCGCCTGCACTGCTACCGACCAGCGCACGGGCAAGCGGGCTGCCGAGGGTCATGGCGGTGGACTCCTCGCCCTCCATGATCTCCTCAGTGATGGCGACCGCCCGCATGGTCCTCGTCGTGCCGTCGGCGAATCGAAGTGTCACGACCGTCCCGTCTGCCAGCTCGTCGTCGCCCCCAGTAACAGTCCCGTCCCGCAGCTGCCCGATCTGCTCGGTCACCTGGGCGATCCGCTCGTCCACCCAGGACAGGTCTTCAGATTGCTCGAGCACACCGGCGGCGTCCGCCCGGTCACCAGCCGAATCTCGATCACTCAGTCCTTCGGCGAGTTCTCGGCGGCGGCTGTTGAGTGCCACCAGCTCCTGCTCGAGCCGCTCCACCGCCGTCGCGCCCGCTTGACTGCTGTACTCAGCCGCCTGACCTCGGGTCACCATCGATATCCCCTCTCAAGGTGTTGTCTCCCCCTCGAATGATGAAGAGCTCTTGCCGTGGTCTACCCGCCAATCCCGGCATCGAATCGATGTGCACACAAGAGCCACCTCAAGCAAATCATCGCCCGATGGTCGCCGGGTCGGCATCGACGTGCGGGTGCTACGGCCGGAGTGGGGCGGACATGATCCGGGTCGCCAGTCGCTCGGTGATTCGGAGCCGCGGAGTGTTCTCCCGGGCCCGGTCGGCGATCTGCCGCGGGTTCAACCCCATGCCGTGGTAGAGCCGCACGATCTTCCCTGCTCTTCCGCTACCCGTCTCCGACTGCGGTCACGCCACACAGCGGTCATGCCCTCGCCGTGCAACCAGACCCTGTCCAGTTGCCGGCGGTTGTATTGCTGCAGGCAGCTGCCTGAGACCTCCGGCGAGTAGACATCGAACACGTTGCGCTGCTGACCGTAGATCAGGATGGCGTGACAGTCGACCTCGTCCCAGTCGTTGTCCACAGAGAGCCACACAATGCAGCCGCGATCCAGGGCGCTGCGGATGTCGGCGAGCGTGGGCTGGCGATGCTCAGACAGCATCCTGGCTCCGAAGGTGCTCAACCCTTGTGCCGCGAGACACTCGCGACGGTGCCGCTCCAGCCGATGTGGTGTCCAGTACTCGTCCCACGACGAGTCCCACTCCTGGCAGTAGTAGCTCCGCAGGTAATCGAGGCCCTCCTGCAGGAACCGCTCAGTCTCGTAGCCACACACCAGGTGCAGGGACAGGCCCTGCTCGAGCAGGAAACGCCTGGCCTTGACACGCTGCGCTCCGCTGCCTGGCTCCCGACCGACCTCTCGATCAACCCACTGCGGGTCCGGGATGTCGGTGACCCCCACCAGGTACAGAACGTTCGCAGCGACGCAGGTCAAGCATGAAGAGTCGTCCACCTGATGCAGGTCCCGCGGTACACGCCGGCTCCTGACGACGGTCACCGACCGACACGCCAGGGAATCGTAGGCGGAGGCAGTGTCGGCGGTTCGAGGAACGGCGGGGGCGCGGAAAGGTCGATGAGGTCCCACGGCGCCGCCGCGCCGGCATCCCGGCGGGTCAACGGCGGCAGGTTCCACTTCTCTTCGATGAGTTTGAGCGCGGACGTGTGGTCGAACACGGTTGAGGACACGTAGTCGCATTTGGCGTAAGGGGAGACGACGACGGCGGGCACCCGGAATCCGTAGCGGTCGTAACGCCCGTCGCGGGAGTCCAGCGCGCGCAGCCCTGGCCACAACCCCGAGTGCTTCAACAGCCATCGCAGCGGCGCGGTTCCGTCACGAAGGTTGTGCGGCAGCACGCCGTCGGGCTCCACGGCTGGTGGTGGCGCAACGTGATCGTAGTATCCGCCATGTTCGTCGTAGAACCAGATGAGCAGGGTGTGCGGCCAGCCCCCGCCGTGCATGACCGCGTTGATGACCGCCGCGGCGAAACCCTCGCCCAGCCGAATGTCTTGCGGGTTCTCCTCCGAGCACGCATCGAAGTCCGGGTCGACGATGCTCACCGGCGGTAGCGTGCCCGCAGCAGCATGGTGGAAGAAGCGCCCGATGTGGCGTAGGTGCCCCACCGTCCGCGCCAGTCCCAGCGGGTACATGTTCGCGGTGGACTGGACCTCCCCGCGGAGGCGGTGCTCGATACCGGGCAGCAGTTGCCCGGCCAGAAGCTTCAAGGCGCGCGCGCCGCGGGTACCGCCGCCGCCGGCGAGTCGCTTGCCGAACAGACGTAGGGGCGGGACGTGGTGATAGTTGATCCACGGGATGCCGTAGCGGTTGAGTAGGTCGAAGATCGTCCCGGAGCTGGGGTAATCGATGATGCTGGCTATCGCGTCGTCGATCAGCCCGTGCGCGGTTGCCGATATGAGAAAGCGCCGGTTGGGAAACGTCGGGCCCAGGCAGGAGCAGAACCAGCGGTCGGCGAGCGGGAAGGTACGGGCGAGCCCGGCGTAGAACGGCAGGTCCTCGGCCGTCCAGTAGCCCATTCCCAGGGTGGCGTCGGCGTCTGCGGCGATGTGCTCGACGGTGGTCACGAACCCGTCGTTGCGGCCCTGGTCGAACTGCAGATGGCTGCAGCTCCAGCTCTGGGATGGCACATCCTTCGCCTGCTTGGTTGTGGCGAACCGGTGCGCGGGCACCGGGGTGCCGTCGCGGCGGCGGTTCACCGGCGGGGGGTCGGGCAGCCCGTCGCCGCGGCCCAACGTGCCCAGGTAGTTGTCGAACGAGTGGTTCTCCATCATCAGCAACACGATGTGGCGGATCTCAGGGATGCGGTCGGTGCCCGGCGGCAGCGACGGATCCGGCAGCATCGCCAGGTCATGGGCGGCGTCACGGTGCCGCAGACGCCGTCGACCCGACGCCCGGTCCAGGCGTTGCCGCAGGTCTGGACTCCGCAACGTCATCACCTCGATATCGTCAGCGGGGCTGACCGACCCCTTATCCCGTATTGCCTCTTTAGGGGAGTAATTACCCAAGACAGTGAACCAGATCGGCCTACGCTACGAACACACAGTAATCATTTGACACGTCGAGTTACGGTTGGCGACCACGGCTAGGCGTCCGGCTGGGAAGCGGGTGACGTGAGTATTCGACCCGTCGAAATGCGTCCCGGGCGCGGCGAAGGCACGATTTCGATCATAGCTTGCCCCGATCCGGTCCCAAGCGTGTTGCGTGCCTGGGACCGGCTGGTGGACAGCACCGCGGG
>QHBZ01000246.1 GCA_003244055.1 Pseudonocardiales bacterium | reverse complement strand
ACAGCCACAGCCACAGCCACAGCGACCTGCGACCTGCGACAGCCTCTATCCTTGTTTGGAGCAGCCCACGCCGAGGCAACGCGGGCAGCCGGGACAGACGTCAGCTGCTGTTACGTTGCAGGCCGATCGGACCGCCACCGAACCCAACGCGGGGACCTGAACATCATGCGTCGGGCAGCCGTACCGACCATTATCGTCGTTGTCGGGGTTGCGCCGCCGGCGTGGCACTGGGGCTTGCCTGGGTTAGCGGCGCCGGGCTGCTGGTAAGCCCGCCGCGCAGCGCCCTGTCCCCGACTTCGGTCTCCAATCGATGTCCCCCACAGGATTGAGGCAATGAATGACCACCCGCCGTGACGAGGAAAAGTTGCGCGAGGTCGCTGACCAACATGCCGCAGACGATCCGGCTCTCGCCGCCCAGCTGTATGCAGACGCTGACTACCTCGCGCAGCTTCGCAAGGCACCGACAAACGTCAACGGGAACGAGGTGGCCGATGATGCGTGATCTCGTCGATGGGACTGCTAGTGCGAGGTGGTCAGTTGGCGGTGATGGAAGTGCCGACCTTCCGATTTTCGGGACTCCGGTGCAGTGTCCGTCTCCGGTCGGCACTGTCCATGGCCTGCGCCGGAGCGGCCTCACGGTAGCTGGCGGACGCCCGCGAACGAACATGAATGAGACGGAAATGGAGACGACTCGGGGCATGGCGCCTGGGTGGCACTGGTGTTTGAAGGGGCGCTAGTGCGTTGCCCGAAACCCCGTTGGGCCTCCCTCACGGCGATGGCCAGATGCAGGCCACTGTCAACGGAAATCGATGACTCCAGGCCGCCAAGGATTCGAGCTCCCGGCCCTGACCAAATTGGTCTCACCCTCAAAAGCTGCACAAAATGCGATGGGGCCAACGCGACACTCGAGGTGCTCTCACCAGGTCCTATCGGGCTGATGTCGTTAGCCCTACAGTACCCATGCCAGCGCTCGTGTTCGGGGTTGTCGGCGCCAGTTATTTCAGGATGTTGACCGCGCGAGCGATGACGAGAGCCACGGTGACCAGTGAGACCAGGGATTGCCCGAGCATGGTCAGCTTGGCCCACCGGGACAGCGGCATGGTGTCGGTGGGGCTAAAGGCGGTGGCATTGGTGAACGAGAGGTAGAGGTAGTCAACGAATTGCGGTTCCCAGTCGGGGTGGGCTAGGTCGGGGTTTTGCATCTGCACGAATTGGAAGTCGGGCAGGCGACGCCGGGCGTGGGCGCGGGCGGCCGGTCCGCCCCGGTCGAACTGCCAGTACCACACGGCGAAGGCGATGATGTTGGTCAGCCAGATCGCCGCGCCGGTGGACAGCAAGGCAGCGGCGTCGTTGCCCTCGGTACCGCGCACGAGGCCCAGGATCAGCAGGGTCGCCGACCACGCGTTGGCCAGGCTGAGCAGTCCGGCCAGGGTAAGGCTGGCTATCCGAAGCGGGGTGGATTCCCGGTTGAACCGGACCGGACTGGCGATGATCAACCCGATCAGTATGGCCAATTCCAGACTGGGCAGCAGCCACCGGGACTGCAGCGCCAACCTGTCGGGCAGCGCGAGCTGCAACCCGATGGCCACCACCATCGCGGCGGCGACCGGCCACCGGTTCTCTCCCCGGGTGACGCGCAGCCACGCGGGGACGTGCACGTGATGCGTGGCGTCGCGGGTCCTTGCCGTGCCGGTGGTTACCGCGTGGGCCACTCGGCTGGTGGCGTCTGACACTGGGTGGCGCCCGGCGCAGAGCACCTCCTCCAAATGGGCCAACTCCGCACGGACCGCACTCAGTGCACGTAGGTGCTGCTGCTGCACGTCGTTGCCGTTGCCGACGCTGGTATCACCGTTGGAGCCTCGCCCCGCCCCGTCCTCGCTGCTACCGGGAACGACCTCGCCTCGATCCCCACTGTCGGTCATCATCACTCCCAGCCGGCCGGTCCGTGACACCAGTATCTGCCCTCAACCCGGGCCATCGCCCCGCGGCCGAGGCCGCCAGCACGGGTCCACGAACCAGCGCGACCGACCGTGACACGCGTGTGCGGGCCGGACTCGTGCACCAGGTCGGCGGCCAAGCCGATCTCAGATCCCAATCCCCGACACTTGGCTGATCCCCGATCACACCTGCGAGGTGTTCGGTGCTAGCCCAGGTCCTCCCGCCGAGCCGGTCGCGCAGTTCAGTGAGCATTCCTTGCTGCTGTCGCAGCGTGTGTCCTGGTCCAGGAGGTGGTCGTGGATCTGCGAGACCTCGTGCAGGATCGCCTCGGCGTCGATATTGGTGTCCAGCGCCCGCTTGTCGGACGCGGCGGCCTGCACGTTTTGGCCCACCAGGATGATTGACAGCAGCACCAGCTGCAGGAACGTCTGCGCGATCCACTGCACGACACCAGAGACACCGCCCTGGATCGCCCCGGGCAGCCCGAACAGCGCAACCACAGCGAAGGCGTAGGCACACCACATCGAACCCACCCCCTTGGTGATCGCCACTGCGAGGAGACCGTTCAGATCTGGGGGAGATCATCTACCTGTGGGCCGGGGGATGGTTCCGCGTCGCCAGGAGCGGATCTCCGCGTCCGCGGTGGCGTCGGTCTGCTCGGCGTAGCGCTGAACTGTCTGGGCGTTCGCGTGGCCGAGTCGACGGCGAATCGTCTCCAGGGACATCCCGGCGTTGAAACTGGTAGAGAGCAATGTTCCAACCGGGCGAATGCCCCCGGGTGGCCGATGGCAAGTCGACCCGCACCGCAGGCGCGCTCAGCGCGCTGAGGAGCGGAAGCGACGCGGCAGCCGATCTTGTCGGTTGCATCTGATGCAACTATCCGGCGCAGGATGCCACCGGATCGGGTGCAACATCATGGCATTCAATGCAACAGCAGGATCTATTGCCTGGTCAGGACGCGCGTGACGAGGCCTCCGCCAACCGACCCTCATCCAGTCCGAACGGCGACGTCGCAGGCAGGAGCGGTTCACGGATCTTGCCGAATGATGCAGCCGATGCAACTCCGCTCACTTCCTGATGGGTGATATGGGAGTGCCGCAGGCAATGCGGGACGAGCTCTGTGGGCAGCTTGAGCGCGTCGCGGTACTCGGCGAAGCGTTCCTCGATGTGGCGGGGCCGGATCCGGCCGCCTCGCTCAGTCGGCCAGAGCGCCGGCTGGTCCGGCAGCCCGTAACGCGGGCGGACGTTGACCAGGTAGTCCTCGACCGCCTCGACCGCCCACGGCATGACGCTGTGGACGGTGCGCCGCTTAGGCGGCGATCCCTTCGAGGACTTGCCCCAGCGGACTTCCAGCTTGCCGAACTTCCCCAGCTCCGGCGCCTGTGGACTGCGATACCAGTCGGTAACGTCCAATTTCGACGTTTCGGTGCAACGAAGGCCCCACCCGTAGATGACCTTGAACACGGTGGCGTCGCGGTAGGCGGTCAACACACCCTTGCGCCCCGACCGGGCTGCCCGCTCGACCCGGTCGTCGGCGTAGTCGAAAAACCGCTGCAACTCCTCGCGGGTCAACGGCCGCCGCTCCGCCCTGCCTTCATAGTCCACCAGATGCGAGGTGGTGTTCGACTCGAAGCAGATCCGCACCGGATGAGTCCCGAAGCGGGTGTCGCACTCCTCAACCCACCGGTACTGCGGCGCGTTGAGATAGTCATCGAAACAGCGGATCGCATCGTGGTAGCTGCGGATGGTGGACTTCGCCCGGCCCAACACACCGACCAGGTCGGCCGACCACTCGTCGAGATGACCGGCGGTCCAGTGCCACGGGTACTCGTTGCTGAACGTCAGGAACCGCCGCACGATCGCCCGCCGGCGCGCGACCGTCTTCGCGGCCAGCCCGCGCCCACCCAACTGCTGCCTGGCCCAGCCCTCCAGCATCGCCTCCACGACCGCGTCGTCCTCACGCAGCAGCGTCACGCCGCTGACCAACTCCAACCGAGCCGAACCCTGCGGCTCGTAGACCTCCGCCGCCACCACACCCCCTCGCCGCACGACGCGCGAATCTTGCATCAAACGACATGGTGACAGCAAATCCGCTGGTCAGATCGGTGTAGCACGCCATGGCTGGCTCGGTAGAGTCTCCGCTGCTCAGCAGATCACGAGTCCGCCAGATCGTGCGTCTGATGCAATTCCGCGCGGACCTCCGAGCACCTACTCGACTGGTTCCATATCACGATGAGGATCACCGTGATGACCAACATGACCAAATCCCTACGACCCCCACCACCGGATCCGGACCTGGAGCTCTCCGTCGAGACCGCCACCAACCTGATCACCGAGATCGGCACGAGCCTGGAACGGCTGAGATGGTTCCTCTGGCACGGCAACGTCTTCCGCGCCCTCCAGACCGTCACCGACATCACCGCCGACCTGGAGATACTTAACCCCGACGGCGAGCCAACCAAACTGCTCAAAGCGGTGCGCGAGTTCGACAGCTACCTCCGCGCCAACACCGGGCGCATCCCCAACTACGGCGAACGCCGCCGCGCCGGTGAGGCCATCTCCACCGCGTTCGTCGAGTCCACGGTCAACCAGGTGATCAGCAAAC
>QHBZ01000245.1 GCA_003244055.1 Pseudonocardiales bacterium | reverse complement strand
GTCGATATGATCATCAACACCCCCTACGGCAACCCTGGACCCCGGGTGGACGGTTATGAGATCCGCACCGCCGCGGTGTCTCGGTCCATCCCTTGCATCACCACGATGCAGGGCGCCGCGGCAGCCGTCCAGGGCATCGAGGCCCTCATCCGGGGCGAGATCACCGTCCGCCCCCTCCAAGCCCTGCACGCCGCCCTGCGCTCCGCCTCCCCCAATCCCCATTCAGTGGGCCTTCCGGGGGGCTTAGCGGGGCTATCCGGTGCGCAATAACCACGCTGAGCCCGCTCAATGCGGGTTTGGCGCGCGGTTGATCGCAGCGGTGACAGCGCGGGGGCCGTTGTGTGTCGGGATCGATCCGCATCCAGGGTTGCTGGAGCAGTGGGGATTGGGCGATGACGTGCGGGGGTTGGAGAGGTTCGCGCTAGGTGCGGTCGAGGCGCTCGCGCCGGAAATGGCGCTGGTCAAGCCCCAGTCGGCGTTCTTCGAGCGGCACGGGTCGCGGGGTATCGCGGTGTTGGAGCGGGTACTGGTGGCGGCCCGGGATGCGGGCGCGTTGGTGCTGCTCGACGTCAAGCGCGGTGACATCGGCTCCACCATGGCCGCGTATGCCGCCGCCTACCTGAGCGACGGCGCGCCGCTGGCGGCCGACGCGATCACTGTCTCGCCCTACCTCGGCATCGGTGCGCTGGATCCGGCGTTCGATCTGGCCGGTCAGACCGGCCGCGGAGTGTTCGTGTTGGCGCTGACCTCCAACCCTGAGGGTGCCCAGGTGCAGGCCGCGGTCACCGGTACCGGGGCGACGGTCGCGCAGTCCGTGATCGACGCGGTCGTCGCCCGAAACGCCGGCCGGCGTCCCAGCGGCGACGTCGGTGTGGTGGTGGGTGCCACCGCGCCGGTCGGGACGGTGCGGCTGGACGCCCTCAATGGCCCGATCTTGGCGCCCGGGATAGGCGCGCAGGGCGCCCGCCTGGCTGACTTGCCGCAGATCTTCGGTGCAGCAAGTCGCCACGTCGTGGCGTCGACATCACGTGACCTGCTGCGGCATGGGCCGCAGCCGGCGGCGCTGCGACACGCCGCCCGGCGAATCGCCGACCAGGCTGGCGCCTTGCTCCATCCACCGACCGGACAGCTCGGCGGTGGTACCCCGGGTTAAGCGGCTGGTCGGTTGGGGGATACGGTCGCCGCACTAATCAGGAACATCCCTAAGCACCAGCAATCGACGGAGGAGATCGTGGCCCTTCCCCAGCTGACCGAGGAGCAGCGGGCCGCTGCATTGGAGAAGGCGGCTGCTGCCCGACGTGCCAGGGCCGAGCTCAAGGAGCGCCTCAAGCGCGGCGGGACCAACCTTCAAGAAGTCCTGGCCAAGTCCGACAGTGACGACATCCTGGGCAAGATGAAGGTTTCGGCGTTGCTCGAGGCCTTGCCGGGCGTGGGCAAGGTCCGCGCCCAGCAGATCATGGAGCGGTTGGAAATCGCCACTAGTCGGCGGCTGCGCGGGCTCGGCGACCGTCAACGCAAGGCGCTGCTCAGCGAGTTCGGCCCCCAATAGCAACTCCAGAATAGTCACGAGCGTAATCACCGAAAGTAATCACCATTTCAGGGTGGTTAAGCCAGGGTGGTTAAGCACAGTGGCCATTCAGACACAGTGACCGTACTGTGACGGTACGTGAGCCGGGGCCCGGTGCGGTCGTCCGGCCCCGGCTTACTGTCGTCTCGGGTCCCTCCGGGGTCGGCAAGTCCAGCGTGGTTGCCGAGGTAGTGTGGTTCTGGCCGCAGCTTTTCGTCAGCGTCTCGATGACCACCCGCGCCCCCCGTGGCGGGGAACGACCTGATGAGCACTACCACTACGTGGATCGGGCCATATTCGCCCGCATGATCGAGCGCGGCGAATTTCTTGAATACGCCGAGTACGCAGGCAACTTCTACGGCACTCCTGTCGCGCCGCTCCGTGCGGCGCTGGCCATCGGGCGGTCGACGTTGCTGGAGATCGAGGTGCAGGGTGCCCGGCAGGTCCGGGCCGCCATGCCGGAGGCACTTCTGGTGATGCTCGTGCCGCCGTCCTGGGAGGTGCTGGACGGCCGGTTGTCCGACCGCGGCACGGAAGATCCGGCGGAGCGCGAGTGCCGGTTGCGGGTGGCACGCGCCGAGCTCGACGCCGTGGGAGAATTCGATGCCACGGTTGTCAACGACGACGTGCGGCGCGCCGCGCTGGAGTTGATAAACTTGATGGGTGGCACGGTTGGTCGGACACCTCCGACTCGACCACGATGACATCTGAAGGCATCTGGAGACAGTGAGTGAGCATCCCCACCGAATTGGGCGCGCTGGGCGCGCAGGGCGCGTCCTTGGTCAATGCCCCTGAGGGCATCACCAACCCCCCCATCGACGACCTGTTGGGCAAGGTCAGCTCCAAGTACGCCTTGGTGATCTTCGGAGCTAAGCGGGCTCGTCAGATCAACGACTATTACGCCCAACTCGGGGAGGGCCTGCTGGAGTACGTCGGGCCGCTGGTCGAGCCAGGGCCGCGGGAGAAGCCACTGTCGATCGCGCTGCGCGAGATTCACGCCGGACTGCTCGAGCACACCGAGGGTCAGTGACCCCAGCCGGGCCCGTCCGGCCGGGGTCACCCCGGCGGATCGTGCTCGGCGTCGGGGGCGGCATCGCCGCCTACAAGGTATGTGAGGTGCTCCGCCGGCTCACCGCGGCGGGACACCAGGTCCGGGTCGTTCCCACCGAGGCCGCCCTGAGCTTCGTCGGAGCCGCGACCTGGGAGGCATTGTCCGGGTTACCGGTGCACCACGGCTTGTTCGCCGACGTGCCTGAGGTGCCCCACGTGCGGCTGGGGCAGACCGCTGATCTGGTCCTGGTCGCCCCGACCACCGCGGATTTGCTGGCTCGCGCCGCTCATGGCCGGGCCGACGATCTGCTCAGCGCCACCCTGCTCACCGCCCGTTGCCCGGTTCTACTGATCCCGGCGATGCATACCGAGATGTGGGACCACCCCGCGACTGTGCACAACGTCGCGGTGCTTCGCTCCCGCGGAACTGTCGTCGCCCAACCTGCGTCCGGGCGGCTCACCGGTGCCGACTCGGGTGCCGGACGGCTGCCGGACCCCGCCGAGATCGTCGACCTGGCCACCCTGCTGTTGCGCCGCGTGGACGCGCTGCCACGGGATCTCACCGGCCGGCGTGTGGTGATCTCTGCGGGGGGCACTCACGAGCCGCTGGACCCGGTGCGCTACCTGGGTAACCGGTCCTCCGGTCGGCAGGGCTACGCACTGGCCCGAGTGGCGGCGCAGCGCGGCGCCCAGGTGACGTTGGTCGCGGCGCACACGGCTGACCTGACCGAGCCGGCCGGGGTCGACCTGGTGCGGGTTGATACTGCGCGAGAGATGCGGGAGGCGATGCTCAAGGCGGCACCCCAGGCTGAGGTGGTCGTGATGGCAGCTGCGGTGGCCGACTTCAGACCGGCCTACCCATCTTCGGACAAGATCAAAAAAACAGTGTCGGACCCGGCGCCGGTGTCGCTGGTCCGCAACCCGGACATCCTGCACGAACTGGTCCGATGCCGCCTAGAGGGGCAGGTGGTGGTCGGCTTCGCCGCCGAGACCGGTGACTCCGAGCGCGATGTGCTGACTTACGGTCGGGTCAAACTCGCCCACAAGGGCTGCGACCTGCTGGTGGTCAACGCGGTCGGCCGGGGCGGAGCGTTCGAGGTCGACCACAACACCGGCTGGCTGCTCGGCCTCGACGGCGTGGAGGCCGAGCTACCCGAGGGCCCCAAGAGTCTGCTCGCCTCCTACGTCTGGGACGCGGTCGCCGCTCGGTTGACCGGGTGACGGGCTGAGAATTGGGGATTCGCCGCGGCTTGACGCTCATCTGACGCCGACGGGGCGTTCTGGTAGACCCGGCAGGTGAGTGTCGTCCGATCCCGCCGCGGGCAGCGCAGCCCGGCCGCCGCGCTGCCCGTTGCGCAGGTGTGCGTGGACACTCCGCTGGCCCACCTCGACCGCCCCTTCGACTACCTCGTACCCGCTGAGCTCGACGAGACGGCGGTGCCCGGCGTGCGGCTGCGGGTGCGCTTCGCCGGCCGGCTGGTGGATGGCTGGCTGCTTGCCCGGGTCGAGCGATCTGATCATCCGGGTCAGCTGGCCTGGCTCGACCGGGTGGTGTCCGCCGAGCCAGTGCTGAGCCCCCAGGTCGCGGTGCTCGCCCGGGCGGTAGCCGATCGATGCGCCGGCACCCTGAGTGACGTGCTGCGGTTGGCGGTGCCACCGCGGCATGCCCGCACCGAGGCCGAACCGAGCGCAGCTCCCGCAGCCCCCCTGCCGCGGCCTGAAGCGGGTGGTTGGGAGCGATATCCCCGCGGACCGGCCTTCTTGGACGCGCTGCACCAGGGGCGGGCGGCGCATGCCTGCTGGCAGGCGCTGCCGGGGGAGGACTGGGCTGCCCGGCTTGCCGACGCCGCGGTCACCGTCGCCGCCGCCGGTCGGGGCGCGTTGCTGGTTTTACCAGACCACCGGGACACCGCACAGGTGCACGCCGCGGTGTCGGCGCTGGCCGGGTCCGACGCCGTAGTCACGCTCGCTGCCGAGTCCGGGCCCGCTCAGCGGTACCGTCGGTGGCTCGCGGTGCGCCGGGGTGCCGTACGCATCGTGGTCGGCACCCGCGCCGCGGCCTTCGCCCCGGTCATGAATCTAGGGTTGATGGTGCTCTGGGACGACGGCGACGACCTGCATGCCGAACCGCGGGCCCCCTACCCGCACAGCCGGCTGGTGCTCGGTCAGCGCGCCGTGCTGGAAGGGGGGGCGCTTCTGGTGGCCGGGTACGCCCGAACCGCGGAGACGCAGCTGTCGATCGAGACGGGATGGGCGCACGAGATCGTGGCCGTCCGTGACACGGTACGGGCCGCGGCGCCACGGGTCACCGCGATCGGGGAGGACGACACCCAGCTGGCCCGGGACCCGGCGGCCCGCGTGGCGCGGCTGCCCGCAGTGGCCTTCGAAGCGGCTCGCGCGGCGCTGAGCCGCGATCAGCCGGTTCTCGTGCAGGTACCGCGTCGCGGCTACGTTCCCGCGCTGGCCTGCCAGCAGTGTCGGGCCACGGCCCGCTGCCGGCGTTGCGCAGGCCCGCTGGCGCTGCTCACGGCAGGTCCGGCTACCTGCCGGTGGTGCGGCACCATCGAGGCCGGTTACCGGTGCCCAGGCTGTGGCGGCGGCCGGCTCCGAGCGTCGGTGATCGGGGCCCGCCGCACCGCGGAGGAACTCGGCCGTGCCTTCCCCGGGGTGCCACTGCGTCGCTCCGGTGGAGGGGAGGTGCTGCGCGAGATCCCGCCGGGACCGTCGCTGGTGATCGCTACTCCGGGGGCGGAGCCGCTGGCCTTGTACGGGGCGGCGTTGTTGCTCGATGCCGCCGCGATGCTGGCCCGACCCGATCTGCGCGCGGCGGAGGAGGCGCTGCGGCGATGGATGGCCGCGGCGACGATGGTGGAGCCGGCGGTCGACGGCGGCCGGGTGGTCGTGGTCGCGGAGTCGTCGCTCGCGGCAGTGCAGGCGCTGATCCGGTGGGATCCGGCCGGCCACGCCCGGGCCGAGCTGGCTGCGCGCGCGGAGGTCGGTTTCCCGCCCGCGACGCGGATGGCCGCGTTGGATGGCGCGCCGGTGACCCTGGCGGATGCCGTTGAGACACTTGACCTGCCGCCGGCGGCCGTGCTGCTGGGTCCGGTGCCTGTCCAGGGGGAATCCGAGGGTGAGCGGGAGCGGCTGTTGATCCGCGTCCCCCGCTCCGATGGCACCGCCCTGGCCAGCGCGTTGGCTGCGCTGCAGGCCGGGCGCAGCGCGCGCAAGACGCCCGACCCGCTGCGGGTACAGCTCGACCCGCAGCAGTTGGGCTGACGGACACACCGGGCATAATGCGCTGGTGCCCGGCCAACCCACAGGCTCAGTCCGCGCCCGCGCTTCAGCAAGGCGCGCTGCGTAGTGCGGCTCGTCTTCGCAGGTACACCCGATGTGGCGGTCCGGTCACTGCACGCGCTGCTGGGCTGCGACCGGCATGATGTCGTCGCCGTGGTGACCAGGCCGGATGCGCCGGCCGGACGCGGCCGGCGGCCGACCCGTTCCCCAGTAGGCGCACTGGCCGACGCCGCGGCGCTGGAGGTGCTCACCCCGCGGCGCCCGTCGGACCCGGATTTCCTGGCCCGGCTGTCCGCGCTGGCCCCGGATTGCTGCCCAGTCGTCGGCTACGGCGCGCTCGTTCCGCGGGCTGCGCTGGACATCCCCCGGCATGGCTGGGTGAACCTGCACTTCTCGCTGCTCCCAGCCTGGCGTGGGGCGGCTCCGGTGCAGGCCGCGATCCGGCGTGGGGACAAGATCACTGGCGCATCGACCTTCGCCTTGGAGGTAGGGCTGGATACCGGTCCGGTGTATGGCACGGTCACCGAGGTGATCCGTCCCGAGGACACCGCAGGGGAGCTGCTATCCCGGTTGGCCTACTCCGGAGCAGCCCTGCTGGTGGCCACCTTGGACGGGATCGCAGACGGGACTATTCGTCCCGTGCCCCAACCAGCCGATGGCGTCTCGTATGCACCGAAGCTCACTGCCCAAGACGGGCATGTGGACTTCAGCGCTCCGGCTTTCGCCGTGCATCGCCAGGTGCGCGCGGTCACGCCAACCCCTGGCGCCTGGACTCGATTCAGGGACCATCGCATCGGCCTCGGTCCAGTGCGGGTCGCCGACGTTCGCGACGTTGATGGGCTCTCCCGTGGCGAGCTGCACGTGGCCAAACGGGAGGTGCTCGTGGGCACGGCCACCGGTGCGGTGCGACTGGGTGACGTCACCGGGCCCGGCAAGCGAGCGATGCCCGCGCCGGACTGGGCCCGCGGTGTCCGGCCAGAGCGTGGGGAGCGGTTCGAGTGACGCCCAACATCCTGGTACTGCTGTGACCGTGCCCCGTAAGCCGTCCCGACCGCGCCGGCCCGGGCCCCCTCGGGGGCGCTCCGGGCCGCAGCGTCCACCGGTGGACGATCCGCCTAGGCAGGCGGCGTTGGACGCTCTGGCTGCGGTGCGCGAGCGTGACGCCTACGCCAACCTGGTGTTGCCCGGCCTGTTGCGGCAGCGCGGGATCAATGGCCGGGACGCCGCGCTGGCCACCGAGCTGTGCTACGGAACATGCCGCGCGCAGGGTCTGCTGGATGCGGTGCTGCAGTCCTGCGCGGACCGCCCGCTCTCGGAGGTCG
Source organism: Pseudonocardiales bacterium (assembly GCA_003244055.1). Classification (GTDB taxonomy): domain Bacteria; phylum Actinomycetota; class Actinomycetes; order Mycobacteriales; family Pseudonocardiaceae. Next base: position 4,371 of record QHBZ01000245.1, on the reverse strand, counting down.
ACGGCGAGCTGTTGGATGCCCTGCGACTGGGCAGCTACCAGCTGCTGCGGACTCGGATTCCCCCACACGCCGCGGTCGCCACCACCGTGGACCTGGTCAGAGCCGGTCGTGGCAGTGCCGCCGCTGGCTTCGTCAATGCGGTGCTGCGCCGGGTCGGTGGGCACGACGAGGAAGGCTGGGTACTGGAAGTAGCGCCGGCCGCTGACGAGGACCCGGTGGGCCACCTGGCGATGGCGCACTCCCATCCCCGGTGGATCGCGCAGGCCTTCGCCGACGCCCTCGGCGGTGGCTTGGACGAGCTCGCCGAAGCGCTGGCCGCCGACGACACGCGCCCGTTGGTTCACCTCGCCGCGCGTCCTGGACAGATCAGCACCGTCGAGCTGGCCGAGCTGATCGGCGGCCGGGTTGCCCCCTACTCGCCTTGCGGGGTGCATCTGGCCGAGGGCGGTGACCCGGGCGAGCTGACCCCGGTACGCGATCACCTGGCCCAAGTGCAGGATGAGGGCAGCCAGCTCGTCACCCTCGCGTTGGCGTCGGTGCCGCTGGACGGCCCAGATACCCGCTGGCTGGATCTGTGCGCCGGGCCGGGAGGCAAGGCAGCCCTGCTGGGTTCCCTGGCCGCGACGCGAGGGTCAGTCGTGGATGCCGTGGAGAAGGCCGAGCATCGGGCCCGGTTGGTCAGCCAGGCGTGCGCCGGGTTGCCGGTGACGGTCCACCTGGCTGACGGCCGGGACAGCGGGCTGCCGGACCGACGCTACGACCGGGTGTTGGTGGACGCGCCATGCACGGGGCTCGGAGCGCTGCGGCGGCGCCCGGAGGCGCGCTGGCGTCGCCAGGCTGACGATCTTGCCGGACTGGTCCGGCTGCAGCGGGAACTGCTGATCGCGGCGCTGCGACTGGTTCGCCCGGGCGGCGTGGTGGCCTACGTAACCTGCTCGCCACACCTGGATGAGACGGTGGGCGTGGTCGCGGACGTGCTGCGGCGCACGGGTACCGCGCAGCTCGACGCCAGGCCGCGGTTTCCCGGTGTCCCCCAACTCGGCGACGGACCGTACGTGCAGCTCTGGCCGCACCGCCACGGCACCGACGCGCTCTTCTGCGCACTCCTGCGTCGTTGATGATCGGCTGCGTGTCACTCCTTGGCGGCTGTCACCAGATAGTAGTCGATGAGCCCGCGGTGGTACGCCTTGAGCCAGTTACGGCCCCATCCGTCTTTGAACTCGGTCTGCGCCATCCAGGCGTCCCAGCCGTGCCAAACATGCTCGCCGATGCTCTCAACATGCACGTCGACAAAGCCCGTAGCGAGAAGGTCATCCCGAAAGGAGTCGATCGCCGAAACGACGTCGATGCCGCTGTCGATGGTCTCAATCAAGCGTCGCAGCTCGCCGGCAGCGGTCGGCCGGGTCATAAAGAATGTCGCGACCACAAGCCTTCCTCTGGGTTTGAGCACTCGGTGGGCCTCGGACGCGAAGGCGGCCAGGTCTTCGAAGTGCTGAGCGGCTTCCACTGAGTAACATTTGTCGAACTTCTCGCCGGCATGCGGAAGTTTCAGCGCGGACCCTTGCTGGAGTACAAAGCGGTCAGGCTGTTGGGTGATCAGCTCGGAGTTGACCCTGACGGCTCGGTCGAGCTGATCTGGTGAGAGATCGATCCCGTAAACTGCACTGGGACCGAATTCTCGAAGCGCGAGCACCGTCCCTACTGCTATGCCGCATCCGACCTCGAGTACCACGTCAGTCGGGTCAATCTCCAAGCGGCGAAGGACGGTGCGGTAGAGGTTGGCCTGGCTCTCAGTGCGCTCGCCGATGCTGATGAGCCCCGGTGTGAAGGCCTGCCAATACCCGAAGTTGATGTAGTTGCCCGAGAAGATTGCCATCGAGCTGAGATCGTCCTCACCGTACATCGCGGCGCGCCGCGAAGCGCCGCTGTCACCTGGCATGATTCGCCTCCTCCAGTTGGTTGGCGCGGTCGGCCAGCACGAGGGCTCCGGCTGGGCCGGCCAGTGATCCGAGCGCGGCACCGTTGACGTCAGTGTCAAACGCCACCGGCACGCCCAGCCCGCTCTGGACTGGCCCGACCATGTCGACATTGGACCAGCCAGGCTTCGAACTGGTCGTGATGAACCCGTACCGAGGATGGGATCGGCGCAGCTCCAGCGGGCCGAACGACGTGATGCCGATCGCGGCCAGCGGGCCGCCGGAGCGCACTTCTTGCTGAAAGAAGGCGAACACCTGGGCCAGCGTCTCGGCAGGCTCCCCGGTCGGGATCCGGGTTCGGGCCACGATGTGGTCAGGATCGGACCCGACCAGGCAGACCACCTTCGTGCCGCCCGCTTCGATCGCCCCCAACCGCGCCAGCGCCACCTGCGGGAGGCCTTTCGTCTGCCCGAGCTCATCTGGGTGCGTACGTCGCTGCGTAGACCCTAGTCGGAGTGGATCGGCAGGGCCATACAGTGGTGATGGGGCGAGGGCACAACTCCATGGACAGGCGTCGCAGCTTCCGTATGCTCTTCATACGCAGCCCCGCGCAGGTGCGGCAACCACGCCGGAGCCGGAGGACGCGATGGATCAGGTCATGGACCGCGGTCATTTCTGCCGGATCTTCTCTGATCGGGCGGTCGTGGTGACGCGGCTTCCGAAGGGATCCTTGCGCACCCTGGCTGAACGGGCCAACGAGACCGCGGGACGCGGCGACGCATCGCTACAGACCCGAGTGGAGTATTCCGCGCTATTCGATCTCCTGGTTCGCGAGCTCGGCGCCGATCCGGCCGCCACGGTACTCACCCTCGCGGACGAGCACGGGCAGCCGACGCAGACCGGCAAGGCCGTCGAGACCTTTCGCGCGGCGGCCGTGGGCAAGGACGAGTTCTTCGACCAGGCGCTTCGAGCTGTGGGCTACGGACCCCGCCGACGCCCGACACATCCCCCCACCACACAGTGAGGGTGTGCTGTACGCGACCACCACCTTCTCGATGGTGAACAGCGGCAACCGCACGCTGCGGGTGCCCAAGCGGTCGTGGAAGATCGATCTCGCGGTGCAAGACGCAGAGAACGATCGGATCGTAGGGATGTCGCACCTGGATCTCAAAGCCATGTACAACGACCCGTCGCAGATGCGAGAGGCGCTTGCCTGGCGGCTGTTCCGCAGGGCAGGTGTACCGGCATCGCGACACACCTATGCCAAATTGGCGATCAACAACCACTACCAGGGTTTGTTCTCCGTCATCGAGGAGGTCGACCGACGCTACCTCAAGGCCCGCTTCGGCGACAATGACCGAGGCAACCTGTATAAGGCCGCGTGTGGCGGTCTCGGCTGTGCCACCCTCGAGCACCGGGTGGGCCTCAACGGTGACGATAGTGGGCGTCAATACCGCGTCGCCAAGGGCGAACAGACCTATGTCCTGAAGACCAACGAGGACGTCCAGAGCGCCAACACGTATGATGACCTCGCCCAGTTGGTCAGGGTGGTGAACGGAGTCGGTCTATCGGGCGGGAACGGTCGTTACGACACTGACGCCTACCGTGAGTCCGTCGAACAGATCATGAATACTCGGTGCTTCTTGCGGTGGGCTGGCGTGAATGTGCTGATCGGTAGCTGGGACAATTATTTCGCCACGCCGTCCAACTTCCTGCTGTACAACTCCGGCCGCAGCGGTGGCGATCGCGATTTCGTCGAATCTCCCTACTTTACCTTCCTGCCATGGGACTACGACAACAGCTTCGGTATCGACTATTTCGGTACGCAATGGCAGTACACCGACATCGTGGACTGGCCGAGCAACACCAGAAATTACTACCGGAATAATAATCGGCCCGGTGAGACGTCTCGCATACCGTTGGTGCAGAACATGCTGCGAAACCGTGATTTTCTCCGGTATTATCTCGACCATCTCGAGCACCTGCTCGATACGGACTTCAGCCCGGATGCGATCGGCGCGCAGATCGGTCCCGATGGTGGTGGGCTGTGGGACCGGATCCACCAGGCGGCCTACCTGGAGTCGGACACCCCGCAGGGCCCGCCGTTCACCGGCCGGCAGTTCAGCAATGACGAGGTCTACCTCAACGCCTGCAAGCAGAACGAGCTCCGTCGCGGCGACTGCCGCATCGAGGGGATCTACCACTATGTCCGGATGCGCTCCGACCGCGCCCGCGAACAGCTCGCCGATCTGCGCCGGTCGCATCCGCGTGGCGCGAGCGGCGCTTCGTTCCCCGGAACGGTCGAAAAGCTCCCCGAGAGGGTCTGAGCGCACCGGATGAGCCGCGAGGGCGGTCAGCTGCGGATGGTCCGCGAAGCCAAGGTCGTTGACCTCCTGGTCGGCGCCGGGCATTCCCGGCTAGAGGCCAGTGGGGCTTGGTATCAACCGGTGGAAGC
>QHBZ01000244.1 GCA_003244055.1 Pseudonocardiales bacterium | reverse complement strand
CAGCTTCCTCTGACTTTCTTGGAGCTGCTCTGTTTATCACCTGCAGCGATATGTGGTGTCCTTAGTGTAGTCGCGTCAAAGCCGCAGGCCTGGCCGGGGGTCACCGTATAGGGTGCCCGGTATGGCGCATTTCGGGGACATGGCGAACGAGATCTACGCCGGTGGCCTCGCCGGGCGGCGACCGGAGTTGCCGATGACCGCCGAAGGGCTGGCAGCCGCGGCACGGGAAGTAATGTCGGATGAGGCCTACAGCTACGTCGCCGGTGGGGCGTCCACTGAGCGCACCATCGCCGCCAACCGCGAGGCGTTCGCCCGGTGGCGGATCGTGCCGCGGATGCTGCGCGGGGTCAGCGCGCGCGATCTGTCCACCACAATGTTGGGCACCCCGATGACGGCGCCGGTGCTCACCGCGCCGGTCGGCGTGCAGGGCCTCGTGCATCCCGACGCCGAGCTCGCAGTCACCCGCGCCGCTGCCGCGCTGGGACTGACCAGCGTGCTGTCCACCGCATCGTCGACGACGCTGGAGGACGTCGCCGCCGCAGCGCCCGGGGCGGCTCGCTGGTTCCAGTTGTACTGGCCGCGGGATCTGCAGCTGGCCGAGTCGCTGGTCCGCCGCGCCGAGACGGCCGGTTACCAGGCCATCGTGCTCACCGTGGACACCTGGTCGCTGGGCTGGCGCCCGCGGGACCTGGCGTTGGCGCACCTGCCGTTCCTGCACGCCAAGGGCATCGCGAACTACCTGTCCGATCCGGTGTTCCGGGCCCGGCTGGCCGCGCCGCCCGAAGAGTCGCCGCAGGCCATGCAGGCGGCCGCCCGCGCCTGTGTGGAGGTATTCGGCAATCCGGCGCTGGGCTGGTCGGACCTGTCGTTGCTGCGCCAGTGGACCCGGCTACCGGTGCTGATCAAGGGGATCTGCCACCCCGAGGACGCCCGGATCGCGCTCGATCACGGCGTCGACGCTCTGGTGGTGTCCAATCACGGCGGCCGGCAGGTCGACGGGGCCCGGGCGGCGCTGGACTGCCTGCCCGGCGTGGTAGCCGCTGTCGACGGGCGGGCTCCGGTGCTGCTGGACTCCGGTATCCGGTGCGGCGCCGATATCCTGATCGCGCTGGCGCTGGGTGCGCACGCGGTGCTGCTCGGGCGCCCCTGGGTCTACGGGTTGGGATTGGCTGGGCAACGTGGGGTAGATCACGTGCTGCGGGTGCTGCTGGGCGATCTTGATCTCACGCTGGTGCTGGCCGGCTACGCCAGCCCCTCGGAACTGGGCGCGTACAGCGTCGTCCGGGACGTGGTCGGTTAGCCTGCTTGGGTGAACGGAGAGCCGTGCTGGCTCGATGCCGAGGAGATGCGCGCGTGGCGCGCTTACGTCGTCGGCAAGGCGGTGCTCGATGCCCAGCTCAACCGCGACCTGCAGGAGCGCCACCAGCTGGCCCTGGGAGACTACGAACTGCTCGTCCGGCTGTCCGAGGCCCCGGGCGGGCAGGCCCGGATGAGCACGCTGGCAGAGCAGGTGGCCTCGTCGAAGAGCCGGATCTCCCATCAGGTCGGTCGGATGGAGAAGGCCGGGCTGGTGCGCCGCCAGGAGTGCCCCGCGGATCGGCGGGGGGTGTTCGCGGTGCTCACGTCGCATGGTGCGGACGTGCTGCGCAACGCGGCTCCCACGCACGTCCGCGGCGTTCGCGACAACCTGGTCGATCTTCTGTCTGACCAGGAACGACTCGTGCTGGCCGAGATCTTCGAGCGGGTACTTGGCCGCTTGCGCGGCCCGTGATGGATGTGGATAACCCGTGAGTGGCGATAAGGCCCAGAACCCGCATTGCCACTCACGGGCCGCGTAGCGACTGGCCCGAATGGCGTAGTAGGTTCCCCGAACCCAGCCCGACCTTCCGGGGCGGGCGGGCATCCCGGCGGCGCAAGTGGTGGAGCTGATGACGGATTCAGTAGCACGGGTGGCAGCCGATGGATCGGGGGCCGGCTCCGTGCTGAGCCAGGAGCGCAGGCCATCGGAGGAGCGTTCCGCGCCCTCGCCGCCACGGTTGAAGGCGCCCAGCTGGCTGCCTGAGCTCACTCCGGACACTGCGCTGCAGAAGGTCGTACTGCCGGGGCTGGTAGATCTGACCTTGGGCAACGTGGTGGTGCCGGGCCGCTTTGACCCGAACCGGATCGCCGGTTTCGTCACGCGACTGGAGGACGTTCCGGCGAGTCCATCCGCCGAGCTTCTCCGGCGTTACGGGTTGGACCAGGTGGCGGCCTGGCCGGTCACTGACGACCTGCACGTGCTGCGCTTCTACGCGCACAGCCCGCAGCTTTACATCGCTCCCTTCGAGGCCAGCGTCTACCAGGTCGATCTCCTCGAGCTTCCGGCCGGCACCGAACTGTGGCGGATCGATTCCGCAGGTGAGGAGCACCGGGTGGGCGCCTACCTGCACCGGCAGGTCGGTTGGATCAACACCGGGTCTCCGATGTTGGGTCCGGCGGGTTGGAACCGGCCGCCGGTGTCGTCGCGCCCCACCGTGCGACGCGGCCTGGTCGCGGAGTATCACGGCGCGGACTTCGACGCCGACTTCGGCCCCTGCCCCGGTGAGGTGACCCTGCACCCGCTACCCGGCACCAGGGCGCCCGCGGAGTTTCCTGACCAGGCTGGCGCCTACACGCTTGCGGTGGCGATCGACGAGCTCGACTCGCTCGAGATGCTGTGCTGGCGCGGCGGGTGGCACGGCCTGCCGGTCGAATTGGTTGAGTCCTTGCCGGAGCATGCCGTGATCCACTACATCGGGGAGAACGGTCCGCGGGCGGCTGACCTCGGCCTCGCGGAGGTCGACTACCGGGTCTGGCGCGGGTGCGTCCCCCGCAGCGATCTGACCGACGTCGGCGAGCAGCGCACCGCGCTGTGTGCCTCCTGAGCCCCGGATCAGGCTGCAGATCCCGGATGCTTTCAGCCCCCGACTCAACAACAGAGCTGTTCGATCGACTGTGGGCGGCTCTGCTGTTGAGTTCGGGAACAGGAGGGCTAGCGTTCACTCGGAAGCGTGGCAGAGCGGTCTAATGCACTCGCCTTGAAAGCGAGCGTACCGAGAGGTACCGGGGGTTCGAATCCCTCCGCTTCCGCCCTTCTGACCAGCCACGATGGTGATCGGCTGGCCCGCGTGGCTGATCGCTGCATCCCTCGATGTAGCAGTCATGTAGCAACGGCTCCTCACTCGGCATCCCAATCGATCTTGTCGAGAGCCTCGCGCATCGTGTCGAGGTTGGTGTGCGCGTAGGTCCTCATCGTCACGTCGAGGTCTGCGTGGCGGGCGATCGGCTGAACCACATGGAGCCGGACTCCTGGCAGCCCGGCCTGCGCCCGGACGCCTTCCCAGTAGGTGTTGAGGCTCCGGGGCTCGATGGGCGTGCCGATAGCTTGTTGTGAAGACCAGGTCGTGGTCGGTCCACAACTCGCCAGCGTCGTCGCGCACCTTGGCCTGCTGCTCTCGGTGTTCGAGCAACACCACACGAGTGACCTTGGGCAGGGGGACCACAGCGTCGGAGGCATCCGTCTTCGTCTCATCAATAAGCAACTGGCCGGATACCCGCTGTACCGTCTAGGCAACTTCCAGGGTGTTCTTTGCGAAATCGACATCGCTCCATCTGAGCCCGAGCAGCTCGCCCCGGCGAAGGCCAAGCGTCGCAGCGAGTACGTACATCGGATAGAAACGGGTTCCCTTGGCCGCCGAGAGGAGTCTCTTGACATCGCTGACGGGTAGGCCCTTGCCGACCTTGTAGCGTGGAGTCGGGATCTGGACGAGTTTGGCGACGTTCCGAGTGATAAGTTCCTCGCGTTCAGCGTTGCCGAGCGCATTGCGCAGTACCGCGTGAATGTACTGTATTTGCCGGCGGGACGGTGTCCGGCCACAGCAGCGACCGGCGGAACAGCACCGCTCCGCTTCCTCTCGGTTCTTGTCGTAGCCGTTCATACAACACAGACACTTCTGCCAGCAGACCGCGATGAGGTGACGCACGTCCGCGCCCGTGAGCTTGTCGAGCGCCGGTTACCCCGCGGCGCGTCGTACTCCAACCGCGCCACCGAGTACAAATCGTCGATCTCCAGTGCCGACGGCACCACCCACGCTGGTACCGCAGGCACGGCCGCGCCTGTCATTCCCCGAGTGTGCGCGGCGCAACGATAATCCGCTGAACACCATGGCTGCGGCCCCCCGTGTGGGTGCTGAGTTCACGCTAATCGACCATCGCAGGCCTAGCGCGCGTCAAGCATCAGGCAGCTTGTCGATCCTTGTGGTGGTGGCCCCACGAGGTCTGTTCGTCGTAGAGGGTTCGGGTCTTGATGCCGACGAGGCGGTAGCTGACCTGGCGCAGCACGCCGTGGTGGCCGCTTGCCGTCATCGCCGACGAACAGCAACTCCGCCTCCCGCATCAAGTATTTCTATGAATCGTCGCGGAATGGGGATAGGCGGGGACTGGGATTGCCACGTCGCAACGAAACGTGACGTTGTCCCGCTGGTAAGAAAACCCGCCGACCAGGAGGGGGAGCTGCCCGGCGGGTCTTCAAGGAGAATCGCAACTCTGACGCATACCTAGCGTAAACTATTCGCCGGTGTCCGGCTCTATATGTCACCTGAATAGCGTAAATCTAGCCCGATAGGAAAAGTCTTCGCTGCACACAGTGGTACCACAAACACTGACGGGTACAGCAGGCAGCTCGCGAGGCCAGTCGGGAGGTGCTGTGTGCGCTATCTGCAAGTCGTCACCAGAAGGTGGCGAGCTCATGTTTCGGTAATGTTAATGTCGGCGGCGATATGGTGAACGGTCAGCGGGCGGCCGCGGGTCGGCGATCGTGTCGTGCTGCCGACAAGCCATCGCCCGGTAACAGCGCCAACCCAGCAGGGCCGTCGACGGCGGAAGTTGCATGAGTCGCGTCGGGTGCTGACCACCGGATCTCGAAGCTGGACTGACACCGCCACCATCCCCGACGTACCAACCCAGATGGCTGGTGCCGGCGGCGCTGCGGTGGTGCCCGGATCCTGCGCCAGCGGCGTCGCCCAGATCGCCGAGACGATCTGGGCGACGCCGCCCTCCCTCGTACCGATCGCGCCAAGACACTGAGTGATCGCGCGCTTACCCAGTCGCAACCGACTTCGGAAAGGAGCAGTGACACCACACTCTGCAAATTCCCGGTCGCCGCGGGCCCGAAGCTGTTACTAGCGGTCAACGCTTGCGGCCGGTGCTTGGGATTGCTCGCCCTGTGTGTGACTATTGACTGTGTGGATGTGTCGGCTGTGGATATAGCCAGGATTCCGGTGAGCAATGTGCGGGTTCCGCGGGCTGAGTTCGTGGCGCTTTGGCAGCGGGCGGAGCGATTCCACAACGAGCAAGTCCGGCGGGGTGTACCGGATTGGTATGGCGCTGGTGTGGTGGAGACCTGCCGCTGGTTGGCGAACGCGATCGTCCGATCGGACACTGGCAGTCCGGGGCGCCTCGCATCGTCGCCGGTAACGGAACGTATCGACGTAGCCTACGAAGAGTTGATCGAGGCGGAATGCCTGGCCGCAGAGAAGCTCGGCGCGTGCCGACCGGTGCCTAGCTGGATAGAACATCGGCCGGGATGGATCGAAGCTGTGGTGACGACGTTAAACTGGGCGTGGCGCCGGTACGGACGGCCACCGCTGAATATCGGTAGGAGCGCGGTGAGCTGAGAGCGGGAACGCCGCCACCCGGCAACACCGACCTGCAACACGACGCGATCGTCGTTACCAGCAATGACGCTGCCCCGGTCAACACCGCGAGACCGTGATG
>QHBZ01000243.1:20499-20816 GCA_003244055.1 Pseudonocardiales bacterium | reverse complement strand
CTCCTGGCGATCCTGGTGCTGTTCGGCCGGGTCGCCGCGATGGGCGGGTTCTCCCGCGACGAGGTCCTGCTGATCTACGGGCTGGCCTCGGTGGGCTTCGGCCTGGCCGACCTGGCTGTGGGGCAACTGGACCGGCTCCCGGACCTGATCCGCAGCGGCCAGCTCGACGCGATGCTGCTGCGCCCGCTGAGCGTGCTCGGCCAGCTCTGCGCCGCCGATCTCGCGCTGCGGCGACTCGGCCGGGTGGTCGCCGGCGCGGTGACATTGGGCTACGCGCTGCTCGCGGTAGAGATCACCTGGACGCCCGCCCGGGTAGC
>QHBZ01000243.1:17672-20467 GCA_003244055.1 Pseudonocardiales bacterium | reverse complement strand
TACCCGATCACCATCTTCTCCGACTGGGTGCGCCGGCTGCTGGCATTCATCGTGCCCGGCGCGTTCGTGGCCTACTACCCGGTGCTCGGGCTGCTGGGCAAGCCCGATCCGCTAGGTCTGCCTGCCGTGTTGCGCTGGTGTGCGCCCTTGGTGGCGATGGCGGCAGTGACCGCCGCGACGCTGGTATGGCGGACGGGCCTGCGGCGCTATGTGGGGACCGGCTCGTGAGGCCCTCGCCTCAGAGTCGAGCCGGCTCGCCAGCGGTCGAGACCCAGGACCTGCGCCGCGAGTTCCGCCGCCGGCGGTCCGATCCGGTGGTCGCCGTCGACAGCGTCACGTTGTCGATCGCTCCCGGCGAAGCCGTCGGGTTCCTCGGACCCAACGGCGCCGGCAAGTCGACGACGATCAAGATGCTGACCGGCATCCTGGTGCCGACCGCGGGCCACGTCCGGGTGTGTGGACTGGAGCCGGTGCGCCGGCGCCGCGAGCTGGCGCGCCGGATCGGCGTGGTGTTCGGCCAGCGCAGCCAGCTGTGGTGGGACCTGCCGCTGGTGGAGAGCTTCGAGCTGCTGCGTGCCGTGCACCGGGTGCCGGCGGCGGTGTTCGCGGACCGGCTGGAGCGCCACGTCGAGCTGCTGGACATGGCGGGATTCCTGCGAACTCCCGTCCGGCAGCTGTCGCTCGGTCAGCGGATGCGGGGTGAGGTCACTGCCGCGCTGCTGCACGACCCCGAGTTGGTGGTGCTCGACGAGCCGACCATCGGGCTTGATCTGGCCAGCAAGGAACGGCTTCGCGGCTTCCTCGCCGGGGTCAACGCCGAGCGCGGTGTGACGCTGCTGCTCACCACGCATGACCTGCCCGACGTGGAACGGCTGTGCCGCCGGCTGGTGGTGATCGACCAGGGGCGAGTACTCGTCGACGGCGACCTCGACACGCTGCGGCGGCGCTTCGGCGGGGCACGCCAACTGGTGGTGGAGCTGGTGGAGCCGTCGGCCGCGCTGGACGGGCTGCCCGGCGTGCTCGCCGTGACGGTGGAGGCGGGCGGGCTGCGCCAGCGGCTGGCGTTCTCGCCATCGCAGACCACGGCCGCCACGCTGATCGCCGACGTGGCCCGCCGGGTGGCGGTGCGCGACTTGACGGTGACCGAGCCGTCCATCGAGGATTTGGTGCGCACGTTGTACGCGAGCTGATCTCGGCGATCCGCGCCGCTCAGACGGCGAGCTCCGCGGTGATGAGATTCGCATCCGAGGGTGGCAGCACCCGGCCGGTGCGTCGGCTGCGCCGCTCTAGATAACCGGCCAACGATGACAGCGCCGTGCACAACGTGATGTAGACCGCGCCTATCACGAGTGCAGTGGGAATGATCGGGCGCCCGAATTCGGCGAGCCCACCGAGATACCGAGCCTCGTAAAGCAGCTCAGGGTAGGTGATGAGGAAACCCAACGCGGTGTCCTTCAGGAGAACGACGAGCTGGCTCACGATCGTCGGAAGCATGGCACGCACCGCTTGGGGGAGCAGCACCGCTCGCATCACCTGATTTTTGCGCAGGCCTAATGCGTATGCGGCCTCGCGCTGGCCACGCGGTACCGACAGCATCCCGGCCCGGAATACCTCGGCGAGCACCGAACCATTGTACAGCGTCAGGCTTGCCACGAGCGTCCAGAAGACACCCAGTTTGAGCCCGGCCTGCGGTGCTGCGTAGAACAAGAAGAAGATCATGACGACCAGCGGGATCGCCCGGAAGAACTCGACGATGGCGAGCGCCGGCGTGCGCAGCCACCAATGCTCAGACAGCCGGCCGACGGCAGACAGCAACCCGACCACAAGTGCTAGCACTGCCGCAACGACGAAGGCAGCCAGGGTGGCGCCCAGCGCTGCGAGCAGCTGCACCTGAAGATCCTTGTAGAGCAGCCATTGCCATTTCGTACTCTCGAACTGACCGGTCGCCCAAAAACGGTAGCCGATGAAGCCGGCCAGCGCGACGATGCCGAAGGTGGCCAGCACGCCGAATGCCTTGTTCCGGGCCCGGGCCCGCGGACCGGGAAGGTCGTAGAGCACCGAGGTCATCGGGCCACGCTCCACCGCTTCTCCAAGGCGCGCTGCGTGGCGGTCAGCGGGACGACGAGGATTCCGAATCCGATCGCGATCCAGAACATGCCGATGAGCAAAGGAGCGCCACGCTCGGACAGCGCCGGGGTGATCTGGCCGGCTTCGGCAACGGAGAAACCGGCCGCGATCGTGGTGTTCTTCAGCAGCGAGTTCAGCACACTGGTCAGCGGCGGCACTACGGATCTGATGGCTTGCGGGACAACGACCGTGGTGAGGGTCTGGATGAAGGTGAAGCCCAGCGCCCGCGAAGCCTCGAACTGCCCCACATCCACGGTATTGATACCGGATCGCACCACTTCACACACGAACGCCGCGGTATACATGGCAAGGGCGAGCACGGCCCTGGTGAAAAAGGAGACGTCTAACAGTTCCAGGCGGGGATAGGCGAAGGCGAAGAAGAAGAAAACCAGGGTAAGGGGAGTGTTCCGAAAAATCGTGACGTATCCGCTGCCGAGGAGCCGCAATGCCGGCACCGGGCTGACCCGCATCCCGGCGAGCAGCACCCCCAGAACGAGGGAGCCGATGCCAGCCAGCACGAACAGCAGGATCGTGTTGAGAAATCCTTTGAGGAACAGGTCGCGGTTGTCCAGGAGCAACTGGATCACGCAGGACTCCTGCGATCAGTAACGGTCGACCGCGGGCGGTGTCGCGCTCGAACCGGAGGCGCCGAGCGTCCCGTTGTAGAT
>QHBZ01000243.1:0-17631 GCA_003244055.1 Pseudonocardiales bacterium | reverse complement strand
AGCGGCAGACCCACACCGTAGGGCTCCTGGGAGAACGGCTTACCGACCACCTTGAGGTGCTCGGGATCCTGCGCCGCGTAGCCCTTGAGAATGGCGTCGTCGGTGGTCACGGCATCCACCTGACCGGCGAGTAGCTGATCCACGCACTGCGAGTAGTTCTGGAACTCGACGATCTGGTCGGTGAGGCCTTGTTCGCGGACCCGGCGGATGGGGGTCGATCCGGTGGCCGAGCAGACCCGCTTGCCCTTGAGCGTTTCTGGACCGGTGATCGACTTGTCATCCGCTTTGACGAGCAGCGATTGGCCGGCGATGAAGTAGGGGCCGGCGAAGGAGATCTGCTTCTTACGGGCATCGTTGATCGTGTAGGTGCCGACGTAGTAGTCGATCTGTCCGTTGCTGATCGCCTGCTCGCGGGCCGCGGACGGGATCGCCTTGTATTCGATCTTGGTTTGCGGATCGAACCCGAGATTGGCCGCGATGAGCCGGGCGATCTCGATGTCGAAGCCTTCGTATTTATTGGTCTTAGGGTTGAGGTAACCCAGACCGGGCTGGTCGTTCTTGACCCCGATGATGACGGTGCCGCGCTGGGTCATCCGCGCAAAGGTGGGTGAGCCGGCAACGGTGACGTTCGGTGCGACGCTCTGCACCGGGACCTTGGTACCGCTCGCCGCCGGCGAGCTTTCCCGACCGCAGGCGACCAGCACGAGGCTACCTAACAGCAGGCCGACCACCATTGTGCGCAGCTTCATCTGCCACTCCGTCCGTTGGTTCTGTTGTCAGTGCGTCAAGATCTTGCCGAGGAAGTCTCTGGCGCGGGCCGAGCGCGGCGCGGTGAAAAACTGCTCGGGCACCGAGTCCTCGACGATCTCGCCGTCGGACATGAACACCACTCGGTGCGCGGCGCGGCGGGCGAAACCCATCTCGTGGGTGACCACCAGCATGGTCATGCCCTCGCGGGCCAGCGACGTCATTACGTCGAGGACCTCTTGGACCATCTCCGGATCCAGTGCCGACGTCGGCTCGTCGAAGAGCATCACCTTGGGGCGCATGGCCAGCGCGCGGGCGATCGCGGCGCGCTGCTGCTGACCACCGGAGAGCTGTGCGGGGTACTTGTCGGCCTGATCGCTGATCCCGACCCGGGTGAGCAGCTGCATCGCAGCCTCGTGCGCTTCGGCCGACCCGACCCGACGCACTCGCACCGGAGCGAGCTCGACGTTCTGCGCGATCGTCTTGTGAGCGAAGAGGTTGAACTGTTGGAAGACCATGCCGACATCGGCCCGTAGTCGGGCCAGCGCCCGACCTTCTTCGGGCAGCGGTGTTCCGTCAATCTCGATGCTGCCCTCGTCGATCGGCTCCAGCCGGTTGATCGTGCGGCACAGCGTCGACTTACCGGAGCCGGACGGTCCTAGAACCACCACCACCTCGCCGCGGGCAACCTCCAGGTTGATGTCGCGAAGCACGTGCAGCGACCCGAAATGCTTGTGCACACCCACCATCCGGATCATCGGCGGATCGCCTGTCGCGGGCACGCTCATCCGACCCTCCAGGTGGGGCGGAGCGTCGAGGTCATCCCTACCATGTGGTTGGCCCTGCGACGAGGGTGGCTCGACAGCGGGTTTCGACCCGGCCCTACCCTGGCTGGGTAAGGAAGGGTGATCCGCGGATGACGGCGAGTACCGAGCAGCGTCCACGCAGCTACCGCGTGCGCACCTACGGCTGCCAGATGAATGTGCACGACTCCGAACGGTTGGCCGGGCTGCTCGAGTCGGCCGGGTATGTGCCTGCGGAGCAGGACACTACCCCCGATGTGGTGGTCCTCAACACCTGCGCAGTGCGGGAGAACGCCGATAACCGGCTCTACGGCAACCTCGGACAGCTCCGCCCGATCAAACATGATCATCCAGGGATGCAGATCGCCGTCGGCGGCTGCCTGGCGCAGAAAGACCGCGGCGAGATCATCCGGCGGGCGCCTTGGGTGGACGTGGTGTTCGGTACCCACAACATCGGCTCGCTACCGGTACTGCTGGAGCGGGCCCGGCACAACGGCGACGCCCAGATCGAGATCGCCGAGTCACTGGAAGTCTTTCCCTCCGCGTTGCCGGCCAAGCGCGACTCGGCGCACTCCGCGTGGGTGTCGATCTCAGTGGGGTGCAACAACACCTGCACCTTCTGCATCGTGCCCGCGCTGCGCGGCAAGGAGGTCGACCGGCGCCCCGGGGATGTGCTCGCGGAGATCAAGGCACTGGTGGCCGAGGGCATTGTCGAAGTGACCCTGTTGGGACAGAACGTCAATGCATACGGGGTCGACTTCGGGGATCGGCGCGCATTCGGCGACCTGCTGCGCGCCTGCGGGACGATCAACGGTCTGGAGCGGGTGCGCTTCACCTCGCCACACCCGAGGGACTTCACCTCAGATGTCATCGAAGCGATGGCGGAAACCCCGAACGTCTGCCACCAGCTGCACATGCCGTTGCAGTCCGGCTCCGATGCAGTCCTGGCGGCGATGCGCCGCTCCTACCGGGCGCAGCGCTACCTCAAGATCGTCGAGGAGGTGCGGGCCGCGATGCCCGACGCGGCACTGTCCACCGACATCATCGTCGGCTTCCCCGGTGAGACGGAGGCCGACTTCCAGGCCACCCTGGACGTGGTGGCGCAAGCGCGCTTCGCTCAGGCGTTCACCTTCCAGTACTCGCGCCGTCCGGGTACGCCGGCCGCGGACATGGCCGGCCAGGTGCCCAAGGCGGTCGTGCAGGAGCGCTATGAGCGGCTCGTCGCGCTGCAGGAGAGCATTTCCTGGGAACTCAATCGGAAGCTGGTCGCCAGCATCGTGGAGGTGCTGGTCTCCGAGGGCGAGGGTCGCAAGGACGCGGCCACCCGGAGGATGAGTGGGCGGGCCAGGGATGGCCGGTTGGTGCACTTCGAACCGGGCGACAGCGAGATCCGGCCGGGCGATGTGGTACTCGCGGAGATCACCTATGCGGCGCCCCACCACCTGGTGTCCGACCTTGCCTTACGGGCGCACCGCCGGACCGCTGCGGGCGATGCGTGGGCGGCGGGTCGACGCCCGACCACGCCGGGGGTGCTGCTCGGGCTACCCTCGTTCACGAGGGGCGACGATATGACCGCCGACGCACTTCGTCGGCGGTGAGGCGGCGATATGACCGACGATCCGAATGGTATGGCCGCGCTGCGGGCTGAGATCGACGCAGTGGAGCGCTCGGCGTTGCACCGGGTCGACCCGGGCGCGCGCGCAGCGGTGATAGCCGGGGCGATCATGCTGCTGCTGCTGGCTGTCGCGTTGCCGTGGGTGGGCGACGCGAGCGGCTGGGACGTCCTCAGTGGTGACGCGAACCCGGTTGACCGGGTCGGACTGTTGCCGCGGATGTTCGGCAGCGTAGCGCTGGGCGTGGGCGTCGGTCTGTCCGTGCTGGCGCTCGTCACCCGGCGCTGGGGCCTGGTCTGGGCCAGCGCGCTGGGCTGCACCTATTGCGTGCTCGACGGGGTCTGGGCGATCTGGTCACGGCAGACGGTGCACGGCCACGGGCCCGGTATCGGGCTGGTGTTGGCGGTGTTGGCCGTGGCGGTGCTGGCCGTGCAATGGTTGCGGCTCGCCTTGTCGCGCCAGTAGCTGGTCCCTTACCGGCTGGTGACCGCCTGCTCGGCGGCGGCCAGCCACTCCCGCCACTGATCAGCCTGGGCCTGCGCGGTGCTAGCGCGGCGGTCGTCCCCCGCGGCGCGGGCCTTGGCTGCCTGTGCCTCGTACTGCTCCACTCGTTCCCGGAACTGGGCCACCCGAGCCTCGGACTCGGGGTCGATTTGCCGCCACTGCGCGTTGGTCGACGTGCGGATCCGGTCCTCAACAGCGCGCAACCGGCTTTCGAGCTCGCGGACCCGCTCGCGAGGAACCTTGCCGATGCTCTCCCAACTTTCCTGGATGCCGCGCAGCTGCGCTCGGGCTGCTTCAATGTCGCTGGCGGGATCAATCCGTTCCGCGGCAGCGACTAGCTCCTGCTTGCGTGTCACGTTGCGCTCCAACTCCGAGTCGCGACCGGAGAAGGTGGCGGAGCGGTTGCTGAAGAACCGCTCCTGGGCCGCACGGAACCGCTGCCACAAGGCGTCGTCCGCTTCCTTGGGGGCGCGCCCGGCCGCCTTCCACTCCACCATCAGGGCCCGGAAGCGACCCGCGGTCGTCCCCCAGTCGGTGGAGTCCGCCAGCGTTTCGGCTTCGGCGACCAGTTCCTCTTTACGACTCCGCGCCCCGACGCGCTGCCGGTCGAGTTCGGCGAAATGCGCGCCGCGTCGCCTGGCGAAGGCGTCCCGGGCCTTGGAGAAGCGGCGCCACAACGCCTCGTCGTTCTTCCGGTCCACGCCCTTGATCGTCTTCCACTCATCCAGGATGGTGCGCAGCCGGTCGCCACCGGACTTCCACTGGGTGGATTCGGCACCGATCTGCTCTGCCTCCTGTGCCAGCGCCTCTTTCCGGGCAGTTGCTTGCGCCCTGGCCTGCTCTCGGGCTGACTTGGCGCCGGCGAGCGAGTCCTCGGCGTGCCGCTGTAGGTGGTCCAGGAGGGCGGTGAGCCCGACGAGGTCGCCCAAGGCGGTCGGTTCGACGAGCTCATCGCGCAAGGCCCGGACCCGGGACAGCGCCTGTTTGGGGTCAGCCACTCCCGACGTCAACCGGGACTCGAGCAGTTCGGCTTCGGTGAGCAGGTCGTCGAAGCGCCGTGCGAAGTGAGCCAGCCCCTCCTCGGTCGTGCCGGCCTGCCACGAACCGACTGCTCGCTCGCCATCGGCGGTCTGGGTGTGCACCGTCCCGTCGTCAGCGATTCGGCCCCAGCGCTGCGGATCGCGGCAGGCGCGCGACACGAAGGGTCGGGGACCGGATCGAGCGCTGGTCTCCAGATGTTGGTCTGCCTGGTTGTCCTCGGTCATGCCGGCCTTCCTCGACCTCGTGCCCGCCGCCGCGTTCTTCGGGCGCCCGACTGCGCAGGTGCGTGCACCTCGACTGGCCTTCCCGAAGCGCTCGGCCCGTAGTGCTCGGCCAGGTCGGCATTGAAGCAGTTCAGGCGCGCGGACAGGGAGCAGGTGCGAAGTGGCACTAACCTGCAGCGGTGATCGTACGCGTGGCGGTGGCGCCGCATCCACCACTCCCGGCACGGACCGGATGAATCTCCGCGCTTTCGCGGTGGTCGGCCCGACCGGTACCGGCAAGTCCGACCTCGCGATCAAGCTGGCCCGCAGCCTGGGTGGCGAGGTGGTCAACGCCGACGCGATGCAGCTGTACCGGGGTATGGACATCGGTACCGCAAAGCTGCCGCCTGCTGAGCGCGGTGGGGTGCGCCACCATCTGCTCGACGTCCTCGACGTCACCGAGGCCGCATCGGTGGCGGTTTATCAGCGCGAAGCGCGCCGCATCATCGAGGAGTTACTCGCCGCGGGTGGGGTGCCGGTGCTCGCCGGTGGCTCTGGACTGTATGTGCGGGCTGTGCTTGACGATCTGGAATTCCCGGGCACCGACCCCCAGCTGCGGGCTCAGCTTGAGGTCGAACTGGCGCAGCAGGGGGCGCTCGTACTGCATCGCCGGCTGCATCGAATCGATCCGGAGGCGGCCGGCCGGATCCTGCCGAGCAACGGGCGCCGGGTGGTGCGGGCGCTGGAGGTCATCGGGCTCACCGGCCGCCCGTTCTCCGCGGCGCTGCCACCGCCCGGCCCGGCGCGTTACCGAGCCGCCGTCATCGGATTGGATACCGACCCCGCGGTTCTCGACACGTGGGTCGACGCGCGGGTGGATCGGATGTTCACCGACGGGCTGGTTGACGAAGTCCGCGGACTGCTCTGTCGTGGCCTCCGGGACGGTCGGACGGCGTCGCGGGCACTGGGTTACCAGCAGGTCATCGCCGCATTGGACGCGGGCGACGATCCGGCCTGCGCCGCGGGACCGACGGCCCAGGCGACCCGGCGCTTCGTTCGCCGGCAGCGCAGCTGGTTTCGGCGCGACGGCCGGATCAGATGGCTGGACTGCCGGGACCCCGACTTGCTCGACGCCGCGCTGTGCTCGGCCGCGGACGGATAGGCTCACCGGCGATGGAACAGGGCATCGAGTTCCTCAAGGGGCACGGGACGGAGAACGACTTCGTCCTGTTGCCTGATCCCAGCGGCACCCTGGACCTGACACCGTCCCGGGTGCGCGCACTGTGTGATCGGCATCGCGGGGTGGGCGCCGACGGGGTGCTGCGGGTGGTGCCATGCGCGCTGGTCAGTGATGCACCGCCGGGCACCTCACCGGACGACTGGTTCATGGACTACCGCAACGCCGACGGTTCCGTCGCTGAGCTATGCGGCAACGGGGCCCGACTCTTCGCCCGCTACCTGGTTGACGCCGGGTTTGTCTCCGATTGCGAGTTTCGGATCGGCAGCAGGTCCGGCTCACGCACGGTGCGGTGTCATGAGAACAGCTCGGTGACGGTCGAGATGGGTCAGGTGCAGCGCAACGGCACGTCCACGGTGACCGTCGGGGGTGCGGCGTTCACCGGGCTCGTGGTGGATGTCGGCAACCCCCATCTGGCCTGTGTGACCGAGGTGGCGGTGGAACAGTTGGACCTCACTGTGCCGCCGGGGCACGATCCCGCAACTTTCCCGCACGGCGTCAACGTCGAGTTCATCAACGTACTGTCCGCAGGGCAGCTGCGGATGCGGGTCCACGAGCGGGGAGTGGGCGAGACCCGCTCCTGTGGCACCGGAACGGTGGCTGCGCTCGCCGCAGCGCTGGATTCGCAAGACCAGGCCACCGGCGAGGCGGATGTGCAGGTACCCGGGGGCCGGCTGCACGTCGAGATCACCGGGGACGGCAGCACTCTGACCGGGCCCGCGGTTCTCGTCGCGCGGGGCCGGTTGGCTCTCGACTGGTGGTCGGTGCACTGATCAGCCGGGTGCACTGATCAGCCGGGTGCCCTGGTCAATCGGGTGCTCTGGCTAATTCGTGAGCATGATTCGCCCAGACGTGTCACGATGGGAGGCGTATGACAACCTCACCGATACCTCCGTCCCGCGGTCCCGGCGCTACCTCCCGAGGAGAGCTGGATCTCGAAGAGCGCTCCGCGCTACGTCGCGTGCCCGGGCTGTCCACCGAGCTCGCTGATGTCACCGAAGTCGAGTACCGGCAGCTTCGCTTGGAGCGCGTGGTGCTCGTCGGGGTCTGGACCGACGACTCCGCGGCCCAGGCCAGCGCGTCGATGGCCGAATTGGCCCGGCTTGCCGAGACGGCCGGGTCGCAGGTGCTCGACGCCATGGTCCAGCGCCGCGAGCGCCCCGATCCGGCGACCTACATCGGCTCCGGCAAGGTCGTCGAGCTGCGCGAGATCGTCCTTCGCACCGCGGCGGACACCGTGATCTGCGACGGCGAACTAACCCCCGGACAGCTGCGGCAACTGGAGGCCAAGCTCAAGGTCAAGGTCGTCGACCGGACCGCGCTGATCCTGGATATCTTCGCCCAGCACGCCCGCTCCCGGGAAGGCAAGGCGCAGGTCGAACTGGCCCAGCTGAGTTATTTCCTGCCGCGGCTTCGTGGTTGGGGCGAGTCGCTGTCTCGGCAAGCCGGCGGTGCGGGTGGCGGGGCCAGCGGTGGGGTGGGTACTCGCGGGCCGGGGGAGACGAAGCTGGAGACAGATCGGCGACGCATCCACCGTCGGCTGGCCAAGCTGCGCCGCGAGATTGCCGCGATGCGGACGATTCGCGACACCAAGCGGGGCCGCCGGCGCGCCAACGAGGTGCCCAACGTTGCCATCGTCGGCTACACCAACGCGGGCAAATCCAGCCTGCTCAATGTGATCACCGGCGCTGAGGTGCTGGTGCAGGACGCGTTGTTCGCCACCCTGGATCCCACCACTCGCCGGGCCAGCACGCCGCAAGGCCAGGAGTACACGCTCACTGACACTGTCGGTTTTGTCCGCCATCTACCGCATCAGTTGGTGGAGGCGTTTCGCTCCACGTTGGAGGAGACGGCCGACGCCGACCTGCTGCTACACGTGGTCGACGGCGCCGATTCGATGCCTGAACTGCAGGTAGAGGCGGTGCACCAGGTCCTCGCTGAGATCACCGAAGGACGCGATGCGCCGATGCCGCCCGAGCTGCTGGTGGTGAACAAGATCGACGACGCAGACCAGCTCGTGCTGTCTCGGCTACGACACGTGCTGCCGAACGCGTCGTTCGTCTCCGCGCACACCGGGGCTGGCATCGTCGGATTGGTTCAACGGATCGCCGACGGGTTGCCGCAACCTCACTGTGAAGTCGACGCATTGCTGCCGTGGGCCCAAGGCGCCTTGGTCGCCCGGGTGCACGCCGAGGGCGAGATGCTGGATACCGACCACACCGAAAGCGGCACCCGGCTGCGTGCACGGGTGCGGCCAGACCTCGCCCGCGCGCTGGCCGCGTATCTGGTCCGGTCCTGACACCGGCAGGCTCACAGCCGTCGCAGTACCGTCACCACCCGGCCGAGAACAGTCGCATCGTCGCCTGGGATCGGCTGGTAGGCGGCGTTGTGTGGGAGCAGCCAGACGTGTCCGTCACGGCGCTTGAACGTCTTCACGGTCGCTTCACCATCGATCATGGCAGCGACGATGTCTCCGTTCTCGGCGCTGGGCTGCTGACGGACGACCACCCAGTCCCCGTCGGTGATCGCCGCGTCGACCATCGAGTCACCCACGACGCGAAGCAGGAACAGCGATCCCTCACCGACGAGTTCTTTGGGCAGCGGGAAGACGTCTTCGACAGCCTGTTCGGCGAGCACCGGTCCGCCTGCGGCGATCCGGCCGACCACGGGAACGAAAACAGGTTTGGGGTGATCGGGCTCCTCGCTCGGCGTCTGCGCTGCAGGTTGCCCATTGTCGGCGGGTCGGACACCGACCGCGCGCGGCCGGTTGGGATCTCGGCGCAGGTAACCCTTGCGTTCCAGGGCCCGCAGCTGGTGTGCGACCGACGATGTCGACGTGAGCCCGACCGCTTCGCCGATCTCCCGCACACTCGGCGGATAGCCGAACCGCTGCACCCATTCCCGGATCACCTCGAGGACCCGTCGCTGGCGGGGCGTGAGGCTGTCACTGCCGGCTTCGTCGTCGAGGTCGGGGAAGACATGCACCTGCCCGGCCGAGCTCGGCGGGTTCTGGTCCTGGGTCTGCGCTCCGGAACCGGTTGCCGCCGGCCCGTCGCTCCGCTGTCGTCCCAACGCTGCTCCTCGGGCTCCGAAGTTAGGTAACCGCCGTCGGGCCCACTACGCTCCGCGGCCGGCCCCGTCGGACCCATCCGGTCCGTCGCGGTGCTGACGCTAGCCGTCGTCCGGTCAAAGATCAAACATCTGTTCGAACAACACGCCGCACGATCACCGACTCTGTCGGGGCGCCGTGATAGACACCGCACAGCAGTTCGATCGAACTCGCGTTCGATGGTACCCGCGATGAGGAGTCTCGATGACGGCACCAGCACGGTTGAGTAGCCCGCCCGCGGCACGGAGTGTGAAGGTCGTGCCTGGCGGCGCCAGGCCGGTTCGGCGGCTGGCAGCGCTCACACCAACGCTTCCTGCGCCTCCGGCGCCCGTGCCACCGCTCGCTCCTGCAGTATGGAGCCGCCGGGTGGGATGCGTGGCACATCGGCGGATGGTGGTTCCGCCGCGGGGTGAGATGGCGGCGGCGGCCCTACCCGCGTTGCGGTCGGGCCGGCTGGCGAGCGTGGTCGCCGCCGCCACCGTGACGGCGGCCGTGGTCGGTGGCCTCGGCTGGATCGGCCAGGGCGCGAGCCCTGGTATTCCGGCGCAGACGGCAGTGATCCGCGTGGGCGGGGGCGAGACCCTCTGGGACGTGGCGCGGCGGGTGGCGCCACAGTCTGACCAGCGTGCCGTGGTGCACCGGATCCGGGAACTGAATGGGATCGTGGGCTCCGCAATAGAGCCCGGGCAGCGGTTGCAGGTGCCGGACGGGCGCTGACCGGATCCGGCAGATCGATGTTTCGTCGTCGCCGTCCGGTTACCGACCCGGTAAGGCGCGTCAGCGGGCAGGGCCCGCCTGCCGGGACATAGAGTCCGCCGTGGCGGCTCGACTTCGCGGCCACCACAACATATAGTAGTTACAGCGATGTTGTTCGCGTACCAGTTGGGTCTGGTACGGATACGCATCGGCGTGGCGCTGGGAGAGGGGAGTGGTATGCACTGTCCGTTCTGCCGGCACGGCGACTCGCGCGTCATCGACTCGCGCGAGGTAGAGGATGGCCAGGCGATCCGCCGGCGCCGGTCGTGCCCGGCGTGCGGTCGGCGGTTCACGACGGTGGAGGAGTTGGTGCTGGCCGTGGTGAAACGCTCGGGTGTCACCGAGCCGTTCAGCCGCGACAAGATCGTCCGTGGAGTACGCCGAGCATGCCAGGGGCGGCCGGTGGATGAGGATGCGTTGCAGCAGTTGGCGCACCGGGTTGAGGAGGTGATCCGGTCCTTGGGCAGCGCCGAGGTGCCCAGCCAGGAGGTAGGGCTGGCCATCCTCGGTCCGCTGCGCGACCTCGACGAGGTGGCCTACCTACGTTTCGCAAGCGTCTACCGGTCGTTCTCGTCGATCGAGGACTTCGAGAAGGAGATCCGAAGCCTGCGTGACCTCCCACGCCACGACCGCACGACGAAGGATCCGACCGATCCCGACGGGGACAGACCCGAAGCCGGGAGTATGCACACCGCGACTGAGAGGGATGAGGGATGACCGAGACCGTCGGGACTCCGGCTGGCAACGCGGCGGGAACCGCTGGAGCTTCGCCTGCTGCGCGGCCCAAGCGTGCGCTGCGGATGGAGCGGGTCTACACCACTGAGGCGCGCCACCCCTATGACGAGGTGACATGGCAGCGCCGGGACGTCGTGATGACCAACTGGCGGGACGGAACGGTCAACTTCGAACAGCGTGGCGTGGAGTTCCCCGACTCGTGGTCGGTGAACGCAGTCAACATTGTGACCAGCAAGTACTTCCGTGGCGCGGTGGGTAGCGAGCAGCGCGAGTCGAGCTTGCGCCAGTTGATCGACCGGGTGGTGAGGACCTACACCGCAGCCGGTGTCCAGCACGGATACTTCGCCACCGACACCGACCAGGAGATCTTCTCCCAGGAGCTGACCTGGATGCTGCTGCACCAGGTGTTCAGCTTCAACTCCCCGGTCTGGTTCAACGTCGGGACCGCATCGCCTCAACAAGTCTCCGCGTGTTTCATCCTTTCGGTCGACGACGAGATGGAATCGATTCTCAACTGGTATCGGGAAGAGGGCCTGATTTTCAAGGGCGGCTCTGGTGCCGGCCTGAACCTTTCCCGCATACGCTCGTCGAAGGAACTGCTTTCCTCCGGGGGCACGGCCTCCGGCCCGGTGAGCTTCATGCGTGGGGCAGACGCCTCGGCGGGTACCATCAAGTCGGGCGGAGCGACTCGGCGCGCCGCCAAAATGGTGGTACTCGACGTCGATCATCCCGATATCGCCGAGTTCGTGCAGACTAAGGCATCGGAAGAGCGCAAGATCCGGGTGCTCCGTGATGCCGGATTCGATATGGACCTGGGTGGCAAGGACATTACATCGGTCCAGTACCAGAACGCCAACAACTCGGTCCGGGTTTCCGACGAGTTCATGCGCGCAGTGGAGGCTGACGGCGAGTTCGGGCTGCGCGCCCGGACGACCGGCGAGGTCATCGAGACGGTGCCGGCCAAGAAACTCTTCCGCCATATCACTACGGCTGCGTGGGAATGCGCCGACCCTGGTCTGCAGTACGATGACACGATCAATGATTGGCACACCTGCCCGGAGTCCGGACGCATCACCGCGTCTAATCCGTGCAGCGAGTACCTGCACCTGGACAACTCCAGTTGCAACCTCGCATCGATCAATCTGATGAAATTCCTCCGCGAGGATCTCACGTTCGACGCTGAGCTGTTCGCGAAGACGGTCGAGCTGGTCATCACCGCGATGGACATCTCGATCTGTTTTGCGGATTTCCCGACTGCGTCCATTGGAGACACCACCAGGGCGTTCCGGCAGCTCGGCATCGGCTACGCCAATCTCGGAGCGTTGTTGATGGCCACCGGACACGCCTACGATTCGGGCGGTGGACGCGCGCTGGCCGCGGCGATCACGTCGCTGATGACCGCTGCTGCGTACAAGCGCTCTGCGGAACTCGCCGAGGCCGTCGGACCGTACGACGGTTATGCTCGCAACGCCGAAGCGCACCAGCGGGTCATGCGCAAGCACGCGGCGGCTAACGACCTGGTCCGCACCTACGATCACAATGACCGTGCTGTGCACAAGGTCGCCACCAAAGCGTGGCGAGATGGTATCCGACTCGGCGAGAACAGCGGCTGGCGTAATGCTCAGGCTAGTGTAATAGCACCTACTGGCTGCTTGGTCGGGGACACATTGGTGACGACCGACCATGGCCTGGCACGGCTGAGCGACCTCGGCGATGTCTACGGCGAGCGTTGGCAGGAACTTGACGCTCAGGTGTCGACAGACGACGGTCCCCGGCAGGCGACACGGTTTTTCGTAAACGGTGAGGAACCGACCCGGCGGATCGTGACCAGAGGCGGTTATCGGATCCAGGGAACGCTGACGCACCGGATCAAAGTCGTTGATCCGAAGACCGGTCGTTGGGAATGGAAGCGGCTCGCTGATATCGCCAGGGATGACATCGTGCCGATGCAGTTGGATACTTTAGTGGGAGCGCCACGGAATATTCCGCTACCGGTACTCGATCAGGCCTACTATACAGGTGATCGCCACTTGCGGGTGCCCCAAACCGTCGATGCTGAGCTCGCGGAGCTTGTCGGATATTTCATGGGCGATGGCAGTTTGCACTCGAAGGGCATCCGCCTATGCGTGGCTAATTCGGACCTGGACGTAGTGGAACGTTTACGTATCCTCTCGAAGAGCCTTTTCGGACTAGAGCCGATGGTTTCCCCTCAGTGCGGCTACCAGGAAGTTGTCCTGCAGTCTGTACGCCTCTCCCGTTGGTGGCAGGCGGCGGGATTCGCGAAAGATCTTCCCGGCGAGGATCATTCCGGGAAAGGCTGGACGCCGCGAGTCCCTGCGGCGATCCGCGAAACCAACGATGTCGAAGTGTACTCGTCCTTTTTGCGTGGTGTCTTCGAGGCGGACTGCACCGTGCAGGAGGGCGTGCCCAGTGTGTCGACGAGTTCGATGGCGTTCGCCGACGATCTGCGCACCATGCTGCTCTGCCTCGGGCTCCCCACCACGACGAGAGAAACGGTCAGCGGGTGGGGTGGACCGATTTACCAGATCCGTATACGGAACGTTGACCACGCGTTGACCTATGATGAGATCATCGGCTTCGTGAGCAATCGCAAAGCTGGCCTGTTGGCCGAAGTCGAGCCGGTAGCCAGCGGCAAGAACGACCGAATTGTGCTGCCCAGACACGTCTGGGACGAGTTGGTGCCTTGCGGCCACGAGTTTCGCGGTCCTGTTGTGCAGTCGTTGCGCAAGTACGGCGCGGTCAGTCGTGGCCTGGCTCGCCGGATCCGAGCTGAGCGCCCTGACTGTCGCCTTGACGACGCTCTTGGGTATCTGTTCGAGTCGGTCGCGACGAATGAGGACGGCGGTGTACAACCGACGTATGACTTGTCAGTACCCTCCAACGTAACTTATGTCGCAGCCGGGTTTGTCAGTCACAACACCATTGGATTCATGATGGACTGCGACACCACTGGTATCGAGCCGGACTTTTCTCTGGTGAAGTTCAAGAAACTGGTCGGTGGCGGCTCCATGCAGATTGTCAACCAG
Source organism: Pseudonocardiales bacterium (assembly GCA_003244055.1). GTDB lineage: Bacteria > Actinomycetota > Actinomycetes > Mycobacteriales > Pseudonocardiaceae. The sequence continues at coordinate 3,836 of QHBZ01000243.1, read as the reverse complement.
ACTGTGCCCAAGGCGCTCGCCGCGTTGGGCTACCAGCAGGAGCAGAGCGAGGCGATTATCGAGTACATCGCTGAGCATGGCCACGTGATCGATGCCCCCGGGCTGCGCCAGGAGCATTACGAGGTCTTTGATTGCGCGATGGGGGAGCGGGCCATCCCCCCTATGGGGCACGTCCGGATGATGGCAGCGGCCCAACCGTTCATCTCGGGAGCCATCAGCAAGACTGTCAATATGCCCGAGACGGCTACTGTCGCCGATGTCGAAGAGATCTACCTGCAATCCTGGAAAATGGGAATCAAGGCGCTGGCGATTTACCGGGACAACTGCAAGGTGGGTCAGCCGCTGTCGACCGGCAAGACCGCGACCACCGGGGTGGAGAAGGCGATCGTCGATGCGCGGCCGGTGCGCAAGCGGCTGCCTAAGAAGCGGCCCAGCGAGACGGTTTCCTTCACCGTTGGTGGCGCTGAGGGTTATATGACCGCAGGGTCGTACCCGGACGGCGGTCTTGGTGAGATCTTTGTGAAGATGTCCAAGCAGGGTTCCACGCTAGCCGGTGTGATGGACGCCTTCTCGATCGCGATCTCGATAGCGTTGCAATACGGAGTACCGCTGGAGACCTACGTCTCAAAATTCGTGAACATGCGTTTCGAGCCTGCCGGGATGACCGATGACCCGGACGTCCGGATGGCGTCGAGCGTGGTGGACTATCTGTTCCGTCGAGTGGCGCTGGATTACCTGCCCAAGGACAAGCGAGACCAACTGGGTATCCTGAGCGCCGAAGAGCGCACTGCGCAGGTGGCCGTGGACTACGGCAACGACGCGGGCAGCGAGGCCGACGTCGAGTCGCTACGAAGCTCCGTGGACTCCAGCAACCTCGCTGCGGCACCACAGGGCCGTCCGGCCCCGGTTTACGTGGGCAGTTCCACCGAGTTGCTGGAACTGCAGTTGGGGAAAGCCGCTGACGCGCCACTGTGCCTGACGTGTGGAACCAAAATGCGTCCTGCCGGATCCTGCTACGTCTGCGAGGGCTGTGGCTCGACCAGCGGCTGCAGCTGATATTGCGCGGAATGTTGCACAGGCGCCGCACAGCTTGTGCCTAGGGGGTGCACAGCCAGCCGGGCGATCCTGGCAGCATGACCATGGTGGAGTCCAAGCTGCGCCGCGCTGACGGCGGCCCGGTGCGGGTACTCGTCGTCGAGGACGAGGTGTCGCTGGCCGAGCTGCTGACGATGGCGCTGCGCTACGAGGGTTGGGAGGTGCGCAGCGCCGGCGACGGGCTCTCGGCAGTGCGCACGGCGCGCGAGTTCGGGCCGGACTTGGTGGTCCTCGACGTCATGTTGCCCGATATTGACGGGCTGGAGGTGCTGCGCCGGTTACGTGCGGGTGCTCCCGAGTTGGCGGCGCTGTTCCTCACCGCCAAGGACGCCGTGGAGGACCGGATCGCCGGACTCACCGTGGGTGGCGACGACTACGTGACCAAGCCGTTCAGCCTGGAGGAGGTGGTGGCTCGGCTGCGGGCGTTGCTGCGCCGCTCGGGGATGAGCGTGGCCCGCACGCCGGCTCTGGCGGTCGGCGACCTGTCGCTGGATGAGGACAGCCGTGAGGTCTGCCGCGACAGCGACATCATCGAGCTCACCGCGACCGAGTTCGAGCTGCTGCGTTACCTCATGCGCAATCCTCGACGGGTGCTGTCCAAGGCTCAGATCCTCGACCAGGTGTGGAACTACGACTTCGGCGGCAATTCCAACGTTGTCGAGCTCTACATCTCCTACCTGCGCAAGAAGATCGATGCCGGCCGGTCACCGATGATCCACACCATGCGAGGTGCCGGCTACGTGCTCAAGCCCGCGGCGGACTGAGCGCGATGCACTCCTTGCGTGCTCGCCTGGTGGCTGGCCTGCTGGCGTTGCTCGCGCTGGCTGGTGTCGTGGTCGGGGTGGTCACCGCGGTCGCGCTGCACGCCTTCCTCCTGCAACGGCTTGATGGCCAGCTCGCCGGCTCGCGAAACCGCTTCGTCGGCGCGCTGGCTCAGCCGTCGCTTGGCTCCCGGCCGGCTGACCGGCGCGGTGGGTTTCTCGGTGCCCCCGGGCAGTCGGTGGACACGCTCGGCGCGCGGATCGTCGACGGCCGGGTGGCGCAGGGTGGGGTTCTTGACCGCAACGGCTCGCCGGAGCAGCTCAACGGGTCCGAGGCGTCCGCTCTGGCCGCCCTGCCTGCAGACGGGGCGCCGCGCAGTCTGCGCCTCGGCCACCACGACTACCGGGTAGCCGCCGTGCGAGCCGCGGACGGCGACGTACTCGTCACCGGCCTGCCGCTGGCCGAGCTGGATGAAACGGTGACCCGGCTGGTCACCGTCGAGGTGATCGTCATCGGGTCGGCTCTGGTGCTCACCGGAGTCGTTGGCGCGGCGATCGTGCGTCTGACGCTGCGCCCCCTGACGAGGGTGGCGGGGACGGCCGGCCGGGTGGCCGAGCTGCCGCTGGACCGCGGTGAGGTGGCGCTGGCAGAGCGGGTCTCCGAGGCCGACACCGATCCGCGGACCGAGGTCGGGCAAGTCGGGCTCGCGCTCAACCGGTTACTCGGCCACGTCGGAGCGGCCTTGGAGGCCCGCCAAGCCAGCGAGACCCGGCTGCGGCGCTTCGTCGCGGACGCCAGCCATGAGCTGCGCACCCCACTAGCGGCCATCCGTGGTTACGCCGAGCTCACCCGGCGCAGCTCCGAGCCCGTCCCCCCCGACATCGCGCGCATGCTCGCGCGAGTGGAGTCGCAGACCGAGCGGATGACCACCCTGGTCGAGGACCTGATGCTGCTGGCCCGCCTCGACGCCGGTCGCCCGCTGGGTCGCGACCCCGTCGACCTGTCCCGGCTGGTGATCGACGCGATGAGCGACGCGCACGCCGTGAGCCCTGACCACTACTGGCAGCTCACCGCCCCGGACGAGGAGGTGACGGTCACCGGGGACACGGCCAGCCTGGCGCAGGTGGTGGCCAACCTGCTGGCCAACACCCGTACCCACACTCCGCCGGGCAGCACAGTCTCGGTCACTCTGATGCCGGTCGACGGGCAGGTCAGCTTGTCGGTTGTGGATGACGGTCCGGGCGTGCCGCCGGACCTGCTGCCGCACGTGTTCGAGCGCTTCGCCCGCGGCGATTCCTCCCGCTCCCGCGCCGCCGGCAGCACTGGTCTGGGGCTGTCCATCGTGGACGCCGTGGTCGCTGCGCACGGCGGCTCGGTGGACGTCACCAGCGTTCCCGGACGCACTGCCTTCACCGTCCGGCTGCCCCTGCACAGCTGAATCGCTGCGGCCGGCGCGTTCAGCCGCACGTGAGCAGGTGCCGAAGTCGGCTGGTGGTTTCGGAATCCACCGGGGTGTAGATGATGACGTGTAGGTCGGGTTGGTCCGAGGGGGCCAGGCGGTGGTGTTCGAGCTGAAGATCACCGACGAGGGGGTGATGGAACCACCTCTGGCGTGAGGTGAACGGCTCGATGGCGTGGCTATCCCACCACCCGCGGAACGTTTCGCTGACGTCGAGCAGGCGGCTGACGAGAGAGGAGAACGCGGGATCTCCCAGCCGGGCACCGGCCTCGGCTCGAAACTGGGCGAGGAAGTGCCGGCTGTCGGTTTCCCAGTTTGGTAGCAGCTCCCGAACGTAGGGGTCGGTGAAGACAAGCCACAACAGGTTCCGTTGTTGCGCTGGCACCGTCGCTACGTTCGGATACAGCGCTTCGTAGGCGTGGTTCCACCCGGAGATCCCCCAGTCAGGCGCGATGGCGTAGGCCGGATAGGCAGCGAGAGCGTCAAGGAGGTGTTGAACGTGCTGTGGGGCCGCGCGAAC
>QHBZ01000242.1:9723-10247 GCA_003244055.1 Pseudonocardiales bacterium | reverse complement strand
ATGCCGGCCAGCGCCAGTGCGGCGGCGGTCGCACTGGCCACCAGCAGCGGGATTCGCAGCCGGGCCCGCAGCACTGCGGCGGTGGCCCGGCGGTAAGGGGTGACCGGGCCGACACCCATCGCCAGCAGCAGCGCGAAGGCGATCGGCACCGCCATCCGGTCGAAGTAGGGCCGGCCCACCGATACCTGACTGCCGGTGAGGGTCTCGATGAGGATCGGGTACACGGTGCCCAGGAGCACCACGAACGCCAGCAGGCTCAGCAGCAGGTTGTTCACCAGGAAAACGCCCTCGCGGCTGGCCAGGGACTCCGGCGCGGACAAAGAGGTGACCTGTTCGCCGCGCAGCGCGAACAGGACGAACCCGCCACCCACCACGAGCACGAAGAACCCCAGCAGCGCCGGCCCCACGGCGGACTGGCTGAAGTTGTGCACCGAGACCACGACCGAGGAGCGGGTCAGGAACGTGCCGAGAATGGTCAGCGCGAACGTGGCGATCACCAGCACGAAGTTCCACGCCTGCAGCAT
>QHBZ01000242.1:0-9615 GCA_003244055.1 Pseudonocardiales bacterium | reverse complement strand
AGCCCGCCGGTCAGGAAGCTCCAGGCGACCAGGTTGGCTCGGCGGGTGCGGCGCAGCCAGTCGACCCCGCCGCGGCGCAGCAGCAGCGCGGACATCGCGAAGGCGAACGGCACGGTGAACCCGACGTAGCCCAGGTACAGCATCGGAGGGTGGAAGGCGACCATCGCGTGGTCGCGGAGCAGCGGGTTGGGGCCGGGCCCATCGGCGGGCGGATCCGCCAGGATCTCGAACGGGTTCGCCGCCGTGGTGATCAGGCCGAAGAAGAACGACGACACGATACCCAACACGCCCAGCGCCCCGGTACCGAGCCGATCACCGGTGTCGCGGACCCCGCGGGCCACCACCGCGGTGTACCCGGCCAGCACCAGCGCCCAGAGCACCAAACTGCCGCCGAGCCCGGACCACGCGGTCGTGATCGTGAACAGCGGCGAGCTGGACCGCGAGTGCGTCTCGGCGACGTAGGCCAGCGCGAAGTCATCAGTGAACAGGGCCACTTCGAGCGCCAGCATCGACAGCGCGGCCCCACCCAGCATCAGCCACACCGTGACGCGCAGCTGGCGGTGTTTCACCGCCTCGGGGCGCCGCTGCGCGCGGAAACCGAGGACGGCGAGCACGAGCGACGCGGCCAGCCCAAGCAGCGCGCCGGTCCAGCCGGCGGCGGGGATCGCTGTGGTCATCCGGCCGGCCCTGCCTGCTTGCCGGGGGCCCGGTAGTTCGCGTCGTGTTTGACCAGCATGGTGTCGGACACGAAGACGTCACCGCGCCAGGAGCCTTCCAGCACCACGCCGATGCCGGCGCGGAACAGCTGGGCCGGTGCTCCGGTGTGCCGCACCGCGACCGTGGCGCTGCCCGGCGCGATGCCGGCGGCGACGATGAAGCGCAGCCCGTCGGCCGTCCGCACCACGCTCCCGGGCTCGACGTACCCGCCGATCTGCAGCCGCTGCCCGGCCCCGAAGTCGGCCCGCTGCGCCACCGCTTCGGCGGGAGTGAGGTAGTAGACCAGGTTGCGATTGAGGTTGCCGAAGAACAGCAGCCCGAGCAACACCGCGGCCACCCCGAGACCTGCCACGAACAGCAGCCGGTACCGACTCACCGCAGCCCACCCGCCCGGCGGCGGACTCGCCCGCGCCGGCGAAACAGCACCGCTCCGTAACCGGCGAGCGCGCCGTAGGTCACCCCGTAGCCCAGCAGGACCCACGCCCACTCAGACACCGAAGCCCGCCAGCTTCGGTGCGGACACCGCGTCGCCCGCCAGCTCGCGCCCGCGGGCGTCCGCCGCGGCCTCCAGCGCGTCTTCGGCGGCGGCGAGCCGGACCCGCGCACGCAGCAGCACGGCGAACACCAGCGTGAATGCGACCAGGTTGATCAGCAACGCGGCCAGCATCGCATGATCGATGGTCGGGTCACCGGGCCGCAAAATCGTCGGTGGCTGGTGCAGGGTGCGCCACCACAGCACGGACATGTGCACCACCGGGACCTGTGCGAAGGCCGCCACCCCGAACACCGCGCAGCGGCGCGCCCGGGCGACCGGATCGACGATGGCGCGACGCAACGCTAGGTAGCCCAGGTAAACGAAGAACATCAGGGCGGTGGTGACCAGTCTGGGGTCCCAGGTCCACCACACCCCCCAGGTCGGCTTGCCCCAGATCGACCCCAGCGTGATCGCCAGCCCGGTGAAGAACACCCCGAGTTCGGCGCTTGCCGCCGCGACCCTGTCCGCGCCAGGGCCGCGGCGCCATAGCCAGCTCCCGCTGGCCCCCAGCGTGATCGCGAAGGAGAGGTAGGCCACCCAGGCGGCGGGTACGTGTACGTACATCAACCGGACCAGCTCGCCCTGTACCTGGTCCGGCGGCGCGAACAGCGCCGCGGCCTGGCCGGCTATAACGGCCACGCCGGCCAGGATGGGAAGCCGGGCATCGGACGGCGTCATCTCGCCTCCTCGAGGTGAGCCGCGCACAGCGCGGCGGCGAGTGCAGTGAGCAGATCGGCGGTCAACATCAGCGCCAGCCACGGCCAGGCCGTGCGGTCATAGCGCGCCGCGGTGAGCACCTGCGTGGCCCCCAGCAGCAACGGCACCGCCAGCGGCGCCACCAGCAGCGGGCCCAGCGTCGTCCGCCCGGCCAGGCCCTGCGCGAGCGCGTCCGCGAGGGCCCCGAGCACGCCGAGTCCGCCGGCGACGAGCAGCGCCGCCGGCGCCAGCCACGGCCAGCCGGACAGGTCCGGGTCGTACAGAACCACCGCCACGGGCCCAAGCAGTGCCTGAACTCCGAGCAGCAGCACCGTGTTAGCCAGCGCCCGCCCCGCCAGCCGGGTCCCGGGCCCGACGCCGCACAGCCGCAGCAGGTCGAGCTGCGCCGGCCCGTCGACGGTGCTCGCGCGCAGCGTGACCAGCACCCCGAACAGCAACACCACCACCCAATACAGCCCCGGCCCGATCTCGCGCAGCAGCGGTGTGTCGGTGCCGACCGCCAGCGGCACCAGCAGCAGCCCGATGGCGCCGAACGGCACCGTGACCAGCAGTGCCTCCCCGGCTCTGGCCTCGGCACGCAGGTCCTTGCCCGCGAGCTCGACGCACTGCCGCAGCGGGGTCGGTGCCCCGGCAAGAGTCGTCACGCCGGCACCTTCCCGCCAACGCCGAGCGGGCGTGCGTGCCCGTCGACGATCTCGACCACCCTGTCGACCAGACAATGCAGCCGATCGCGCTCGTGCGAGACGGCCACGCACGCGCCGCCGCTGCGGCGCACCCGATCGGTGACCAGATCGACCAGCCCGCGCGAGTCGGCGTCCAGCCCGGCATGCGGCTCGTCGAGCAGCAGCAGCGACGGCGTGACAGCGAGCACCCGCGCCAGCTCGGCCCGCCGCCGCATCCCCTGTGAGCAGTGGTCGGCACGACGGCCGGCTGCACCGCTGAGACCAACGGCCTCAAGCGCGTCGTCCACGTCGCTGCCAGTGACACCGAAGAGTCGGGCGACGAAGTGCAGGTTCTCGGCCAGGGTGAGGTACGGATAAAGCGCGGGACTGTGCCCGACCAGCGCGATCCGTGGCCGCACCGCTGCGCAGGCCGACGTCCCGAGCGCCGCGCCGAGGACATGACCGGTACCGCCGGCCGGCGCCAGCAGCGTGGCGAGGACGCGCAGCAGAGTGCTCTTACCCGACCCGTTCGCCCCTACCAGGCCGACGACCTCTCCGGCCCGCACGGCCAGATCGACCCCACGCAGCACAGGGGTGCGTTCAATATCCACCGCGATCCCGTCGAGCCGCGCGATCTCGTCGCTGGGCTGCGGGGTGTGCGTGGGCACAGACGGTCGGAGCATCGATCCCTCGTGCCGGGCCGTTTACTATCGTCGATCGTAGGCTACTTGCCGCAGCTAACGCGGGATCTAGTGGGTCCGATGCGCCGGGGGAAGGCTGTCGAACGCTAGAGAGGTGTGGTGAATCCGCTAATGGGGCGCCGGAGCAGGGCCACGAGTTCGCCCCACAGGCCGGTGACGAGCAGCGCGCCGACGACAAGGAGCAGCGCGCCTCCGGTGAGCTGGATGACCCTGGTGTGGCGGCGCAACCAGCCGGCGGTGGTGACGGCCCAGGTGCTGCCGATGGCGAGCAGGATGAAGGGCAACCCGAGCCCGAGGCAGTAGGCCAGCACCAACAGCAGCCCGCGGGCGGCCGTGGGACCGACCTGGGTGCCGCTGGCGAGCGCGATCACGCCGGTGAGGGTCGGTCCGAGGCATGGTGTCCAACCAAGACCGAAGACCCCACCGAGCAGCGGTGCGCCCCAGAACCCTCCGCGGGGTCGGTGATGGAGACGGACGTCGCGCTGCAGCGCCGGGATCAGTCCAAGGAACGCCAAGCCCATCACGATGGTCACAACGCCGCCGATGCGCTGCAGCAGCAGCTCGTTGGCGAGCAGAGTGTCGGACAGCCGCAGCACGCCGAGCACCGCGGTGGTGAACACGACCGTGAAGCCGAGCACGAACAGCAGCGCCGCGACGGCGACGCGCACGCGACTACCGTGGCGGGTGGCGACGCCGCTGCCAGTGGGCGCGGCGTCCGCGCCGACCAGTCCGGCGAGGTAGGCCAGGTAGCCGGGGACCAGTGGGATGCAGCACGGGGAGGCGAAGGAGATGGCGCCGGCCGCCAGCGCCACCAGGGCGGCCAGCAACAGCGGCCCCGAGATGGCCAGATCGGTCACATTCATCGCTGGGTCCTGTCGGCTGCTCGACTACACCGGATAGTACTTTGGGTGCATGCGGAGGTGATGGTGTGGTTGCCGAGAACGCGCGGCGTGCGCGGTGGCGCCGGTACTGGGACCGGCATTCCACGACCTACGACCGCGAGATGCGGTTCTTCGACCGGGTGCTGTTCCGCGACACTCGGAGTTGGATCTGTCAGCAGGTGAGCGGTGAGGTGCTCGAGGTCGCGGTCGGCACCGGCCTGAACCTGGAGCACTACCCGCCCGACGTCCGGTTGACCGGTATCGAGCTCAGTCAGGAGATGCTGGCGATCGCCCGGCGACGTGCCAACGACCTCGACCGTCACGTCCAGCTCCGGGTGGGCGATGCGGAAGCACTCGACATGCCCAGCGCCACCTTCGACACGGTGGTCTGCACCTTCTCGCTGTGCGCCATCCCCGACCACCGGCAGGCCCTGGCCGAGATGACCCGGGTGCTGCGACCCGGGGGACTGCTGCTGCTTGCCGACCACGTAGCCAGTTCGATCCGGGTGTTGCGGACCAGCCAGCGCGTCCTTGAGCTGGTGGCCATCCCAGTGGGCGGTGAGCACTTCCTCCGTCGCCCGATCGAGCAGGTCCGCGCCGCGGGGTTCCCGATCGAACGCCACGACCGGTTCGCGGCAGGGGTCGTCGAACGACTCGCCGCTCGCAAGCCCGGGGGCTGATGGGCGCAATCTCAGCCGCGATCCTCCGGGGCTGTCCTCAGAGGATCCGCTGCTCAGCTTCCTTCGTACCGGGTCTTGAAGGTGCTGCCGCCATCGTCGCTGCTGACGATCTTGCCTTCGACGGCGGCGTAGATCTGATTGCCGGACGCGGTGAGCGCCTCCGGTGCCCCTCCCGCAGAGCCGCGCTGGGACCAGGTGGTCCCACCGTCGCTGCTCACCTGCACGGTGCCCTCGGGGGTGATCCCGACGAGGTCTCCGGTGTCGGTCCAGGTGAGGAGCTGTAACAGCGGTGCGCCCGCGACGAGCCCGAAGTTCTGGCCGCCGTCGGTGCTGCGGGCAAGGCCCTGTTGGGTCGTCGCAAGCAGCATCTCGGCGTCCTTGGGGTTGATGGCGAGGTCAGCCATCGCGATCCGAGCGCGGGTTTCCCACGCCCTCCCGTCCTTGGAAACCATGAGCTGCCCGGCGTTGGAGCCAAAGACCAAGCCGTGGCTGGCCTTCAGGGTGTGGAAGTCGGCCTGCCCAGCCAGCGACAGAGTCCGCCAGCTTCGGCCCCCGTCGGTACTTTCGATCAGGCCGACCTTGCTGGGGCCGCCCTGACCCGCCCCCGGATGCCCGCTGGCCAGGAAGTGGTTCGGCCCGACCACAGCGAATCCCATGAAGTCCTGTACCAGGCCCCCCACCCGGCCTGGCTCTCCCCGCTGCGGGAACCGGATCAGACCGTAGTGACTGCCCGCGTAGAGCTCACCGGTGCCGGGATCGACGCCAAGGCCGTGCACGTGTGCAAGCTGCACCGAGTTACCCGCAGACGAGGCGCTCCCGCCGCCACCGCTGGCGCAGGCCACGGCTCCGGCGGCCACCGCGATGGCCGCGACCAACCTGCCCACCGAGGTCCAGTGGGCCTTCGGCGACCGTCCACCGTTCATCTGCGGCTGCGGATGCTGGGAGCCGTGCGGAGGTTCGACGGGGAGCGAGGTCGGAGTCACGTTGAGCGATCACCTAGTTTCTCGTGGTATCCATGTTTTACGTAGCGAGATAGTACATGGGTCGGATCGTGCGGGTCCTCGCCGTCGGCCCGGTCGCCCAGCGAAGCTGCGTCACCTATCCAGTCCACAGTGGTCGCGATTGAGTGAAACGATCAGTCCACAGTGGTCACGATTGAGTGAGTGTGGCTTGATGGGCTTGCAGATGCTGGGCGCCGCGGTCGCCGTCGTAGGGTAGCGGCGTGCGGGGTGAGGGGAGGATCGTCCGTCGGCGGGTGCTGAGCGTTGGTCTCGCCCTCTGGGCGATTCTCTCATTCTCGATCGGGCAGGTCGCCGAGTGCGCGGGTGCGGTTGCTGCTGGTGCTGGTGCTGGTGCTGGATCGCAGGGCGTGGCTCATGAAGCAGCCTGGCATGCTCACAGCAAATCTGGGGAGATTGGGACGGCCCCCCACCGGTGTCATCACGACACCGGTCACAAGCACAAGGGCGCCGGGAGCAAGGTGTATGCCACGCCGCGCCGGGCGGTCGACCAGGTGGTTGCTACCCGGGTTAGTCCCGATGCAGCTGGCTGGTCGGCGGCGGGTGCCCCAGTGCTGCTCGGGGTCCGGAGGCGAGGCCCTCCCTCCTCGATTTCTCGATCGTCCCCGTCGGGACGTCACATCTTGATCTCCCTGTGTGTCGCGCGGACGTGACGAGCGCCTTCGCGACGACCTGATCGCCTGCCGGTAGGGCAGACGCGGGTTGCCGCTGCGCGCATATCGCTGTCCTTGCCACCCGTTTTCAGGGAGATCAGTTCATGGAGATAGTGCTTCCCCGCGCGCTCGACGCGCGGCAAATCAGCTCGTCCCCCGCCGTCCGCGTCCTGACCGCTGGCTATGCGCCGCGTTGTGACACGGTCGCCGGTTCGGTGGGCAGCACCCCGCTGTTGTGGGTCGACCGACCGCTGAGCCCCGCGGGGCGGGGCTTCTGGGCGAAGCTTGAGGGGAATAATCCGGGCGGGATGAAAGACCGCCCGGCGCTGTACATGATCGAGCGCGCCCGTGCGCGTGGTGAGCTGTTACCCGGCGGCATGATCGTCGAGTCGACGAGCGGGACGCTGGGCCTGGGGCTGGCGCTAGCGGGCATCACCTACGGGCACCCGGTGACCCTGGTCACCGATCCGGGCATGGAGCCGATCATGCACCGGCTGCTGACCGCCTACGGGGCCCGGATCGACGTCGTCACCAGGCCCCACCCCACCGGGGGCTGGCAGCAGGCCCGTCGCGAGCGGGTGGCCGAGCTGCTGGCCGAACATCCAGGCTCGTATTGCCCGGATCAGTATCACAATCCGGACAATGTGGCCGGGTACGAGCCGCTGGCGCTGGAACTCGTCGCCCAGCTCGGCCGGGTCGACGTGTTGGTGTGCTCGGTGGGCACCGGTGGGCATTCGGCTGGCGTGAGCCGGGTGCTGCGGGAGTTCTTCCCGCATCTGCGACTCGTCGGCGTCGACACGGTGGGGTCCACGATCTTTGGGCAGCCCGCCCGGGCGCGGTTGATGCGCGGGCTCGGGTCGAGCATTCACCCGCGCAATATCGACTACCCGGCCTTCGACGAGGTGCATTGGGTTGCACCCGGCGAGGCGGTGCGCGCCGCGCGGCTGCTCGCCGCCGCGCAGTACGCCAGCGGCGGCTGGAGCGTCGGTGCCGTCGCTCTGGTCGCGGGCTGGCTGGCCCGCACCGAGGAACCGGACGCGCGCATCGCCGCGGTCTTCCCCGATGGCCCGCAACGCTACTTCGACACCGTGTTCAACGACGACTACTGCGACCGGCATGGGCTGCTGACCGCCCATCTGCCTACCGAACCCGATGAGATCGCCCACCCCACCGAACGAGAAGTCACCCGCTGGACCCGGTGTCGCCGCGTGCTCGACCCGACAGCCGGACAGGAGGAGGACCGCTGATGCGCACGATCGTGCAGTTCCGCTCCTTCGACCGGCCGGTGCAACTGCTGCTGCTCAACCAGCTCAGCATCAACATCGGCTTTTACATGCTCATCCCGTACCTCGCCGGGTATCTGGCGGGTGACCTCGGGCTGGCGGTCTGGGTTGTCGGCCTGGTGCTGGGTGTGCGGAACTTCGCCCAGCAGGGCATGTTCCTCATCGGTGGCACGCTGGCCGACCGGCTGGGCTACAAACCGCTGATCGTGGCCGGTTGCGTGCTACGCACCGCTGGCTTCGGGTTGCTGGGCCTGGTGGACTCGGTCCCCGCGCTCCTCGTGGCCTCGGCCGCGACCGGCTTCGCGGGGGCGCTGTTCAACCCTGCGGTCCGCGCCTACCTCGCGCACGATGCCGGCGAGCGGCGGGTGGAGGCCTTCGCGCTGTTCAACATCTTCTATCAGACCGGCATCCTGTTCGGCCCGCTGCTGGGGCTGGCGCTCACCGGCATCGATTTCCGCCTCACATGTGCTGTCGCGGCGGGCGTCTTCGCGGTGCTCAGCGTGCTGCAGCTGCGTGCATTGCCGCAGCGCCGGAGCGGCGACACCGCCGATCCTCGCGCAAGCTCAGTAGTGACGCAGTGGCGCTCGGTGCTGGCGAACCGCTCGTTCGTACTGTTCTCGATCGCGATGATCGGCAGCTATGTGCTGGCTTTCCAGGTCTACCTCGCCCTGCCGCTGGAGGTGCGTCGCCTCGCCGGCGGCGGTGTGGCAGGGACAGTCGGAGTCGCGACCCTGTTCGCGGTCTCGGGGTTGCTCGCCATCGCCGGGCAGATGCGGATCACGGCATGGTGCCGGAGCCGCTGGGGTCCGGGCCGCTGCCTCGTGGTGGGCCTGGGCCTGATGGCCGCGTCGTTCCTCCCGCCGCTGATCACCGCGACCGCCGCGGCGGGCAGCAGAGCACTACCGACCGCAGTGCTGCTGGCACCGTTGGTGTTCTCTGCGGCGCTACTCGCGCTAGGCACCATCGTCGTTTTCCCGTTCGAGATGGACACGATCGTCACGCTGTCTGACAACCGGCTGGTGGCCACGCATTACGGCCTGTACAACACCGTGTTCGGAATCGGGATCATGCTCGGGAACGTGCTCACTGGCACCGCGCTGGACCTGGGCCGGGCCGCCGGCCTGCCGTCGCTACCGTGGTTGGCGCTGGCCGGTATCGGTCTGCTCTGTGCCGCGGGTGTCGGCGCGCTGGACCGGGCTGGCCGGCTGCAGCGGCCCGCCGCCGCGGTCGCTTCGGCGTGATACCGGTGACCCCGTATCCTTGCGCCAGGAGGGTGACATGCACGGCCTGGGCGAACTCGAAACGACAGTCATGGACGTGCTGTGGCGCGTCGCGAATCCGTGCAGTGTCCGGGAAGTTCTGACAGAGATCAACAATTCGCGCACGCTCGCGTACACGACCGTGATGACTGTGCTGGACAACCTGCACCGTAAGGGTTGGGTGCAGCGCGAACGTTCCGGCCGCGCGTACCTGTACCGGCCGGCGGAAGCGCGGGAGGAGGCCGCCGCACGTGCGCTACGCGACGTGCTCGCATCCACTGGGGATCCCGACGGTGTCCTGCTGCATTTCGCGCGGTCGGCGTCAGACCATGAGTCGACGATCCTGCGCCGCGCTCTCGGGGAGCGAAAGAGCTAGTGATAATGGCGCTCGTGCTCGTGCTGGGGGCCTTGTTCGTCGCCTGGGTGGCACCGCGGAGGCTTGAGCGCCGGCTCCGCGGTGCCACCGACCCACAGATCACGCTGGTGACCTGGCTCGCGCTGGTCAGCG
>QHBZ01000241.1:13990-25838 GCA_003244055.1 Pseudonocardiales bacterium | reverse complement strand
CGCCACTTGACCGAGCCGCACGCTTGCACCCAGAAGCCACTACCCGAACGTCGCCTTCCATGCAATGCGTTGAGTCTCTAGTACCTTTTTACTGTAATCCCACGGCGCGAAGTTCTCGGCGTCCTACCGACTTGATTCAGGCCGATTTCTTCAAAGCATCTGGCACGGTGTCGGCGAAGGTGAAGCGCTCGCGTAGGTCGGTGGCTTCTAGGGCACGGTTGGCGATTCGGGAGTGACACACCAACCGCAGGGCGCGGTCGTGTTCAGTGGCGAGTTCGTTGGCCTCAAACAGTGCGGACAGCCCGGCAGACCCGAGGAACTTCACGCCGTCGAGGTCGACTACGACAACCCGGGCGGTGGACAACTGCTCGTTGAGGAAACGGGTCAGCTGCGGCGCGGTGAGCGTATCGACCTCCCCGGTCACGGTGACCACACGCGCGTCGACACCATGCTCTACAACCTGCAACCCCATGATGTCGGCCGGAAAGTCGCTCTCCACCCTCGCTGCCATGTATCTCCTGCTCTGCGCTGTCGACGGGTCGGATCAGATCCCTGGCTCACCTCGGATACGCAGCAACGAGCGGACCGGTTCGCACCGCGCGGACCGATGCACCATTTGCGCCTCTATGGCACGGTGTTCCCGTAATTGTCCCTGCACGTTGAGTAGCCGTCTGGATGTGAGGTCGCTATGGTGCCAGCCGCGAAGCACCCCGGCAAGACTCACGCGCCGAAGCGGTCCTCCCACAACGACGGTATGCAGGACCAGAGCCGGCTGCTGCCGGTCCTCGCGGTCGAGCGGATGCTTCGTGCGGTGCTTCTGGTCGGTGTCGGCCTGATCCTGCTAACCCATACCCACACCGACTGGACCGATCTCGCCCGACGCTTCGCTGAACACGTCGGACTGGACCCCAGCCGCAACGAAACCGGTCGACTGATCTCACGACTGGCCGGGTTCGCACCACGCCAGGCGCAACGCGACGGGGCAATCGCCATCGCCTACGGGATACTGGAGGCGGCGGAGGGCTACGGCCTGCTACGTCACCGATCATGGGGCGAGTACCTGACCGTCGTATCGACGGCGTTGTTACTCATCCCCGAAGTCCGGGGATCTTGGCCCGTGCCCCTCGCGTGCCCGTTCCCACGGGGACTCACGGGGAACCACGGATAACAACGGTCAGAATCTCACTGACCGCGCATCAGAATACTTTCCTGCTCACAGACTGTTATGGCCGCACCTTTGCAAGGCGGTACTCAGGTCTCGTCTGAGTCTGCGTCATGCGATCCGCTCACGGACCTGTCCGCATCATTAATCCCGGGCTCCGCCCGGACCCGGCACCGCTTCGGAGATGAGGTTTGGACCGGTGGTGAGCTCCTCGCGGCACGCCGAGACGACTGCCAGCCCGAGGGGTGGGGAGCAAGGCTGGACTGCATACCTTGCGCCCCACCCCTCGGCCGGCAGGGAGGACCCGCGCCGCGAGGAGATCACCACCAAATCGCACCGTGCAACGAAACCAACGGCCATGCATCGTCAGGGCCACACAGTGATCGTTTGGACACTTTACGGTCACAAAAAACATCCAGATAACCCAGATAACCACAGACGGCGAGCGTTTGCAGTCGCGAAAGCCGCATGTAATCGACGCTATCCCCCGAACAACCACTACCATGGTCCGAGAATCCTTGGGGTTTGGAGTCTTCCGCTCTCAGTCCAAAAATCCCCGCCACACGGCGGGCTACCCTTCGGCTCCTTGCACGGGACCAGAACAACCACCGTCGTGCTGTCCGCGTGCTGTAAGGAGGGGTCAATGGCGGTCGCCCACGGTGCGCTGCGGTACAGGAAATCGGCAGGTCAGCGTGCATCGCCTGGCACGGTAGAGAGATTCCCAAGCTCTAGACGCGGGTTCGATTCCCGTCACCCGCTCCAATACAAAGGCTTCAGCGGCAGGCAGCACCTTAGAGCTTTCTCGGCCTAATCGGCATCGCTTCTTCGGTGAATTACTGAGAGCCGCAAAAGGGGTGGGAATGGCGCGGCTGGTCGCAGTATCGCCTCAGCTGAGGAGGCGAGCGCTCGCTCGCGTCGCCGCAGCCTAAGATCTTGGGCGTCCAGCGCCCACCAGCACGAACAGCATCACATCCGTGGGCAGCCCGAACAATCCCCGGCCGGCTACCGAGATCAGCGTCGCCAACGCCGGCAATACGAGCCCGAACAGCCCGACTGCTGTGTTGTCCCAACTTGCTCCGGGGTCGCCGCACCCAACCAGCCCTGGTCGGCAACGCCCAGGTGATAAGGCACATTCACCACCACCACGCCGGGGGTGAACAGCAACCGTCCCTTCAACCTCAGCGCACTCTGGTTGTGCAGCAGGTTCTGCCACCACCGCGTGGTCACTCACGTACTCCGGGATGAAGACGGTGATGACCGAGCGCGGCTCGTAGCGGCGTAGTTCCTGACGTACTCGACGAGCGGTCGGGCCAGATCGCGGTACGGGGCGGCCAGCACCTTCAGGCGCACCGGTAGATCCCGCCGGTCCCACTCGGCGACCAGATCCTGGGTCCAGTTCCATGACACCAGGAAGATCTGCTCAGTCGCATACGCTACCGAGGAGATCGGGTCGCTACAGAACACCGGCAACGCCAACCAGGTAGGCAGCAGCGTCTCGCCCAGCCGGGCGCTGCGCATCGGCCGGCTGGGCGAGACACCTCTTCAGCACGAAGCTCACGTCACCGAGCCTCGCACCGCCATCACCCGCCGGCACCGATCTTGACGCTTTCCTAACGACCCGCGTACTCGCCCTCGGAGACCGGTGCGCGGTCGCAAGTTCAGCCGGCGGCCGATCCCCACACCGCACGGCCCAGCACCATGGTTAGCCGGGGGGTGAGGGTGCCCCAGTGAATGCCCGCCGGGAACCAGTCCGCCAGGGTGGGTGCAGCCATCACCCGCACGTCGATCCGGGCCAGCCGGGCCACCCCGTAGGAGCTTGGTCGCACCGACCACACCGTACCGTGCGGGCCGAGCTGGACCAGCGCGAGCAGCTTCGGTACCAGCATCGGCACCATGAGCAGGTGGGCGGTGGGAGTGGCCTCGAGGCGCCAGTCGTCGCCGTTGGCTGCCATGGAGGTGCCGCCAGCCGGCTGACCGTCGAAGCTGGCCAACGTCTTGGGCAACGCCCAGTTGGTGCGCCCGCCAACCACGCTGGCCGGGGAGTCGACGGCGATGAAGGGGATGTGAGTGAACACCGTGGCGCCCCGACGGTAGACAACCGCCCCGATGACCTCCCGGTAACGCCCGACGGGGGTGCGCAGGTACCGGATCAACGCTCCGACGGTGGCGATCGGCGTGGCGCCGGCCGAGACCTCCTTCGGCACTACGGCATCGATGGCCGCCCGGGCCCGGTCATCCGGCCGATCCGTCCACAGCATCGCGGCAGCAGTGACCCGCCACGGCGCCGGTGGGGCACTCGCGGGCAAGGTCACCAGGTCCTCGTGGCGCAACGCCGTCTCCGGCGTACCCGCCAGGTGAACGAAGTCGCTGTTCACGTCGTCAACTCCTCGGTGACCGCCCGCCCGACGCAAGGTCGGTACGGCGACGCGGACTGCCACCCATCCCGACTCCGGCGATCGTAGAGTACGGATCGGGTTCTTCGACCGCTGTTTCAAGAGTCAGCGGGTCGCGGGACGGGGACCGGAACGCCGGTGGGGTGGCCTGGTTGGGCCGGAGGGATGCGAATCTCGCAGGGTGCATCCGCGATGGCAAGTCGGCGATCGGTGGTGACGAGAGCGCAGTGGAGTTCACCAGCCAGTGCGACGTACAGGCCGTCGACCACGCGCATCCGCTCTCGTAGGGTGAACGCGAGTCGGAGGTGACCAGTCGTCGGAGTCACGAACCGCTGCGGAAGGGCAACTGCCTCGTCGAGCGCGTCCCGCGCCGACTCCAGGTCGATCTGGGCGGCCCGCACCAGACGGGCGAGAGCGGAAAGCACCTCGGCTGGCTGATGAGCAGGAGCGCAGACTTCCTGCTCAGCGATCTCGTCGAGGACCCAGGCTGCCGTCGGCTGGTCGAGCACCGCGTCGACGAGCGCAGCGGCGTCAAGCACGATCACTGACCGAATTCCTCACGGACCTCGGTAAGCAGGTGCGCGGTGTCGATCACGGTATGACACCGCTGCGGCCTGGACCGGACCTTAGCTACCCAGTCATGCCGAGCGGACTCCTTCAGCGCGTTCTCGATGGCCTGCTGCGCCAATGCGGAGAGCGGCAGATTGCGGGCCTGCGCCTCACGGTACAGAGCGTCCGGAAGGTAGATACTCACCTTAGGCATACCCCTAGGGTACTCCCATGGGGTTGCTCTCCACTGCTACCTGTACGTGGTTGCCCGAACAAGTTAGGTACAGCTACGGATTGCCACGAACGATCGCACTGGGCACTTTGGGTGACGTCGAACCGGCACTGCCGCCGGTGAGTACCGCCGCACCTGGGTGACCAGGACAGCCTTTCCAGGGGGATCCGATGTCTGATGCAATGAGCTTGGCTGAACTCGCCCAACAGCACGTGGAGTTGCTACCGGCGCGTACCCTCCTGTCGCTGTGGCGCGCTGACATCGACGGCCTCCCCGGCGCCGGCGGCGACCCGGGTACACCCGGCGGCAAGGGTCAGAGCCTTTCCGGCACCAGCATGTGGGCGCTGATCACCGGCTACACCCAGTCCGACCCCGCCAGCAGCGCCGGTGTCACCGGCAGCAAGAACGGTTAGCGGCGGGCTCTTACGAGGTCGCGCCCATGACGCAGGCCATACACAGCGCCCCCGACGGGACGCCGTTGATGGTCAGGCCCTGAGCGGGTATGCGGTGACCACATAGTGCCTGGGCGTGGCCGCTGGCGGCGGCGAGGTTGACACCAGCGGGTGGCAGCAGATGCAGGTGCCCGTCGTCTGGGCCGCGCGCCCACCGAAGCTGTTCGACGCTCGACCCCCCGCCCTGATCGCCGAGATCCGGCTGGGCCACCGGAGTGCGTACCGGCGCCGGACGGTCTGGTCGTCGACCGGGCGGGGTCCTGGTGGGAAATTGAGGCTCGGGTACCTGCAGGGCCGCCAGGTGCGAAGAGCGGCGCGGCGGCGGGGCGGCAAAGAGCCGCGGCTCGCCTCGGATCTCCCAATCCGGTGGGGCCTGGTCCACAGTCGACTTCCCCGTCAGTAGTACGACAATTCTGCGTGAAACTCCGCTCGCCTGCCAGACGCACGGGCCAAGCCGTCACTGCTTATCGAAAACCCGACGAAGCCGACAGCGAGCCTGCCAGCTTTTCGGGGAGCGTCCCGGTAGCCTCACCAGCGACCATCCCGGCCACAAGGCTCGGCGACGTCGACTCAGGGTCACGTGTCACAGTGCCATTGAGTCGCGCTGCTCGTGCTCCGTCGGTCGGGTCCGTTCGTGTTAATCGGACGGTGGGACATGTATCAGTTCGGGGGACTATACATGAGACGTCTCATGACAAAACCGGCGACCGAAGTGGCGTTACGGGGAGATCCATCGCCGTTGCGCTGGCTGATCGGCGTGGAGCTGGCCCGGTACCGCAACTCGGCCCACCTGTCGTTGACCGAGGCTAGCCAGCTCAGCGGGATCGGCAGAGCCAAGCTCGGCCATCTGGAGACCGGGCGGCAGCAGCAGGATCCGCACGACATCGCCCGGCTGCTCGCCGACTACGGCGCTGAGCAGGACGATATCGACCGGCTCACGTCGCTGACCAACCAAGCCGACGAGGCCAGATGGTGGGCGCCGTGGGCCCAGGTGGTGCCGGATTGGTTGAAAACGTTCGTCGGCCTGGAGGGCTTGGCCGAGAGTGAGTTCGTTTTCGAGCCGATGCTCATTCCCGGCCTGTTGCAGACCGAGCAGTACGCTGCCGCGGTCACCGCCAACACGCCGCGCGTTCGCGCCGACTACAGCGAGCGGTTCGTCGGCTTGCGGATCGCCCGCACCCGCCGGCTCACCGATACCGAGCGCCCGCTCCAGCTACACGCTGTAATCACGGAGAGTGCGCTGCGGCTGGCGGTGGGTGACCCGGAGCTGCGGCGGGCCCAGCTTCGGCATCTACTGGCGATGGCGCGGCTGCCCACGGTGACCATCCAGATAGTCCGTCCCGAGGACGGCCCGCACACCGCGCTGACCGGTCAGTTCGTCGTCCTGGGCTTCGCGAACGTGCGGTCGATCGGCTACGTGGAACTCCACGACGGTGCGGTGTATCTACAAGATGCAGAAGAGGTTCGGTCGTATACCATGGTGGCTGAGGATCTACAGCGGGTCGCCCTTGACCCCAATGGGTCAATCTCATTCATCCAATCGGTCGTCGGGGAATGAAGTTCGGAGGCACACACCGTGTCTAGCCCACACCTAGCCGCCGCGCGGTGGCGCATCAGCAGTTTCAGCGGAAACAACGGAACCTGCGTCCAGGTCGCAGCCTTGCCAGATGGGCGCATCGCGGTGTGCAACAGCAACCGCCCCGCCGATGGGGTCGTGCTGTTCACTCCCGCCGAGATGACCGCGTGGATCCATGGCGTCAAAGCCGGCGAGTTCGACGATCTCACGACTTAACAGACGTGAATGGCCAGCACCGCAATGTCGTCGTCGGTAGGTGCGTCGGCCAGCAGGTCGTCGCACAACGGCTCGATGAGATGATGCGCGCCAGCAGCGACGCGGGTGGCTAGAGCACTGAGGTTGTCCGCAAGGTCCGTGCCGCGACGTTCGACCAGGCCGTCGGTGTAGAACAACAGGGTCGTTCCTGCAGTCAGGGTGATCTCGCTCTCGGTGTGCCGCGGAGTCTGGGTGCAGACCAGAGCAGTGCCGGTGGCTCCGGCCAGCAGCTGAGTACCAGCGACGGTGGCGAGCAACGGGGGCGGGTGCCCAGCCCTGGCCCAGCGCATGGTCCAGCAGCCGTCGGTCCGGGTGAGATTGGCGTAGAGCAGGGTCGCGAACGGGGTGATGGCGAGCCGGGTGTTGATCTCGGCGAGCCTGTCCAGGATCGCGGCGGGTCCTTCGTCGCGGTCCAGGGCCAAACCGCGCAGCGTGGCGCTGAGGTGACCCATCGCCGCGGCGGCGGTGATGTCGTGGCCGACGACGTCGCCGATCACCACGGCTAGCTGGTCCGGGCCGCGCTGGAACGCGTCATACCAATCGCCGCCGACCTCGTCGCGCCCGGCCGGGCGGTAGCGGGCGCAGATCTGCAGCCCGGTCACTGTCGGTGGTTCGGTGAGCAGGCTGCGTTGCAGCACCAACGCCGACTCACGGGTCGCCTGGTAGGTCAAGCCGTGTTCCAAGGCGATCCCGGCGTAGCGGGCGATCTGGCCCAACGCGCGCAGGTCGTCGTCGCTCCACGCCGGCCGGGTGTGATGCAGCAGGAAGGACACCACCGCGACCACCAGACCATGCACGATCACCGGGGCGACCACCACCTGGGTCAACCCGTCGCGGAAGGTGTCCGCCGATCCGGTGTTTCGAGCCCACGAGGGCGTCTCGACGGCCGGCATGGGTTGGCGGAGTGGTTCCCCCTGACGGATCGCCGCGGTGATCGGGTCGCCGTCGCCGTCCCAGCGCAGACCTCTCAACCGCGGCGCCAATGTGACACCTGGCATGCCGGCTACGGCCACCCGGTCGGTGATCACCGGTAGCGGCGGATCGACGCCGGGGGGCACCGGGCGGGCCAGCAGGTGCACCGTGGACAGATCGGCGAGCTCGGGGACCACCGCTCGGGCAAGTTCCTGGAGCTCCGCACCGGGGTCGAGGCTGCGGTTCAATGCCGCGCTGGCCCGGGCGAGCAGTTGCTGGCGGCGGGCGTGGCGTTCGAGCTCGCGGCGGGTCTGCACCCGGTCGGTGACCTCCACCGCGACCACCAGCAATCCCCGGTGGTCCACGCCGTCGCCGGCGGTGCGACGGATCGCGGAGTAGGAGAAGTCGAAGAACCGTTCGCGGGGGCAGGGCTCACCGGGCCAGGTCATGGTCACCGGAGCCGCGTCGGTGCGGTAGTCCGCACCACTGGCCAGTACCTGATCCATCAACGCGAAGAGCTCACCGGGCAGCTCCGGCATCGCCTCGACAGCGGGCACTTCCAGTGGGACCTCGCCGAACAGCGATTGATATGCCGGATTGTGGTACTCCACGACGTGCCGAGGGCCGCGGGTGACCGCGATCGCCGCTGGCGCGGCGCTGAACGCATCCAGCAACCGCTGGCGTCGGTCGATGTCCTGGTGCAACGCCATTTCGTTGATCACCGAGTTCGCCAGCGCCTCCAGCGCCAGGCGATCGACCCGCCGCCACCGGTGCGGCCGGGTGTCAAGCGCGCA
Source organism: Pseudonocardiales bacterium (assembly GCA_003244055.1). Classification (GTDB taxonomy): domain Bacteria; phylum Actinomycetota; class Actinomycetes; order Mycobacteriales; family Pseudonocardiaceae. Next base: position 17,513 of record QHBZ01000241.1, on the reverse strand, counting down.
CAGAGTGCCGATCAGCTGGCCGTCAGCGTCACGCAGGGGGCAGCCGGCATAGGCGTGGAAGCCGAATTCGAGATGGGCCGGGTGATCAGCAAATGTGGGTACCTCGGCGGCGTCCTCGATGTACAACGGCCTGCCCGCAAAGAACGTCAACGGGCAGAAACCGGTGTCAATCGACGCGGTCCGGGAGGTCGCGAACGGTTCACCAAGCCCGACCATGCCCACAAAATGCTGCTGGGAGTCGATCAGATTCACGATGCCGATCGGAGCGTCCACGACAGTCGCGGCCAACTCAGCCAGCCGGTCCAGCGCCTGCCGGTTTGCCCGGGCCACCGGCAACGCTCTGGCCACCGCCGCTAACCGCGCAGGGTCACCGAGCACCGTTGCGGCGGACACGCGCCCAGCCTAGCCGCTGGGCACCGCTGCCATGGTCGTCAACCCGGGTGCCGACGCATAACAGCGTTCAAGCGGGGTACTTCTCCGCATCGATCGTAAGCAAGGAGCAGCGATCATGGCCAAGGATCATGGCCCGAGCATCAAGGACGACAAACAGTACGAGGGTCTGCGGAGCAAGGGCATGACGAAGGAACGCGCGGCGCGAATTGCCAACGACCCTGACTCGTCAGCCAAGGGTGGCAAAGCCTCAGGTTCGGGCAAGAAGAACACTGATTCTTCGCAAGGCGGGACCAAGGCGCAGAAGGTGGCTGCTGGACGCAAGGGCGGGAAGAAGGGCCGCTGAGAGCCCAGTGCCGACGTTGCGGAGTTGCAGCGACGGGCGCGGTCGTAGGCGGAGCCCCGGCCACCCCTTCGTATAGCGCCGCGCCGGAGGTCCGGACCTCAGCGACTCAGCGCCACCTTGGCAACCTGGATTCGGTGCTCCTCCAGGCCGGCGCGCTGGCTCTCGGCGCGCTTTTCGAGCCTGGCCAGATCCGTCGTAGCGAGGGCGGGATGGGAGTCACTCGCCGCGATCAGGGCGCGCCACAGGGACGCCTTGCCTTCGATACCCAAGGACAGCATCTCGAACTCCATCAGGCGCTTCATCTCCCGGCCACCACTCATCGTCTCACTCAGCTTGAGCCTGCTGGCCTTCTCCGCGATCCAGCTGGTGGCCAGCTTGGTCGGGCTCTGCGCAATTCCCAACCGCTCCATCAGCTCTTCCAGCGACGTTTTGTCCTGGTCGATGTCGCCGGCTAACTCGGCGAGGAAAGGGCCGAACGAGGTGTCCGAGTACTCAGTTTTGATCTTACCCGCAAGCTCCGTGCCGGTGATTGCACCGGCCAGGTGATCGTTGAGGTAGATCTCCAGTCCCTCGACCGAGGCCATCACGGGTCTCCTTCCAGCGGGGCGAGCACCTTCGGCGACCCTAGCGCGGGTCGACGGTACGACGAGATCCTCGCATAGTGAAGCGGCCGAGGATGCTCATCTCGGGCCTGCCGCCGCGGTTCCTCGGTCGTCAGCTCGGCCGCGTCGGACCTACTGCGCGCCACCAAGAGAAACCTTGACTGAGGTGTGCACGCTGTTGGGTTCACCAGGCTCGGATCGTGCGCGTCGATGAGAATCCCACCGCCCACCGCAACCGGTGGGCGACTCGAGGCGTTCCCGGCCCAGGCAGTGTGAAACCACCGCGCTGACGTGGGCCTTCGCGTGTCGCGAGCTTCGTGGAGACGAAGGGACTTGAACCCTCAACCCCCGCCTTGCAAAGGCGGTGCTCTGCCAGTTGAGCTACGTCCCCGAGCTCCGGGCGTGGTCAGCACACCCAGCGGTGGTTCAGGAGTTCGGTGAGGTGGCCTCACGCCAGAGGTCGGCCTCGGCCTTCGCGGAACGCTGACGCTGGACGACGATCAAGGCAATCAGACCGACGAGCAGCAGTGCCATAATCTTCTTCACGATGAATCTCCTCCTGTCACGATGGTACTTCTTCAGTGGGCCTAGCTGGACTTGAACCAGCGACCTCATCCTTATCAGGGATGCGCTCTAACCGACTGAGCTATAGGCCCCCGGCGACCCGGCGAAGGTTACCGCACAGCCACACCGGGTCCTAACCCGACTGGCCGTGGTCAGTCCGGTTCGGACAGGGTGACCTCGATGCCGCCGACCAGGTCTGCCGCGATGTTGTAGACAAGGGATCCGACGGTGGCCAACGCGGTCATCAGCACGATGTTCACCAGGCCGATCACCATCGACACCCCGAAGACCCGGCCGCCGCTGATCAGTTCGGCGCCTCCGGCCTGGGCGTTGTTGGCCGAGGTCAGGTCGGAGTAGGTCCCGTTGAGCTGGTCCCAGACGCCCATCCCCGCAAGCACTCCGTAGAGCGTCCCCACGGCCACCATCCAGACGAGGAATCCGCAGACTGACAGCACCAGCGAGATCTTGAGCACCGACCACGGATCGAGCCGCTGCAGCTGCAAGCTGGTCCGGCGGGGAACCCGGACCGAACGTGACTGGTTGCCCGGCTGCGAGGCGGGCGATAGCCGCTCCGGCGGCGTGTAGCCGCCGACCCGCACCGTGGACGGCGAGAAATCTGGACGCGCTCCTGGTCCGCCGGCCGCGTTCGGCTGGCCGACGCCCGGCGAGAAGCCATAAGCCGAGCCACCCACTGGTTGCCGATCGGCCGGCTCACGGGCCGTGCCGCGGGCATGTTCAGGAGCGCCCACTTGCAACGCCACCGTCGTGGGATCTCCGTCACCCTTGGAGTCGCGCTGGCGCTGCTGCGGGGGGGACTCGGTCTCCTCGGCGTTCTCGGGCCTCGTCACGACTCACCCTTCGTCGGTGCACCGTTGGCGTCCGGTCTGCCGGTAGTCGGGTCGCCGGCGTCGGGGTCGGGGTCGGGGTCGGGGTCGGGGTCGACGGTGTCTTCGGTGTTTCGTGCGACTGCCACCAGGCTCGCCCCCTCACCAAGGTTCATCAAGCGCACCCCTTTGGTCTGCCGGCCGGCCTTGCGCACCTCCTTGGCAGTGGTTCGGATGACCCCGCCGGTGGAGGTGATGGCGTACAACTCATCGTCGATATCGACGATGAGTGCGCCGACGAGCTTGCCACGCCGGCGGTCGTATTGAAGGGTCAACACACCCTTTCCGCCGCGTCCCTGCACCGGATAGTCGTCGATCGGGGTCCGTTTGGCATACCCCCCCGCGGTCGCGACCAGCAGGAACAGCCCGGCCTGCACCACCGCAATGGACAGCAGCTCGTCACCCTCGTTGAAACGCATCCCGAACACGCCCGAGGTGGCCCGCCCCATCGGACGGAGCACCTCGTCGGTGGCGGAGAACCGGATCGACTGGCCTTGCGCCGAGACCAGCAGCAGGTCGTCCTCGGCGGCGCACAGCACCGCGCCGACCAGCTCGTCCTCATCACGCAGGTTGATGCCGATCAGCCCACCGGCGCGGTTGGAGTCGAAGTCGGTCAGCTTGCTCTTCTTGACCAGACCGTCGCGGGTAGCCAGTACCAGATACGGCGCGGCGGTGTAGTCCTTGATCTGCATGACCTGGGCGATCTGCTCGTCGGGCTGGAAGGCGAGCAGGTTCGC